>NZ_JBEWCD010000002.1:1613781-1936537 GCF_040530035.1 Roseibium sp. HPY-6
TGAGCGGTGCCATCACGACAATCGCGTCTTCGATCTTTGTGTCGAAACTGACGCTGTGCCAGGTATCACCGTCGGGCTGCATGATCTTTTCAGATCCGAACTGGATCGTACCGACAGGTTGGTTCGCTTCGATGACATCCAGAAAGTCAACGCGTGCGAATTCATACTGGTCCTGCGCGCCTTCGATCGTGATCTGTGCACCTTTTTCCAGATGAACGCCTTCCAGGTGCAACTCCCTGAAACTGTTGGGACCCGGAAGAACATCGCCCGTATTGTCGTCCAGTTGAAAGACGACCGGCTCATTTCCAGAGATGGTAACGGTAAGCTGTCCCACGCCATCGCTCTCGTCATAGACGCCGAGCACGATGTCATAGGTGCCTTTCGCACCTTCAAAAACAGCAGAGAGCTCACCCGCAGCATCGCTTAACGCTCCACCCGGGTCGTTCGGGTTTCTGAGGCTGGCGACCGCGTTGCCGGAAGCACCTTGCACTGCCTCCACGGTATAATCTCCTGACAGTCCAAGGGTTTCAGCCTCTGTTCTGCCAAGACCGATGCCGACGGGCTCCGGTTGGGGCTCAGGCTCTGGTTCGGGCTCAGGATCTGGCTCCGGCTCCGGCTCTGGCTCCGGCTCTGGCTCCGGCTCGGGCTCCGGCTCTGGCTCTGGTTCGGGCTCCGGCTCCGGCTCCGGCTCAGGATCTGGCACGGGCTCAGGCTCTGGATCCGGCAAGGGTTCAGGGTCAGGTTCAGGCAGCGCGGATCCGACAGAAACCCTGACTTCCGCAGGCGTGAAGTTGCCGTTTTCATCACGGGCCCAGTAGAGAAAGCTATCGTCGCCTGTAAAGCCGAAGTCCGGGGTGTAGACAACTTGTCCTGAGGCGTTCAGAGCAACTTTGCCGTGGTCCGGCTGCATAAATCCGTCCACGACGAGCGTGTCGCCTTCCGGGTCACTGTCATTTGCGAGCACGTCAATCACAACCGCTTCGCCGGCAAGTGTTTCAGCAACATCATCCATCGTCTGTGCTGCCTGGCCATCAAGCTCAATCAGCCCGTGATTGGTGGTGTTTGCCAAAACGTAGCTGGGATAAAGCAGTTCCACGACATGCGTGAACTTGATCAATTCGCCAGTTGCCCGGTCAGCGATGAAGTCCTCCACGAGCATGACGTTCCGGCCGTCACCGGTCTCGTAGTACCCGTTTTTGGCAACCAGTTCGCGCACCTCCCAGAAAGGGAGGGGACCGCCGTCATTGTCGAAGTAGCGTTCGCGGGAACCGATGCTGTCGGTCTTGATACCGTTCAGGTCAAGGCCGTCCTGATATCCGACAACGTGGTACAGAGCGCCGTCAAATGATAGGCGGTCCGCAACAAGCTCGTCGGAAGACATGAAAAAGTGCTTCGCCGGATCGTAGCCGAAGACGTCCTGGCCATTGTTGATGAAAACGGGATCTATCAGGATGTTATCAAAGTCTTCGGCAGGAAACGTCGTCACGTTTCTGGAGAAATCGAAGCCGTTTTCAAAACCCTCGATTTCCAGGCCGTTGAAGACCATGTCCCGCGCATTGGTCCCAAGCCTGACGCCGTATTCTGCCGATCCAAGACCGTTGGTGCTGTCCGTGCCGACAAGACGGAAATCATTCAGGGTGTAGTGCCCGGTATAGGAAAGGTTTGCGCCCTGAGAAACCTCCCAGGCCGTAAATCCATCCAGCACCGAACGAACATCGTGTCCCTGTTCCGGATTAGCCTTCAGCACATGGATGCCGGTGTGGGTTCCAAAGGCTTCATTGTCACGGAACCCCTGGATGGGCGGCTTGTTGTAGGCCAGTTGGTCATCACCGAAGGCGATCTCCGGCTGGTCGAGATTTTCGGCAAGCGGTTCGCCGGACATCCCGCGATGCATCCACACGAAGCCGTTCGTCGTGTTTGCGGCAACACTGTCACTGACTTCCACCAGGCGGCTGGCAAGAAAGAAGCCGTCGCCCGTGCGGCCAAGGTCGGCGGCAAAGACATCCTGCTGGTCCTTGATCGTCCAGTTTCCGTACCCGATACCTTCCGACTTGATCGCAAGGTTCCGGCTCCAGGTTCCCGTCTCGTCGCCGGCTTCCGCAACAAAGGCCGCACCAAATACGTCATACGCAACGTTGTCGTAGAAGTTGGCATGGCTGGAATGGTGCACGAGACCCCAGCCGGGAGACCCCGAAACGACCGTGCCGATCGCAAGTGCCGGACTGTCCTGGTCTTCAGTGCCCGCCACATGGAAATGCGCCGAATATCTCCCTTTTACATTCGTATCCGGCTGAATGTCGTCAACACTGGAGGCATCAACAGCGCGTTCCGACTTGTCCGTGCGTCCCAGATCTTCAAAGGCGACATACCGGACGTCGACTTCGTTGTTATGCATGAACATGACATGTCCACGCTCATGTATGGCAGCGCCGTCTTCACTCGAGAAGGTAACGTTTCTCGTCATGTTGGAGACGTAGGCGGAAAGATCCCCGGACGGCGCATCGTGGTCAAAGTTGAGCGGCGGTTCGAACGTGATGACGTTGCCACTGATATCGGCAATGACGATCTCTTCGTCCTGCGTCCCTGTCCAGGTGGGACCACTGCCGTAATTCTGCCAGCCTTCCTTGTGTGTTCCGGTCAGAACCAGCTTGTCACCGACGGTCCAACCGTCCGGAACAGATTCCAAATGGAGTGTGGTATCGCCGGCCATGGGGGCAGCTTCGACGGTAAGATATGCCGTTTTTTCCGCTCCATGGATGTCGACTTCGCCTGTTGCGATCAGACCGCGGGACAGCAGGCTCTGGTCCCAGGAGACGTCTATGTCGCCATTGTTGGCAAAGACGATATCGGCACTGACATTGGCATCGATCGGATTGTGCTCGGACCCGATCTCGAGATGTCCGGAATGTGCAACAACAAGTGTGTCGACAACCATGCGCGTGTCGGAGTTCGTCGCGAAGGACAGGTCACCGTCGACGCGAACCGTAAAGAGCGAGGTGTCGCTCTCAGCGTCGTAGCGTACTGCAATGCCTTCCGGCACCAGAACCCTTGCACCTTCATCCGGGACGCGTCCCTCGAACCAGGTGGCAGGATCTGACCAATCGCCGTCGCGAACCGCAACATGCGTGGCATCACCGCGTGGCACCAGGTCCATTAGCTGCCCGTGTTCGGACATCTGGTCCATGTCATGGCCATGTGGGTGGACTTCAGGCAGCGCCATTATCTGCGCGACGTACGCCTCGATTTCAGCGTCGGTGGCGTTCGCGCCAGGTGGTGCGACAGGGGCTTGGGATCCGATGTGATCGTGATGCATAGCTCAAACTCCAGGTGTTAGCGGCATGAGACGGCGTCGACCTGAAAACCGTATCAAAGCGGGCAAGCAGGGATACGGGCATTGGCGCACAATCAAATTGCGCGTTCGCATGAGATTGAATTATCGGGTTTTACGGTTTGTTTACGTCCGTTGGAACCGAGGCGGATAGTGGCGGGTTTGCTGAATTTTTTCGGATCGCGCTTCCCGAAAACACCGCGTTGTCGATCTCGCCTGGCCATCGGAACTGCACACAGCAAACGATTTTTTGCTCAAAAAAAGATTTTTTTTCCCCCCGCTTGGGCACGGGAAATGTGTTCAAAAAAAGTGCGAAACCTCCCGGATCGGTCAATCATGCGTTTGCCCTGCGTAGGCGCTCGCCCTCATGGAAGACCTTTGTGAAAACACCTCCATCCACTTTTTGAGGTTTTCGTGTCCGGGCATGAACTGGTCGAGTTCGCGAAACGCCGCCCAGTCCAGGGCGCAGGCGAGCGCTATTGTGCCAACCGTCACCTCGTCTTCGCGCGGTACATCTTGTTCGAGATGGGCGTAACTTGCCGCGAGTTTGGCGATCAAGCCATCGCGCAGCGTTTCATAGCGAAGGTGCTCGGGTCTTCTTTCGATTTCCCATCGGATGGCGATACCTGTCTCGCACATGCCCGAGGCCAGGGCCTGTTGTCTCAGCGCGCGCATGCGCTTTGCCGGGGACACAGGAAGCAGGGGTGTCTTGTCTTCCTGAGAACAAAGATATTCGCAGATCACCGCGGAATCGTAGAGCGGTGTCTCGTCGTCCATAATCAGAACAGGTACTTTCCCAAGAGGGTTTAAGGAAGATACCGCCGGATTGGGATTTGTCGGGCTGGTTTCCTGATGTTCGATTGAGATGTCACTTCGCCCCAGTTCATGGATCAGAACGACAACCTTGCGCGCAAAGGGAGAATGCGTTTGTGAAAGGAGTTTCATGCCTCAGCCTTCCGATGCAGTGGCGAGAAGTGTTTCGGACGGTGTGGGCCGCGACCTGGAAGGTGCGAAAACCGGCAGGGTGCCTGATTGCTCCGCGACACGGGTGAGGGTGGTTTCAAAGCATCCGCGAGCAGGAGGCGATTGCCGTGTCTTTTGCACATGCCTTGATGTGTTCTTACTTCTGGCAACGACCTTCCATCAGATCTTGAGCGGTGGTGGCTTGTGCTTCGTCGGGTTCATGACTTCGATCTCAACCCGATAGATCTTTTTACCGCTACCGCCGCCAAGCATCAGTGCGTCGGAATAGTGATTGTGGCTGGCAGGCTGATGGATGTCATGATCGTGCGTATAGAGGGCTCCAATGAGCAAATGGCCCAGCTCATGTGCAAGTGTCCGTGCGACCGCGTCCACTTTCGTCAGCCGGCCAATGGATCTGTCATCCAGAAGGCACATGGGAACGGCATGCTGATGCGCATTCATGGCGCCTCTCACTCCAAAGGGTTTTTTCTGACCCTCCACAATCGTGTCCATCTCACGGACGATGAATATGTTGACCGTCTTTACTTCTTTGGCGCCATGCGGCTGGGGAAAGGACCTGTCAATCAGGAAGGGCGCAAGATACTTCCACTCATCATTTTCCGGGTCGAGACTGTCTCTGGTCACAACTCGGCCCAGATGCTTGCCGGTGTCTTTGTGAGACAAGTCTTTTTCGCCTTTGAGATCGATCTCAATATTGCACTGAGGTGTGAGAATTTCGCTGTTTGCGATTTTCAGGATTGTTCGCAACTCCGAAGAGGAAACGCGTGATTTCATTGCCGGGCCGTGCTGCACATGAAAAACAAAGATCGGAATAACGCGGCGCGGCTTGACCGAGACATAAATTCTCAGGTGCCTGTCGTTCTGAAGAATATCCAGCCTGCAACATTTGCATGGTGACAAGCCTTTCAGTTTCAGGCGATCTTCCTTGAACGTCGCACGCAGCAAGGGCTCCTTTGTGAAGGAGCTGACAATCCCGTTTTCATCAATGCCGTTGTTGAGGATTTGCACGGGCTGGCTCGGGTCGACGCCGAGTTGAACCTCGCGTTCAGCATCGAGAGGAACCATGATCCAGGCACCATCGCGTGCAGCTGTAGCAGAGAAATCATCCGGCCCGAGTATCTGTGCTGGCGGTGGAAAGCTGTCGAAGCCGCTCTTGTGATCGAGCGGTCCGATGACCGGTATCTTTGGGAGTTTGTCGAAATCGATGGATTTGGAAGGTTCGGGCCAATCAGGCTCCCACGTTCCCGGTCCGTCTGGGTCATTCTTCCATTTTTCCCGCGAAGCGATGTCGTTGAGCGCGGATATTGTTCGACCGACCGGGTCAACCCGGCGGTCCGGGTTTGCAAAACCAACGACTTTTTTCTGAAAATCGCCAATGAGATCTTTGGTATTGGGCCCATTGATCCCGTCTGGCACCAACTGTGGCCGATCGGGGTCGAGCAGCTCGTTCAAGCGCTCCTGCACTTTACGGACATCGGCAATGTTGTTGCGGGCCATCTCGCCCACAGATCGGTCAATCTGAATTCTTTGCAACATGAATGTATCTCGTCTGCGCAAACAAACCGTGAGGCAGGTGAAGCGAAGGCTGTGAACCGGCGTTCGCTCATGACATCAACGCGTTTGCACTTGTTCTCAGCATCTATTTCACCTCACCAGGGTGAGCACCTGAAAGGCTGAAGTTCCGGCTGGAACATGGTTCAGCGGTGCCATCGGAGCCGAGATAGGCAGCGACGGGTGCCAAGAGAACCTGCAAAAATGCATAAGCCTCATGCAGGGATAGGCAAAATGGTGATTGGTTAGCCAGTCATGCAGCGTTACGAAGGCGCAAAGAGCTTCCATTCAGGATCATTTGCACCTGGGGGTTCAATGCTATCCTCGGACCTCGACACGCCTCTGATAATCGTCAAGCGCACCGATCAACTGTGTGCCGGTCGGGCGGTTGTGGCGTTTGCAGAACTCTTCCCAAACCGCACCAAACGGCAGATCCTTGAGCTCTTCGGTCAGGACAAGGCGCGTCGTGAAGTCGAGCGCTGTTTCGGCTTCTTTCAGGCGGTCAAGCGGCGAGAGCAGGGCCCTTAAGAGGGACTTCTGCATGTTCCGCGTACCGATTACCCAGGCCGCCGTCCGGCTGATCGTGGCGTCGAAGAAATCCAGTCCGATATGGGTTTTCTTCAGAAGGTCTTCGCTGACCAGCGCCTGACCCATTGCGAGGATGTCGTCGTTCAGCAGGATCACATGGTCACTGTCCCATCGCATCGGCCGGGAGACGTGCAGCAGCAGTTCGTCGACGGAAAGCGCCACCGCGCTCAGCTTGTCGGCAATGTTCTCGGTCGGGTGGAAATGGCCCATATCGAGGCAAAGCAGCACGCCCTTGCGGATTGCATAACCAAGATAGAATTCATGACTGCCGACAGTGTAGGCTTCAACTCCGATGCCGAAAAGCTTGCTTTCAACCGCGTCGCGCATGTGCGCCGGGTCGTGACGCTCGGCAAGCATGTCATCAAGCGATGCCTCGAGCCGCGCACGCGGTGCCAACCGATCCACCGGCAAATCCTTCATGCCGTCGGGCACCCAGATGTTGTTTATGGCAGGCGAGCCAAGCTCAGCACCGATTGCAGCTGCAATTTCGCGCGTTCGCCGTCCGTGTTCGATCCAGAAGTCACGAATACCGGCGTCCGGATGGGCGAGTGTGAGGTTGTCGTCGGCCTTTGCGTGGGCAAAAAATGTCGGGTTGAAATCGAGCCCGAGCTCCTGGCTTTTGGCCCAATCGACCCATGCTGCAAAGTGGTGGTATTCGATCGCGTCACGATCCGGGCTTTCGTCCGTATCCATATACATGGCGTGCAGATTGAGACGATGCTTTCCCGGGATCATCGAATAAGCGAACTCTAGGTCCGCGCGCAACTCGTCCGGTGTCCGCGCCCGGCCCGGATGATTGCCGGTCGCCTGGATGCCGCCGCCGGATGACCCTGATTTCTGTTCAAAGCCGACCACGTCGTCACCCTGCCAGCAATGCATCGAGATCGGTATCTCGGCCAGCCGGCGAAGGGCTGCCTCAGTGTCCACGTTCCATTCGGTGAACCGGGATTTCGCAGTTTCATAAGTCATGGCACTACTCTACCGCGTGAAGGCCTGAACGTTGCCGGCATCGACATTGAGGATGTTGCCGGTCGACTTCGCCGAGGCCTCTGACGCGAAAAAGTAGCTCGCCTCGGCAATGTCTTCCGGTAGTACGGAGCGTTTCAGGAGCGAGCGCTGGCGGTAATGCTCCTCCAGTTCCGACGTATCCTTGCCATAGGCTTGCGCGCGTTCCTTGAGCCAGCTTCCGGACCAGATCTTGGAACCGCGCAGCACGGCGTCCGGATTGACGACATTGACGCGGATGCCGTCCGGTGCGCCTTCAAGAGCAAGACAGCGGGCGAGATGCAGCTCCGAAGCCTTGGCCGTGCAATAGGCACTGGCGCCAGGCGAGGCAGCGAGGCCGTTCTTGGAGCCGATAAAGACAATTGATCCACCGATGCCTTGTGTCTTCATTGTTTGAAAGGCCGCGCGCGAGACCAGGAAATAGCCGGTGGATAGGATCGACATGTTGCGGTTCCAGAGGTCCAGAGTTGTCTCTTCGACAGGAGCGGACGAGGCGATGCCCGCATTGGAGAGCAATATGTCGACGCCGCCGAATTCGAGCGCCGCGCGCGCAAAACTGTCGGCAACGGCATCTTCGCTGGTGACATCCATGGTCACTGTGCGGACGACATCGCTGGAGAAGCGGCCGGACAGGTTTTCAGCGACTGCGGCCAAGGCTTCACCGTCAATATCGGCGAGGACGACACAGGCACCTTCGCGCAGGAACCGCTCGGCGGTCGCCGAACCGATGCCGCCGGCACCGCCTGTTACAAGAGCGATCTTGCCGGCAAGGCTTTTGGGTTTCGGCATGCGCTGGAGCTTTGCTTCCTCCAGCAGCCAGTACTCGATGTCGAAAGCCTCCTGCTCCGGCAAACCGCAATAGGTCGAAACGCTTGATGCTCCGCGCATGACGTTGATCGCGTTGGTATAGAACTCGCCGGAAATGCGTGCCGTCGCCTTGTCCTTGGCAAAGGTGATCATGCCGACGCCGGGGACAAGGTAAACCACCGCATTCGGATCGCGCAGGGCAGGGCTGTCGTCGTGCTTGCAACGGGCGTAATAGGCGGCGTAGTCGTCGCGGTATGCCTCGACAGCCACACCAAGGCCGGACAGTGTTTCACTGATAGCCGGGTTCTCGGGGTCAAAGTCGACCACCAGTGGCCGGATCTTGGTGCGCAGGAAATGGTCCGGGCAGCTCGTGCCGAGACGGGCAAGCTGTTCCATGTCCCTGGAGCAGACGAATTCCAGGACAGCGTCGCTATCGTCAAAGTGACCGACCATATGCTGCTTTCCCGAGACCATGCCGCGGATGGCGGGCATCAGCCTCGAGGCAACGGCTCGGCGTTCGGCCGGAGCAATGGCGCGATGCTTTGAACCGCCAAACGCGTCCTTGCCACTTGTTTTGTCCTCAAACCAGGCAATGGCCTTGTTGATGTTTTCGAGCGTGGTTTGGTAACAGGTCCTTGCGTCATCGGCCCAGGTGAAGAGGCCGTGGCTCTCCAACACGACTCCGCGCGCGTCCGGATTTTCCAGACAGAACTTTTCCAGCCACAGGCCGAGTTCGTATCCGGGACGTTTCCAGGGCAACCAGCCGATATCGTCGCCGAAGATCTCGCGCGTGATCGCCTTGCTGTCGCTGGAAGCTGCAATCGCGATGATTGCATCGGGATGCATGTGATCGACGTGTTTTTTCGGCACATAGGCATGCAACGGCGTGTCGATGGAGGCAGCGCGCGGATTGAGGTTGAAGGTGCAATGGGGCAGATAGCCAACCATCTCATCTTCGAAGTCGACGCCGCGATAAAGCCCCTTCAGCGCCCTGAGCTTGTCCATGTAAAGCGTTGCGAAACCGTCCATCTTGATCGTGCCGACATCGCCGCCAGAGCCTTTTACCCAGAGAACTTCGGCCGCCTCTCCGGTGAGCGGGTCTTTCTCAAGGACCTTGGCGGAGGTATTGCCGCCGCCATAATTGGTGATGCGCTTGTCGGAGCCGAGGAGGTTTGAGCGATAGAGCAGCAGTTCGGCCTCGTTCATGCTGGAGGCTTTCTGGTCGTCCCAAAGATCTGCCAGCCGGGACCCGGCCGCGGAATTCAACATCTTTTCCTCCCTTGAACGCCTGACAGCTTGCGCCTCTTTGTCTAGAAATTCGCTTGATCATACCGGAATGTCAATCAAAAACGCGCAAAAACAATCATATTGCACTGCAAAATGATCATTTTTGACATTTTTTGATTGACATTGACTGGTGTAGGTGGAAACGTTCGATTGATGGGAGGACCAGATGCACGAGAAAGAACGTCACAGGATCATTTTGTCCGCAGTTCAGGATCGTCCGGTTGTGACGGTGCAGGAACTGGTGGCGTTGACAGATTCCTCGGAGGCGACAATCCGCAGGGATATTGCACAGCTCCATGTGCAGAAAAAACTGCGGAGGGTTCGTGGCGGAGCAGAGTCCACTCATCCGCCGCAATTCGTGGGTCTGGCCGGTCGCCCGTTTAGCGTAAACGAAACGATCAATATCGCGCAAAAACGCGCAATTGCGCAAAAAGCCGTCGAGCTCTGCGAGGACGGCGACGCGATCATCATCAACGGCGGCACGACGACGTTTCAGATGGTGCATCCGCTGGCGACGAAACGATGCCAGGTTTTCACCAACTCGTTTCCGATCGCGGAGCATCTTCTGAAGAACTCCAAAAACACGATCATGTTGTCCGGCGGTGTGATCTACCGCGAGCAGAACATCATCCTGAGCCCTTTCGACAATGACGTGACCCGGAACTTCTACGCCAAGCGCATGTTCATGGGTGCACAGGGCCTCGGTCCGCTTGGTCTGATGGAAGCCGATCCGCTCTTGATCCAGGCCGAACAGAAGCTGATCGGTCAGGCGGACGAGCTGGTGGTGCTGGTGGATTCGTCAAAGTTCAACGCAAGGTCCAGCCTGATCCTGTGTCCGCTGGAGCGGATCTCGACCGTTATCACCGATGACGGCATTCCGGACAGCGCTGCCAAGATGCTGGAACAGGCAGATATCGAACTGATAGTGGCGCCGGTGAGCGCTGCACAAAGAAAGGCGACCTCGAGCGGGTAGCCGGTTTCTGCCGGACCTGGAGGAGGGGCGGCAGTTTTTTAGGGAGGAAGCAATGAAACTCTGGAAATCACTTCTGGCCGCAACCGCTATTGCCGCCGTGTCCATGACCGGCCCGGCCCAGGCCGAGGACAAGCGCATCGCCCTTGTCGTCAAGGCGCTCGGCATCGGCTTCTTTGAAGCAGCTGCAAAAGGCGCTGAAGAAGCCGCCAAGGAGCTTGGCGATGTCGAGATCATCTATACAGGGCCGACGGATACCACGGCCGAAGGTCAGATCGAGGTGATCAACGCACTGATTGCCCAGAAAGTCGATGCCATCGCAATCTCCGCCAATGATCAGGACGCGCTCGTGCCGGCCCTGAAAAAGGCCATGGACCGCGGTATCACGGTCATCTCCTGGGATTCGGGCGTTGCGGCGGAGGGCCGCCAGTTGCACCTGAACCCGTCGTCCAATCCGCTGATCGGCAACATGATTATCAAACTGGCTGCCGATCATCTGCCGGATGGCGGTGATGTCGCCGTCTTGTCCGCCTCTGCGACCGCAACGAACCAGAACACCTGGATCGAAGAGATGAACAAGGTGAAGGACAACTATCCGGGCATCAACGTAGTGGCGACCGTTTACGGCGACGACCTTGCGGACAAGTCCTACCGCGAAGCGCAGGGTCTGATGCAGACCTATCCGGACCTGAAGGCGATCATCGCTCCGACATCCGTCGGCATTGTTGCCGCTGCGCAGGCTGTCTCCGATGCGGAAAAGGCGGGGGAAATCAATGTGACCGGGCTGGGTCTGCCATCTGAAATGGCCGGACATATTGAATCCGGCGCGTCCAAGTCCTTCGCGATCTGGAACCCGATCGATCTCGGCTACTCCGCCACCATGCTTGCTTACAACCTTGCCACCGGCAAGGCCGAAGCAGCGCCAGGCGCTGAAATCCCGATGGGCCGCATGGGCTCGCTGACGCTCGATGATGGCAATGAAGGCGCGATGGCGGATCCGTTTGTCTATGACAGCTCCAACATCGACGACTTTAAGGACATCTTCTAAGCTGGTCGCAACGACCTTATGGAAACTGTCCGGAACCCGGTGCGTTTGCTCCGGGTTCTTTAAGACGAAGTGTTAACTCCAGGCGCCGGGAAATGGTGATGCTTGCGAACACGCAGGGCATAGCAGACGCGCATCCGCGTTCGGATGCTACGGTCGGTCCCGTTCTTTCCCTTGCGGGCATTTCCAAGTCGTTTCCGGGCGTCAAGGCGCTCGACGATATCTCGCTGGAGCTATTCCCGGGAGAAGTGACCGCCCTCGTTGGTGAGAACGGCGCCGGAAAATCCACCATCGTCAAAATCCTGACCGGGATCTACCAGCCGGATGAAGGCGAGATTTCGATTGCGGGCACGCCGATGACTTTCCCGACGGCACAGGATGCCGGGCGGGCAGGCGTCACCGCAATTCACCAGGAAACCGTCCTCTTTGACGAGCTTTCGGTTGCAGAGAACATTTTCATCGGGCACGCACCGAAAACCCGGCTTGGTCTGATCGACCGCAAGGCCATGGTCGAACAGGCGCGGGAGCTGCTTGAGCGGATCGGGGCCCGGATAGAAGCGACGGTCACGCTCAAGGACCTTGGAATAGCCAACAAACACCTTGTCGCGATCGCAAGAGCGCTCTCCATCGACGCCAGCATCGTCATCATGGATGAGCCGACGGCGTCCCTGTCGCACAAGGAAATCGAAGAGACTTACGAGCTGGTCGAGCGGCTTAAGGCCGAGGGCAAGGCGATCCTGTTCATCAGCCACAAGTTCGACGAGATCTTCCGCATCGCCGACCGCTACACGGTGTTCCGCGACGGTCAGATGGTGGGTGCCGGCAGGATTGCGGAGGTGTCCGAGCCGGAACTGGTCAAGCTGATGGTCGGCCGTTCGGTCGATCAGGTGTTCCCGAAACGAACACCGCAAATCGGCGAGGAAGTCCTGAAAGTGGTCGGCTATTCACATCCAACCGAATTCGAGGACATCGGATTTGAGCTGCGCGCCGGTGAAATACTCGGTTTCTACGGTCTGGTCGGTGCGGGTCGCAGCGAATTCATGCAGGCCCTCTTCGGCGTGACGAAACCCTCCAAAGGCGCGATCCGCATTGACGGTCAGGTTGCCGTCATTCGCGACCCGAACGAAGCGATCCGCCGTGGCATCGTCTATGTGCCGGAAGATCGCGGCAGGCAGGGGGCCATCAAGGGGTTGCCGATCTTCCAGAATGTCTCGCTGCCGTCGCTTAAGGAAACGTCGCGTAACGGTTTCCTCAGACTGGCAGCAGAATTCAAACTCGCACGCGAGTACACACAGCGGCTGGACCTGCGCGCGGCGGCGCTCGATCAGGACATCGGCGAACTCTCGGGTGGCAATCAGCAAAAGGTGGTCATCGCCAAGTGGCTGGCGACGAAGCCCCGGGTCATCATCCTTGATGAGCCCACAAAGGGCATCGATATCGGTTCCAAGGCCGCCGTCCATGAATTCATGGCGGAACTCGCAGCACAAGGCCTGGCCGTGATCATGGTGTCCTCCGAGATACCCGAAATACTCGGCATGTCCCACAGGGCAATCGTCATGCGAGAGGGGCGCATAGCGGCAGAATTCGAGGGGGATGAGCTGACACCGGAAAATCTTGTGCGTGCTGCAGCCGGTATTTCGGAGGTCCGGGTATGACGCCGACTTTCCTGAGATCCCGCGAAGCGATCCTCGGTGCCGCCATTCTTGTTCTTGTCGGCGCAATTGCCTCGCGCTTTCCGGCCTTTGTCGCGCCTGCCAATCTCGCCAACGTCTTCAATGACACGGCACCGCTGATAATCCTGGCGCTCGGCCAGATGGTGGTAATCCTGACTCGATGCATTGATCTGTCGGTGGCTGCCAATCTTGCTCTGACAGGGATGGTGGTGGCGATGCTCAACACCGCAATGCCCGGCTTGCCCGTGCCTGTGATCCTTGTGATCGCGCTCAGCCTTGGCGCTCTGATGGGCCTGTTCAATGGTGTGCTCGTCTGGAAACTCGACATTCCTCCGATCGTGGTAACGCTCGGCACGATGACGATCTATCGCGGGATCATCTTTGTCATTTCAGGCGGCGAGTGGATAAACGCGCACGAAATGAGCGATGCCTTCAAGGCCTTCCCGCGAGAGGTCATTCTCGGCCTGCCGGTTCTCTCCTGGATCGCGATCTTCGTCGTCCTGGGTTTTGTTGTCCTGATCGGCCGTACAGCGCTCGGGCGTGCCTTCTTCGCCGTTGGCGGCAATCCACACGCCGCCGTCTATACCGGCATCAACGTCGGCCTAACCCAGTGCGCGGCCTATGTGATTTCCGGCGCGCTGGCTGGGCTGACCGGTTACCTCTGGGTGGCGCGCTACGCGGTCGCCTATGTCGACATTGCCGGTGGATTTGAGCTGGGAGTCGTCGCGGCCTGTGTCATTGGCGGCATCTCGATAGCCGGCGGTATCGGCTCGGTCGGTGGTGCACTGCTGGGCGCTCTGTTTTTGGGCATCGTCAAGAATGCCTTGCCGGTGGTCAACATCTCGCCGTTCTGGCAGCTCGCCATTTCAGGCTGTGCCATCATCATCGCGGTCGCCTTCAACGCCACGTCCAACCGGACGAAGGGCAGGGTCATCCTGAAAAAAGCGGAACATGCATCATGAGCGTCACCGCAACAGACACGACGGCCCCAAAGCGCCGGATTCCGGATCGGCTGAAATCACCGACGCAACGGTTCCTGGGGAGTTGGGAACTGCTCCTGCTCGGCGTTGCGATTGCCGTTTTCATCCTCAACAGCTTTGCGTCTCCCTACTTTCTCGATCCGTGGAACCTCTCCGACGCAACCTTCAATTTCACCGAAAAGGCGATGATCGCCTTTGCCATGGCGCTGCTCATTATTTCAGGTGAGATCGATCTTTCCGTTGCCTCGATCATTGCGCTTGCCTCTACCGCCATGGGGTTTGCGGTTCAGCTTGGCGCGGATGTACCGGTTCTGGTGCTGGTGGGTCTCAGTGTCGGGCTGGCCTGTGGAGCGTTCAACGGCATGCTGGTCACCGGCCTTGGCCTGCCGTCCATCGTGGTGACCATCGGCACGATGAGCCTGTTTCGCGGCATTTCCTACATCGTTCTCGGCGACAAGGCGTATACCGGCTATCCGTCCGGCTTCGCCTTTTTCGGACAGGGCTATGTCTGGTGGGTGATCTCGTTTGAGTTCGTACTGTTCGCGCTGTTCGCGGTTATCTTCGCGATTATTCTCCACAAGACCAACTTCGGCCGGGTCGTCTATGTCGTCGGCAACAACCCGCTCGGCGCGCTCTTTTCCGGCATCCGCGTGACGCGGGTGAAATTCATTCTGTTTCTCCTGACCGGCCTGATGTCCGGTGTTGCCGCCATTTGCCTGACTTCGCGGCTTGGCGCGACCCGGCCCTCGATTGCCTTTGGCTGGGAGCTGGAGGTCGTCACAATGGTCGTTCTTGGCGGTGTCAGCATCCTAGGCGGCTCGGGCTCCATCCCGGGTGTCGTGATCGCCGCCTTTGTGATGGGGATGGTGACGTTCGGCTTCGGGCTTTTAAATGTGCCCGGCATTGTCATGTCGATCTTCATCGGCCTGCTGCTGATCGGGGTCATCGCGCTGCCGCGCCTCGCGCGCCAGGTTCTTGCTAAGCGAAAGGCCTGACAGGATGGAGAAATTCGCCTTCAAGATGCAGCTTAACCCTGGTATGGAAGCCGAATACAAAAAGCGTCATGATGAGATCTGGCCCGAACTGGTCGCGCTCCTGAAAGACGCCGGCATTAAGGATTATTCGATCCATCTCGACCGGGAAACCAACACCCTGTTTGGTGTGCTCTGGCGCGATAGCGATCACAAGATGGACGAGTTACCTGCCCATCCGGTGATGCAGAAATGGTGGGCCTACATGGCCGACATCATGGCCTCTGAACCTGACAACAAGCCTGTGGTCACGGAACTTGAAACCGTCTTTCACCTGGACTGAGAGATGACGAGGCAAATCCGTCATGTCGGTGTGATCGATATCGGCAAGACCAATCTCAAGGTCGCAGTCGTCGATCTGGCGTGCGAAACGGAAATTGGCGTCGTGACCCGGCCCAACCGCGTCTTGCCTGGCCCGCCTTACCCGTATTTCGATCTCGCTGGTCACTGGGATTTTGTCTGCGATGCACTTCGCGCGTTGAACGAAGAGCACGGCATCGAAGCGCTGTCGGTGACGACCCACGGCGCGAGCGTCGTTTTGCTCAATCGGGACGGTGATCTCGCCGCGCCGATGCTCGACTATGAATTTGACGGACCTGACACTCTTGCAGCTGAATACGATCTAATCCGGCCAGACTTTGATGAGACTGGCTCACCACGCCTTTCCATGGGGCTCAATCTCGGGGCGCAGCTTCATTGGCAGCTGAAGTCTGATCCGGACCTTCTTGACCGGATCGCGACCGTCCTGACCTATCCGCAATACTGGACCTACAGGCTCACCGGCGTTCTTGCCAACGAGGTCACTTCGCTCGGATGTCACACCGACCTTTGGTCCCCGGCGGGAAACCGGTACTCCTCGCTGGTGACGAATCTCGGCCTGACAGAGAAGATGGCGCCCGTCAAAAAGGCTGGCGATCAAGTCGGTAAGCTTCTGCCTCAGGTCGCCGAATGTACCGGACTTGCGGAAAATACGCCTGCTATCTGCGGAATTCACGATTCCAACGCATCGCTTTACCCCCACCTTCTCAGAAGAAACCCGCCTTTCTCCGTGGTCTCCACCGGCACCTGGGTTATCGCGCTGGCGGTCGGCGGAGACGATGTCGTTCCAGACCCGCAGCGCGACACGCTCATCAATGTGAACGCCTTCGGTGACCCTGTTCCATCGGCGCGTTTCATGGGGGGGGCGCGAATTCGATCTGGTTATGAAGGGTAGAAACGCTGTTCAAGACCAAGCCGGCACCACACGTGTTCTGCGTGACCGGATCATGCTGTTTCCTGCTGTTGAGCCTCGCTCCGGGCCTTTTCAGGGACAATTGGCCCGGTGGAGCGTAGCTGAGGAGGACCTGACCGTCGGGGAGAGATATGCAGCAGTTTCATTTTACCTGGCGATGATGACGTCGGAATGTCTGCTGATGACAGGTGCCCGGGGCCCGGTCATTGTCGAAGGGCCGTTCGCAAAAAACGCGCTTTATCTGAAGATGCTGGAAGCCGCCACACAAAGGTCGGTACATACACCTGAAGGGATCGCGACCGGCACAAGCATCGGCGCTGCGCTGCTCCTTGATGAGCACAACGTTTCAACGGGGCAAACGACAGTCGCTGAAGAAACAAGCATCGACACAAAGCCCGAACTCCGGTCTTACGCCGGTTCGTGGCGCGACACCGTGCGCACGGTTTCAAGGTGAGGGCGTTTCGATTGGTTTAATGAAGGTCCGCTAAATCAATGTTCGGTTTGGGTTGGCAACCGTCTATTGCCCGGACTCTGTTCTGGCCATTTAGGGACCACGGAAAACCTCGATCAGCTGGTACTCTTGATCGTCTGCACCAGTGAAAGATCGAGATCGCATATCCGAAACGCCCCATTGCAAAATCGGAAACTTCCGTTGCTTTCTTGGAAAGGAAGGTGGCCGGCAGCGAATTGTTGATTTTCAAAGCATTGAAAAATATGAGTTTTTGGAAGTCGCTCCATTTTTTGGTTAATGGCCCGTTAGCTGCACCTCCTGGCTGATTCGCGCATAGGCGCATCAGCTAAAGGAGTGCAATGCAATGGCTAGCTTACCCGCAACCCGTCCCGTGATCGGGACGAACGAAAATGATGTTCTCAACGGTTCGAGACACTCCGACGTTATGTCGGGCCGTTTCGGCGACGACCTGTTGACCGGTCAGAATGGCAATGACGAAATCTGGGGCGGAACAGGTGACGACACGCTCTACGGCAACAACGGCAACGACATATTATATGGGTCCGGCGGTCCGAGCCTGGTTCAGGTGACGTCCGTTGAAATCACAGATGACTACCCGGTTTCGGTGGTATTTGAAGGTGAAACCGCCGGCTACAGAAACACATTCGGCTACTACAAGATCGCCGATGACGGCACCATCACCGATGTTGAGTTTATCTGGCCGAACGCATCGTTGCAGGGCAGCGGTGGCGATCTTATCCAGGGACAGTCCCGTGAATTCCTCGATGTGAGTGCCGGTGACAGGATCGCCTTTTTCATCGTGTCGAACGGTTACGGCCGCAACGGCGGTTACTCGAACCTGGATCTGGAAAACGGAACGCTGCAGTTCCTCGATGCCAATGGCGATATCGCGACGCTGAACAGCGACAGTCCGCGTCTCTATCACATCGCGCCGGACCAGACCCAGACATTGATCCAATACGATGCCTATCACACCTCCGCATACGGAGACACGTTGAACCTCAATCCAGACAACATCCTGCACACGACAGGCGTTTTGAAAACGGATGCAGGAACGCTGACGCTGGGGTTTGAGGACCTGTTCAACGGCGGGGATCGCGACTTTGACGACAGTGTCTTCACCGTCGATATCGGTCTTGCCAACGCGCTGGTTCTGAACGCGCATTATGCGTCGGAAGAAGGTGGTAGTGATCCTGACGGCGGGAGCGGCGAGAACACCCCGGTGATCGAACGCTCCGACAATGACTACCTTCACGGAGGTGCCGGTGCCGACGAACTACATGGCCGCTCAGGCGATGACTGGCTCTACGGCAACAACGGCAATGACGATCTGCACGGCGGGAGCGGTGACGATCAGTTGTTCGGAAATGCCGGTGAAGACCGGCTTTACGGCAACTCCGGAAACGATTCCCTTTACGGAGGCAACCAGAATGATGAGCTGAACGGTAACAGTGGCGATGACGCGCTTTACGGCGAAGCCGGCGAGGACACGCTCAATGGTGGCACCGGCAACGACACGCTGGACGGCGGAAACGAGAATGACACGCTCAACGGCGGTTCCGGCAACGACACCATGCTGGGCGGCTATGGCAACGACACGATGAATGGCGGTACCGGCGACGACACAATGGATGGCGGCAATGGCGTCGACACGCTCATCGGTGGCTCCGGCAACGACATCATGCAGGGCGGTTACGGCGAAGACGTCCTGAAGGGCGGGGCCGGCAACGACGAACTGCGTGGTGGTCACAACAACGACAAGCTCTATGGCGGTCATGATGACGATACGTTCTACGGCGACGCCGGGAACGACTACATGCATGGCGGCCGGGGCAACGACACGGTTGACTACACGGCCTTTGACGTTGATCTGTCGATCCTGCTTCACAACAAGAAAGCGCACGGCCTGGAAATCGGCACGGACACGCTTCATTTCATCGACAACATCAAGTCGGGCTCTGGAAACGACATCCTGAAAGGTACGTCTGGTGACAACGTCATCGATGGCGGGGCAGGGGACGATTCGATCCGGAGCCTCGGTGGCAGCGACACGCTGACTGGTGGTGCCGGGGTCGATACGTTCATTTTCCGGAGCTACGACCTGAACGGTCTGGATGTCATAACCGACTTTGTGATTGGAACCGACTTGCTGGATTTCAGTCATCTTGCCGGGAGCGATGATGATCAGACGTTCCTGTCCAGACTTGAGGCGTCCGTGGCAGACGGCAACACTCAGCTTTCCGTCGATCTGACGGGCAACGGCACTTATGAAAGCATCTGCAGTCTCACCGGGATCGCGGATCAGACACTCCAGTCGCTTTACGAAAGTGACTGTTTCGTCTTCTGAGAATAAGAACCGGGCCGCACCTGAAATGCGGCCCGTTTTCCTGGGTCTCAGACACGAAGATCTTTGCAAAATCGAAAACGCCTAAGTGCTCCGACGGTTCGGAGCACTTTGCATTTTGCAAAGCCGTAGGTCAGAGATCGCGTCTGAAATTAAATAAATCTATTTATTTTCAATATCTTGAAGTTTTTTCTCTGAGCTCGGCGCTTCTGTTTTTTCGCGCTGCCGAGTTGGCACCGGCGTTGCAAAGCCTTGGCGTCAACGCAACAGCAGGAAGCGCAACTTGGAAATCATTCACGAAAGACCCAGCCAAAGGCTGCACTACAGGGTAACGGCGTCCATGCGCGTTGCCATGGGAGAGCAGTCTTTCGACGCTGTCGACTGGGGTCTTGGCGGCTGCCGGATCTCGGGTGTCTTTCGTGAACTTCCGGAAGTGGGTGCCAGTCGGAAGCTCCTTTGCACGCTTCCCTTCCAGGGGTTCAATATAACGCTTCAAGCTGAAGCGGAAGTGGTTCGTCTCGACGCGGAAAAAGGCGAGGTCGCTTTCAGCTTCGTTCAACTTGGCGAACGCGAAACCGCCCTGATGCAGCACTTCGTGGAAGATCTCGTTCGCGGCAAGATGACCGATGTCGCCGACACGATCGTGCGGATCGATACACCCGTCACTCCTGTTCCGACAAAGCCTGACCCGAACCCGACCGAAGCGATGCCGGTGCGCCGGTGGCCGATCAAACAGATCGTCATGACGCTTTTCTATCTTGTGCTGGGTGCAGCCGTCTTTGGTTATGTCGGCGTCTATGTCTTCGCAACACTCTTCCGCCTGGAAGTCGAAACGGCAGTCGTATCGGCTGAACGCTCCACGCTGACTGCGCCCTTTGCAGGCCGCGTGACCAGGTTGACACAACGCGCAGGCGACCTGGTAACTGCCGGCAGTCTGATGGCGATCATGGAAAACACCGACCGGGAAGACGCCCTGCGCCGTGCAAGGGCGCAACTTGCGTCAACCCGCGCCGAACTGGCCGAAAGGCAGGCACTGGTCGAAGAGGAGAAAAGGCGGGCAGAAGGCTATGCGCTTGTTGCAAAAAACAATGTCCGGCAAGCAGAGTCCCAGCTTGAGGGGCTTGAACTTGCAAAGGAAAACGCGCGGCTCAAGCTCGAGCGTGTGCGTGTGTTGGCGGACAAGGGCCTCATACTCGCAGATGAGGTCGAAACAGCAGAACTTTCCCTCAAATCCGTGGTTTCCGATCTGGCTCGCAAGCAGATCCACATTCAGGAACTGAAGCAGCTCATCGATGGTGGCGACAGCATTCGCCTGTTCACAGGCAACGCGTTTGCCGGACGGCTCGCGGAAATGGAAGCACGGGTCGCCCGGCTCAAGACGGAAGAGGACCATCAGCAGCAGCTGGTTGTAGAGCTCGCCGCAAAAGAGACCGAACAGGGTGTCCATGCACCGACCGACGGTCGCTTGGTGTCGCTCCAGATTACCGAGGGAAATGCGATCAAGCAGGGCGCACCGATGCTGGTTCTTGAGGAAACCGGTGCCGAGGAAATCAAGGCATTCCTGACCCAGGAAGAAGTGCTTCAGGTGCGCAGGGGCAGCATGGCTTCCCTGTTCGTGCCGACCGAAAACCGCTGGATGTCGGCAGAAGTAACGGAAATCGACAGGACGGCTGGTTTTGTCGACGAAGTGACGGAAACGCACCGGTTCCGGTCTCCCGACGGCCGTTCCGCACTGGTCAAGCTGCGGCCGGTTGCCGAAGAAATGCCCTCCAGCGGCACGCCTGTTACGGTCTATTTCGAACGCCACCGGAACAATCTGGTGTTCAGGACGCTGCAGCAACTGACCGGGGGCGTGTGATGGATCAGGACAGGCCGACACTCCCCTATAAGGTGGACGAGATCATGCACCAGCCGAAGGGCTGGGCGAAATGGACTCCTTGGGCGCTGTTTCAGATCATGCTGTATTTCGGTTGCTGTTTCATCGGGCTCACGATCTTCGAAAATGTGTTCTTCAGCCCGTCCACGAAAGAAATCACCTTCGTCATCGGCATCCTGGGCATCTGGCGCTACGGCTGGTGGTTCACGCATGCGGTCCGCGCGTGGATCTATGGCAAGTTCGTTTATCCATCGATGCGCGACGCTGGTAAGAAAGTCTGGGACGATGGCTGGCGTCCCCGGCACCTTCATTTCATGATGACGACGTACAAGGAACACCGGGACATCACCGAAAAGGTGGTGCGTTCGATCTGCCGCGAAATCAGGGACGCTGGCGTTCCCGGCACGATCTGGCTGGGATCCGGTGACCGGTACGACGAAGAGCTGATTTCCAACCTTCTTGTTCGCGAATGGTCTGACCTGGATATCACCCTTCACGTGGTGCGGCAGAACCAACCGGGCAAACGGCTCGCGATCGGCCTGGTCTTGCGGGCCATGAGCCGCGGCAATGTTGAGGATGACGACCTCATTATCTTCATGGATGGCGACTTCATTCTCGCTCCGAATGCGGTCGGTGCCTGCCTGCCGCTCTTCAAGCTTTATCCCGACCTTCAGGCTTGCACGACGGACGAGGAAGTCCTGTGCATAGGGCCGCGTTGGATCGCAAACTGGCTGACCATGCGCTTTGCACAGCGCCGGCTTGCCATGCAGTCGCATTCTCTGTCCGGCAGGGTCCTGACACTGACCGGCCGCATGTCGGTGTTCCGCGCGAACCATCTGGTGAAATTGAAGTTTATCCGCCTGCTTGAGGCTGATCACCTGGAACACTGGCTCTGGGGCAAGTTCCGGTTCCTGTCCGGTGACGACAAGAGCACCTGGTACTACATGCTGCAATCTGGCTGCCGGATGCTCTACGTTCCCGATGCCATGGGCTACACGGTCGAGGTGATCGAAGGATCGGGCATGGACCGGATGGTGCAGAATTTCCGCCGCTGGTCCGGCAACATGCTTCGTAATGGCACCAGGGCGCTCGCGCTCGGTCCGCACCGTATGCCGTTTTTTATCTGGTGGTGCCTGCTGGATCAGAGAATATCCATGTGGACCATGCTGGTGAGCCCGGTTCTGGCGGTATGTACCTCGGTTCTTTATGACCCGTTCTATATATTCGGATATGTGGTCTTTATCTGCATCACGCGAATGCTGCTGTCGCTGTTTCTGTTTCAGTATGCGCGCAAGGTCGACCTCAGCTATCCCTTCATTCTCTACTTCAACCAGCTCATCAACGCGTCGGTGAAGGTCTATTGTATCTTCCGCTTGTCCAAGCAGCGCTGGTCAAACCGGGGCGATCAGCGCGCAGGGGAAGGTGACGGGTTGATCGCCACCTTGCAGAACTGGATGGCAAGCTATCTGACGCTGCTATACGTGACGATACTGTTCCTGGGTGTGTGCCTGATGGCGGGCCTGATAGAGCCCCCCAGTGGCCGGATGATTACTTATCTTCTGGGATTGACCGCCTCCGCCTGAGCATTTGTCCGGCTTCCCATTTTGCAAACTCGTTCTTTTCAATATCGAATACGATCCGGTTTCGCAAAATCGAAATATAGATCTAAGTGAATGTATTTATTGTATTTTTGTGAAAATTAGTGGTGTGGCCCGGTTCTTGTTTCTGTTGTTCCAGAAACAATTTCAGGGGCCATGCCATGAGACTGATCTCGAAACTTTATGCCACTGCGATGGCGGTTACGGCGATTGCCGCACTTGCACCGGTTGCCTTCAACTTTGTTGTCGACGCCTTCGATCATAACCGTATCGTCGATCTTGACCTCGACAAGAAAGAGGTCAGCGTCAAGGCCCATTACCCCCTCTACAAAATGATCGAGTATCCGCGCATCAAGGCACCGACGGTGATCCTTGGCGACAGCCGTGCCCGCGCGCTGCAGGACAGGTACTGGCAGGAACTTGGCCGCGACGATGTCTATAACTTTGCCTATGGCGGCGCGACGGTCTACGAGATCTACGACACGTTCAAATATCTTCAGGCGAGCGCCGAACTTGAAACACTGATCGTAAGCCTTCCCCTGCGCAGCATGGATGCGCGCTTCAAGGGGGGCATGAACAGGGTTCCCGAAGCGATCGCGCTCGCGGACAACCCATTTGCCTATTACACCAACTGGTTTGTGACGAAGACCGGTTGGCGCTTGCTGCAGGACCGCTATCCTGCACTGGTGGCGAGCCTTGAAGGTTTCTCCCTGTCGCCAGTGCAAAAGGCCCATGCGGCAGACTTTACAGCGGTCAGAAGCCTCTCTGTCGAAACGCTGCTTGACCCATCTTTGTGTGACGAGTGCGCACTGAGCACATCGGTGGCGGCCTTGAGACTGCCTGCCGTCTATCACGGCCACGGGTTCGGTCTTGGACGCTGGGCGGGCTATTGGCCTGAAATCACGATCGACCGAGACCTGCCGCAGCTCTTTGCCAAGCAGGTCGGAACCAATGGCGCGGCTGACTGGCGCCGGTTCAAGCAGTCGGAAGACCTTTGGGCCATGATCGAGGAGATCGCGTCCTGGTCTGCTGAAAACGATGTGGAACTCATATTCCTGATCCCGCCGACCATTTCCGAGATGCAGCGCCGGATCTCTGATTTCGGCCTGACGGCGGCAAATCACAAGTTCAGAGAACGTCTTTCAACCCTGGCACCTGTCGTTGATCTGGACTTCGACACGCCTTTCGCGCGCGATCTTGAGAACTTCACCGATGCCTATCACTTCGGCTCGGATCCCGCGCGGCGGATCGTCGGCGAATTGCTGATGCTGATCGATCGCGATCCGGAGCACGTTGCCAAGGCAGTTCAGCGCCGGAAAGACCTGGTTTGTCCTGTAACCCCGGCCGAAACCGCGAAGTCCCACAAGGAAGGCACGTTGCAGCTGCTGGAAGGTGTGTCCTGCAGGATCTGGAGGCAGACCGATGGCTAAGCCGTTCTTTCCGTTCGAGGAAACCATCATTGGCGCAACCGGATTGATTATCGGCGCCATCGCTGCGGCAGGGGTCCAGGAGACGCGGAACCGCGCCCTCGAGAAACCTGCAGAGCTTGAATGCTCCTGCAATGAAAATCGTCAGCGTCTGAACAATTTTGACTCTGGCCGCCTGGATGCGGAATTCACCCTGGAGGTGCTGTTATGACCCGGACAAACAAGAAATCGCTGCTTTGGAAAGGCTTTCTTCTCGGTGCCGTATTCAGTGTGGCCGGAGCTGTTGCCCTGTCCTCTGAAACGACACCGGCAAAGCTCAAGTCTGAGCGGATCGATCCGACGATCGAGGAAATGATCAAGCAGGCCAGGGGCCTCCAGAAAGTCGGACGCTGGGAAGCTGCCGCCGACATCCTGACGCAACTCGCCAGCGACGGACATCCGGTTGCCCTTTTCCACCTGGGAAGAGCTTACAAGAACGGTTGGGGCGTCGACGCGGACCTCGAAAAGTCCCGCCTGATCTTCATGGAGGCCGCACGTTACTCGTTCGCTTTTCGCGGTGAAACAGCCTACGAACTTGGCCGTCTTTTCCAAAGGTCGTCCGGCGACAAGTGCGCCGAAATCGCGCTTCAGTGGTTCATGAAGGCGCTCGCCTGGGACTATCCGAAAGCTCATGTACAACTTGCCAAGCACTACGAGCGGGGCATCGGCACGGAACGTGATCTCGATGCCGCCTTTCACCATTATGAGCAGGCCGCCATCGCGGGTTACCCGTCGTCGACCATCAACTATGCCCGGATCTTGCTGACGGGGCGCTACGGCGTCACGCCAGATCCGGAGCGCGCCAGGTTCTGGGCGCAGCGCGCGATAGCCGGTCTTGAACAAAAAGCCCGGGACGGATCGGCGAGTTCAGCGAAAACCCTCGGACGGATCTACCGTGACGGCGAGTTCGTGGCCACGGATCAAGGGCTTGCACGGGACTGGTTCCTGCGCTCGGCAAACCTTGGCGACGCCGGAGCGATGCACGATCTGGCGCAAATGCTGATTGCCGCTTCCTCCAACAACGCAAATGCGGAAGAAGCCTTGAAATGGCTGCGGATCGCAGCGACCGCCGAACATGGCGGAGCGCTGACGGCCCTCGCGCGCCTGCACCTCAAGGAAAAATACGGCCTCGAACCTGAAAGCGCCGTTGAACTGCTCGAGCGCGGCGTGACCGTCGGCCATCCCGGCGCGATGGAGGAGCTCGGACGCCTGTTCGCGAATGGCACCTACGTGCCGCAAGACCGCTCAAAAGCCGTTGAGCTTGCCCGCAAGGGCGCTGACCGCGGTCACCAGGGCAGCACAAGCCTGTTGCAGGAGCTGCTGCAGGAAGATGAGGCAAACCTCACCGTAATCGAAAAATCCACGTCGCACGTTTCGTCCAAGAAGGAGGGCTGAGTCATGGTCTTCAGTTCACTGGAATTCATCTACCTGTTCATGCCCCCGGTTTTGCTGGGTTACCTGATCCTGCGCCACTACGGCTGGGAAAACGGCATCATCTGGTGGCTCATCATTGCCTCGCTCGCCTTCTACGGCTGGTGGACCCCGATCTATCTGCCTTTGCTGCTCGGATCGGTCGTCATCAACTACGGCTTCCACCGTGTCCTGCGGGCCGTCAGGGACAGGTTCATCCTGATCTGCGGCATCGTCTTCAATCTCGGACTGATCGCGGTTTTCAAATATGCCGACTTCTTTATCGGCAACGCGAACCTGATCGCCGGTGCGGATATCCCGCTGCTGCATCTTGTTCTGCCGCTGGCGATCTCCTTCTTCACGTTCCAGCAGATCTCGTTTCTCGTCGACACCTATAAAGGTGATGTCACCGAATGCGATTTCCCGCGCTACATGCTGTTCGTTGTCTTCTTTCCGCAGCTGATCGCAGGACCGATCGTGATGCAGAAGGAAACCATTCCGCAGTTCAAGCTGCCGGTCTTCAAGAACAAGCTCGTCCTCAACCTGGCCGTCGGCAGCACCCTGTTTGCCATTGGCCTTTTCAAGAAGATCGTGCTGGCGGACGGCATTGCGCCTTACGCGAACTCCGTTTTCAACCTTGCGGAAACCACATCCGGCGTGCCGTTCGAAGCGGCCTGGATCGGTGCACTTGCCTATACGTTCCAGCTCTATTTCGACTTTTCCGGTTACTGCGACATGGCCCTCGGCCTTGCGCGCATGTTCGGAATTCGCCTGCCCGTGAATTTCAATTCACCTTACAAAGCAACCAGCATCTCCGACTTCTGGCGCCGCTGGCACATCACGCTGTCGCATTTCCTGCGGGACTACCTCTACATTCCGCTTGGCGGCAATCGGAGTGGCCCTGTGCGGCGCTACGGCAACCTGATGATCACGATGCTGCTCGGCGGTTTGTGGCACGGTGCCAGCTGGACCTTTGTATTTTGGGGCGGCCTTCACGGCGCTTACCTTGCGATCAACCATGGCTGGTCCGCCCTGGTGAGTGCCGGTTACATCCCGTCACTTCTGCCGAAGTCCGTTGGCAAAGTTCTGAGCCGTGGCATAACGCTGGTGGCGGTCGTGGTGGCCTGGGTCTATTTCCGTGCGGAGAGCTTCGACGGCGCCAACAACATCCTGGCCGGAATGACGGGTCTTTCGACGGTCTATGAGCCAAAGCTGTGGGACACCATGGTCACCAGCACTGCGCCGGTCTGGGCAGCGATGATCTGCCTTGCGGCCATTGTCTTCCTGCTGCCGAACTCGATCGAATTCACGGAAAACTACAATCCGATCCTCGGTCTCAGGAAGTTCGTGGCTCAAAGAAAATCGGAAGGGTTCCTGCCCGTGCGCTGGAAGCCGAGTGCCGGTTGGGCCGCAGCTGTTTCGGTGCTCTTTGCGGTTGCTCTCATCCAGACCTACCGCCTGGCCGAGATGACCGAGTTCATCTACTTCAACTTTTAGAAAGCGCGCCGAAATGAAGTCTCGTCTAATTGCGCTTGCTCTTTTCGCTGTCACGGTTGCGCCATGCTCCGTGGCAGCGGAACCCGCCCGGAAACCAGGCTATCTGATCCTGCCGGCACAAGATGTCGGCGTTGATCTGAAATCAGGTGTCGTAACCCGCAGGAAAGTGTCCGGACAGTGTCTGGAGACGGTGTCAAAGGCAGGGCCGTTCCGGTTGATTGTAAGCAGAGAGGCCGGAGACGACGTCCCTGTCGTTACCGTCAACGGCATCAGGCAAAACTGGGTTACCGACGTCGCCGGATCTGCGAGGCTTGGTGCTCTCCGGATCGCCCGGGACGGGTCACTGGTGCTGCTGCGCACCTGGAAAACCGGTGAAAAACAGACGGAATTGCTGCAAGACGGACGGATCGTCCACCAGTGGAAGCGCGGCAGTTCACCGAAACTGCTGAAGTTCACCGAAGACGCGGCATTGATTTTGGAAAGCCAGAGCGATCATTCCTGGCATCTCAATCTCTATCCAAGACGTCCGGATGGCCAAATCGAAGCGCAATCAAAGACGCTGGTCGATTTCGGAAATTGCCAACCGGGACGGCTCAGGATTGCTGGGAACGTCCTGTGGGCACAATTGGACTGCGGCAAAGGGCGGCAAAACGGCGTTTACAGGATCAATCTGGAGACCGGCGACATAGGCGACCCGCTCCTGGTGTCTCCGACCGCAGAGTTCGCTGTGGTTCCAAAAGCAGATCGTACAGCGAACGGTCAGACCGTCGCCGTTGTCTCAGGAACACCGGCAGCGCTACAGTTTTACTACGCCGCAACTGGGCTTCTCCTGTCTCAGTCAGGCGAGGTACGCGCATGTGCATCCGATGCGGAAGGTTCCCAAAGCTGGAACCAGAGCTACCGGTTGCAGTCGCTCGCAACGCTTTTTGAAAGAACCGGATCGGAGCTGTTTGCGGCCCTTGCCCTCAAATCCATGCGATTGACCCTGGCAGCGCAGGATGGAAAGCACGGACGAGCCGGACCATCCACACCCGCATGCGGTTGGAGTTCGACAATTTACGGGCAAAATCCGAGAGAACGACTCAGCCTGATGATCAATCAGGCGATGATTGCCAATGCCCTTGCCAGTTCATGCAGGAAGCTCGGTCCGCTATGCCCCCATTCAATGGCGCAGGAAATTAGGGCTTCCAACCTGTGCCTCGTGCGCGCCTTCGATGCGGATTTCGATGAGACGGCCGGAATCTACCGGATCAGTAGTGAGGCGGGTTTTCGGTTCGCCGGCCACTATGCCCCGTGGAACTGGCAAATTTCGTTCGCCGCAGTGTTGGCAGAGCAACCGGATGCCGCCAGCAGACAACGTGCCCAACAGATTGTCCGGACGTTCCTGAACGAATGGCAGGTCGATGAGAATGGCGGCCTCTGGCGCTATTGGCCACATGCCTACTATTCCGAAAAAGGCATGACGCCCCCTCTGCTTGAAGATCAGCGGTTCGAGGACACCGGCCACGCGGGGATAACACTCCTCACCTTGAGTGACCTTATGGCTGGCGGTTCTCCTGAAACGGAAGATCTTGTCCGCAGGCGTCTTGACTATCTGCTCTCCTTCGGCACCGAAACGCCAAGGGATCTCAATGGGGACGGTCCGCAAGGAGATCGGTGGTTTCCGGCCGGAGGATGGAGCCACTTTGCGACCGGTAAATTCAGAGAGGCCTATCAAGCGCCCGTACCGGGCCGGTTTTCTGCGGACACCCTCTACGCCTATGCATCGCTGTTTGATCCGTCGGCGGAATTCCGTCTCTCGCTCGAGTTTCACACATGCACGACCACCTGCGTTTTGGAAAAGCGGCATGCGTATTCGAGTTGGCAGTCGTTCCTGTCTGGCAACCCGTTTTTCCAAGTTTCAGCGACAAAGTTCGGAGTTTCGCGTGAACGAAACCGGGAAGTGCACAACAATCAATCGAAAATTCATAACCCATGAGCGAGCATCACTCTGACGACTTACGCAAGGGACACGGGTCTGGGCAGCAGAACCGAGGGGACAGAAAAATGCGCAAGTGGATCCGGGAACTCACCTACGATGCCACGTTCTGGCTGGTCCTGGTCTTTATTTCGGCTTCTGCCATTGCAGCCTACGTGCTCGCCGTTGACTTCGGGCAAAAGGCACGAACCGCAGACCTGGCCGCGGCAGCGCGCGCGCAGTCGGAGCTGTTGACTGCTGCGCGATCCTTCTATTCCCGCGAAGTGATCGATAAACTCTATTCGTCGCAGGACGTCTCTGTCAGTCACGACTACCACGGCAAGGAGCTGACCATTCCGGCGCCGGTGTCCATGACACTTGCTCTCGAGGACGAGCTCAAAGCACAAGGCGCCAGCAGCGCAATCCGGATGCTGTCGAACCACCCATGGCCCTGGCGCAAGGACAGGGAGCTCGATGAATTCGAACAGGAGGCGCTGGCGGCGCTCGAAAAGACGCCTGACGTTCCCTATCAACGCCTGGAGCACCGGGATGAGGGGACTTTCTTCCGAAGCGCAACAGCCGTTCGTATGGAGGAAAGCTGCGTTGCCTGCCACAACACGCATCCCGAGTCGCCGAAGACGGTCTGGGAAGTGGGTGACATCAGGGGAATACAGGAAGTCGTCATTCCGGCCAGCGCCCTTTACGGCACAGGCTTTACCTCGATCAACAATCTGATCTTCATGCTTGCGGTCGCATTCGCCGCCGCGCTGGCACTGACCTTCGTTCTTTCCCTGCAGCGCCAGCGCGCGATGATGCGGCTTGCAGGACTGGCCGAGGCCGAGCGTGAAAAGAACGACGCGTTGGTGAAGGCGACAACGCGCGCGGAGGCGGGAGAGGCGCAGGTCAGCGCGATCCTGGACACGATGCTCGATGGTGTTCTGACCATCTCTCCCAAAGGTGAAATTCTGAGCGCCACCAGGACGGCGCAGATGATGTTCGGTGCCGAACGCGCAGAGGATCTGGTCGGATGTCTCATTTCTGATTTTCTGACTGAAACCGGAAACGAAAACCTGCCGTTTGAGTGTTTTCCTGGCACCACGAACGCGATTGAAACAGCTGGAAAACGGCTGGAAGTGGTCGGCGTAAGACTGAACGGGGAGGAATACCCCGTGGAGATGTCCCTGTCGGAAGTCGTCGTTGACGGATCTGCGTCCTACACGGCAATTTTCAGAGATCTGACGGACGAAAAAGCCGCCGCCGCGAAAGTGAAGCAGGCAGAAACCCGCCTGGTCGATGCCATTGAATCGCTGCCGGACGGATTTGTACTTTATGACGCCGATGACCGGCTGGTTCTGTGCAATAGCAAATACAAGGAGTTCTACAGCTCAAGCGCTGACCTCATTCAGCCGGGCGTCAAGTTCGAGGACATCATTCGTAACGGCGCGATGCGAGGCCAGTATCAGGTGCCTGAGGGCATTCTGGAAGATTGGGTCGCGCTGCGCATGGAGCATCACCAAAATCCGGGTGCGCCGATGGAGCAGCATCTCGATGACGGGCGCTGGCTGCGCGTGATTGAAACGCGTACCAGCGAAGGCGGCCTTGTCGGTTTCCGGGTCGACATCACAGAGCTTAAAAATCGTGAAGCGGAGCTACGCCGGAACGAGGACTTGCTGCGAAACGTTGTCGATGCCTCGTTCGATGGCGTGATCGTCATGAACGGGGACGGTATCGTGCTTGATTTCAGCCCGGCCGCGGTCGATGTCTTTGGTTGGGACGCGAGCGAAATTGTCGGCGAAAAAATGTCCGACTACATTATTCCAGACAAATACCGCAAGGCCCATGACGACGGGCTCGCCAAGTTCCTGAAGACCGGTGAAGGACCGGTCCTTGGAAAGAGGATCGAGATCGAGGGACAGCACAAGGACGGTCACGAAATCATCGTCGAACTGGCCATCCGGCATACCAAGGGGGCGGAGGGACCGCTGTTCCTTGGATATGTGCGCGACATCACCGAACGCAAAGCGGCCGACGCTGCACTGCGGGACGCGAAGGAAAAGGCGGAAGCTGCCAACGAGGCGAAAGCGAAATTCCTGGCGATGATGAGCCACGAGATCAGAACGCCCATGAATGGTGTTCTGGGAATTCTCAGCCTGCTGCGGGACACCGAGCTGAACCCGGCGCAGGCGGACTACGTCAAGACCGCACGCGAATCCGGACGCTCCCTGCTTGAGCTGATCAACGACATCCTGGACTTTTCGAAGCTTGAAGCAGGTCGCATGGAACTTGATCCGGCGCCATTCCGGCTGAAATCATTGGTGAAGAGCGTTGTCGACCTGTTCATGCCGATTGCCCAGGACCAGGGGCTTCAGCTCCTGATGAAGTATCCCTCCAGTCTGCCGCAAAACGTGATCGGCGATGCCGGCCGACTGAGACAGGTGATCCTCAATCTTGTCTCCAATGCGGTCAAATTCACGGAGATTGGCTTTGTCGAAATTTCGGTCGATATCGAAAAGGATGATCCGCTCGAACCGACCTTCCGTTTCTCCGTTAAGGATTCTGGCATCGGCATTCCGGAAGACAAGCACGAGGCACTTTTTGGCGACTTCGTCACTGTCGATACCAGCTATACCAAAAAGCAGGGCGGGACAGGTCTCGGGCTGGCAATCTGCAGGCAGATCGCGCATTTGATGGACGGCGAGGTGCTTGTTGAAAGCGAGCAGGACGTCGGCAGCACGTTCGTCTTTGTCGTACCTATAAAGCTGTCTGAAGACCAATCGAGTCTTCTTGATGAAGAACGCGATGACACGGTTGCCGAACTGCCAAACGATCTGATCATTCTGCTTGCCGAGGACAATGCGACAAATCAGATCGTCGTCAGCCATGCCTTGCAGAGTTCAGGGTGCGATATTGATATCGCAAACAACGGCAAGGAGGCGGTCCAGGCGGCTTCGAAACGCGACTACGACTGTATCTTGATGGATATTTCGATGCCGGAGATGGACGGGATCGAAGCAACGCAGCGTATTCGGCGCGGACAAAGAAATGTCGAGACGCCGATTGTCGCCCTGACGGCCTATTCGCTGCGTGGTGACAAGGAACGTTTCCTGGAGTCCGGAATGACGGACTTCCTTGCAAAGCCGGTCGAAAAAGAAGACCTGTTGGCCTGCATTGCCAAAAATGTCCACCGGCATGCCACCGTTTCGAGCGGGGAGAAGGTGGACGTAAAAACCGCGAGTCTCGCGGCGGCGCGCGACATTCTCCACACCATGCCGGACGAGTTGAAACAAAAACTGCTTCAACAGTTTATGGATGACACTGTCAAACGGCGCCAGGCGGCCCTGGAAGCCATTGAAGCGGGTGATCCGAACCAGCTGGAACGGGCAACGCATGCGCTGAAGAGTGTCGCGGGTACGTTTGGTGCCGTCGAGCTGGCAACGATCGCGACCACGGTCAACACACTTGTGCGGGACGACAAGATGACCGCTGCCATCGGCAAGTCGGATGAACTTGCAGAGGTTTGCGACCGCACCCTAACGGAAGTTAAAGCTTTGGCTGACGAAATAGGTGTAAAGGTTGTGTCGGAAGACTGACAGCCGACCCTGTACGCGGAAGGAACACACGTTGAAGGTTCTGATTGTTGAAGACGCATTGCCCCTTGCGACAGTCTATGGTCATCAGCTTTCCCGTGCGGGTCTGGAATCGGTTCACGTGGAAACCGGCTCAGATGCGATGAGCCGCTTGCGGAAGGGCGGGATCAGCGTGGTCCTGCTCGACCTGCAACTGCCGGATATGAGCGGTATGGACGTTCTGGCTTCCATTCGCGAAGAAAGGCTTCCCGTTACAGTTGTTGTCGTCACCAGTTCCGGGTCTATCAAGACCGCGGTCGATGCGATGCAGGCCGGAGCCTATGACTTTATCGTCAAGCCGGTTGCCGAGGAAAGGCTTGTTACGACGACGCGCAACGCGCTTGAACGCGAAACCCTGACCGAAGTGGTTGAGGAGGTTCGCAAACCGGCGCAGGGCAAGGTTCAGCACGGTTTCGTGGGCTCTTCTCTGCCAATGACCGCCGTATACAAGATGATCGAGAGCGTCGCCCGCTCCAACGCGTCTGTGTTCATTACCGGTGAAAGCGGCACCGGCAAGGAGGTCTGCGCCGAGGCGATCCATCGGTCAAGCCCGCGTGCCAAAAAACCGTTTGTCCCGCTCAACTGTGCCGCAATTCCGAAGGATCTGATCGAATCCGAAATTTTCGGTCACATCAAGGGCGCCTTTACGGGTGCGACATCGGACAGGGACGGCGCGGCCGCACGCGCGGATGGCGGGACACTGTTTCTGGATGAAATCTGCGAACTGGAGTTGAACCTCCAGGCCAAACTGCTTCGGTTCCTGCAAAGCGGAACAATTCAGAAGGTAGGCAGCGATTCACTGAAGAAAGTCGACGCGCGGATTGTCTGTGCAACCAACAGGGATCCCCTGGAAGAAGTGGAGGCAGGGAGGTTCCGCGAGGATCTTTATTACCGCCTTCATGTCTTGCCGATCGGCTTGCCACCGCTTCGAGCTCGCGGCACCGATGTTCTGGAATTGGCAAGACACTTCCTCAGTCAGTTTTCAGGCGAAGAGGGTAAGGATTTCAAAGAGTTCTCCGTCGAGGCGGAAGAAGCATTGCTGGCACACTCCTGGCCAGGCAACGTACGTGAAATGCAAAACACCATCCGCAATCTTGTCGTTCTGAACGAAGGACCCATCGTCGGGTCGGACATGCTGACGACATTGCAGGGACGCGTGCCGGCAGCACCGAGAAGCGAAGGGGCTCCGGTCGCCCGGTTGGAGGCGAACGTGCGGGAAACTGAGGGTGCCGCCGCACCGGTTGGTTCTGGGAACTGGCCTGCACTGACACTGCCGCTCGGACAGTCATTCGATACCCTGGAGCGGAAAATCATCGAGGCGACGATAGACGCTTGTGGCGGCAGTTTGCCCAAAACTGCGCGCGTCCTTGAGGTCAGCCCCTCGACGCTCTACAGGAAAAAGGAAATCTGGGCAGAGCAGGACGGGGAGCCCGATAACGCGGATGAGATTCCCTCGGAAAGCGCCTGATCCGGAAAGGGCATTCGCTCAAACGCCCGTTCAGGTGCCTTCGGCAAACAACGCTTCCGCAACACCGAAGGCTGCCATATGTGACGACACGGGAAGCTCTCCTGCCAGGATCGACCGGCGAACATCTTCGTGGCGCATCGTGACGACATTTGCGTCTTCCAGGTCGCCGGAATTGGCCTGTGAAAGCTGGAAGACGTGGCGCGCAAGGAAGATATGCGCCCGGGCAATGCGCTGATTGCCATGCACGACAAGCGCAGGACCTGTCGTCCAGCGACCGCCTCCGTAGCCGGTCTCCTCCAGTAACTCTCGCCTAGCGGAAAACTCCGGGTCTTCGCCGGCGTCGATCTGGCCTCCCGGCAAGGTCAGGCAAACCTTTCCAACCCCGTGCTTGTACTGGCGAAGAAGGAGAACCTCATCTTTTTCCGTAAATGCGTAGACCGCAGTGAAGGATGGCAAATCGATCCGATAATAATCATCGACAATTTGCCCTTCCGGAAGACCGACGGTCTGGCGAACGATCCGCAAATGCTGGCCGGTGTCATAGACCGTGTCGCTTTTGAGCACCGACCAGCAAACCTGTTCATCCTCGTCTTTTGAAATGGCAACCATCCTAAGCCTCCCGCACAAGCCGCAATTGGACTGCACCCAAAGCTGGTTGCGCCGGGGTCCGGCGCATTTCGTAGCTCAGCAGCTGGCTAACGTCGCTCGCGCCGGCAACGGTGGCGACAATGTTGGTTTCCAGAAACGCATCGCACATCGGCTTTGCGAAACCGTCCGACGCTGCGGGTGTCAGATAGGTGACCAGTCGGGCTGATTTGTGCCGCTGCAGGACGTGATCCTGAACCCTTGCCGTGGAGAACGTGCGTGGCATCACCAGCAAACTGACGTCGGTGTCCTTGCAGACCTTATAATCCGGAAAGCGGTTTTGGAGGATCTCGACAATCCTGTCGATTTCCCTGTGTTCGCGTTCCCAGGAAAGATAGGCCTGCTTTGCTGTCCGGCCCACCCGCGTCCCCGCCAGGCAGACACGAAGGGTCGCAGAACCACAGTTAATCAGAGGCGCACTTTTGTCCGGATAAGCGCTCTGCTGGACAAGTCCGGCGACGCATTCATACAGGTCGTCGGAAAATGTATGTTCATGCCGAATGAGCATTTCGTTCTGGCTCCACATTTCCGTCCCTGCCGAGGCAAAAATGCCCTCGAATGCGCGGCAGACGCGCGAGGGGACGAAATATGAGATTTCAGCATAGTTCAGGTTGGCCAGCAGATAACACGGACGGCGGCTGGCGAATTCAACCAAATAGTCTGCAAAGGCCGGGCTCATTTCGGTTTGATGCGGGTCGAAAAGCGCACTCAGGTCGAAAATGAAAACGTCCTTCTTTGATGGCGTGGACGACTCTCCGACAAGTCCGGTAACCTGACCGACGGAATTGAATTGTTCGTTGGAATACATTTTTGTCTCCTCGCTGAAGCGGCTTTCCCAAACCTCAGCAAGTCACTGGCCAGTTTTGTTGAAGATAGAAAAAATTAAATAAATCAATATTTTATATGATTTTTAGACTTGAGGTCAGTTCTCGAAAACCCAGGATCTTTGCGAAATGGAAAGCGAGAATTCTGAAATCGGGAAGGCTGTCGAAGTGCGCGCGGCATACCCATGAGGCTTTATTAATAGGACGGCATACACGCGAGTGAATTTTGGCCCTGTGTGCCGAGAAGAATGAGTGTTTGCCGATTTGCAATCGGAAACCCGCAAAAACGGAAGTTTCGTTTTTCAATTTTGAAAACCGGTAAGCGGTCTCGAAAGCAGTGAAAAACATAAGTATATGAAATTTATAAATAAATTTGAATTCAGCGCATCTGGCACGCGTCTTGTTCCTGTAGTTCCCAGAATGATCCTACTGGGAGTGCACAGATATGAACATGATCGTCAGCAACATCGAAACCGCCCGTAAAATCGACGGCGTTGAACTGAAGCTTGCCGAACAGAAAAAAGCAATCAGCGTTGTTGGCCTGGGCTATGTCGGTGCCGTGTCGCTGGCGTGCCTGAGCGACCTTGGTCATCGGGTTGTCGGCACAGATATCGATCAGGACAAGGTCGAATCCATTGCCTGGGGACAGAGCCCCATTCACGAGGATCGCCTCGGTGAGCTTCTGACCAAGGGCGTTTCAGAAGACCTTCTTCACGCAACAACCAATCTGGAGCGCGCCGTTCTGGAAACCGACGTGACCTTCGTCTCCGTTGGTACACCGACCAGCGAAGACGGCGGATGCGATACCAGGGCGATTGAAGCCGTTGCACGCGGCATCGGCGAAGCCCTGGCCAACAAGGACGGGTTTCACATTGTTGTTCTGCGTTGTTCCGTCCCCCCGGGAACAACGCTCGACATCATGCAACCCGTCCTTGAACGCTACTCGAACAAGATCGCCGGAAAGGATTTCGGGATCTGCTTCAACCCGGAATTCCTGCGCGAGGGCACCGCAATTGCCGATTTCCACGCGCCGCCAAAGACGGTCATCGGTGTGACCGATCAGACGACCGCAGACGTGCTTGCGGAAATCTACGCCCCGGTGGACGAAAACCCGATCGTCACGAGCGTTGAAGTCGCGGAACTGGTGAAATATGTCGACAATGTCTGGCACGCGGCCAAAGTCTGCTTTGCCAATGAAGTCGGACGCTTGTGCAAGCCGATGGGCATCGACAGTCACGCGGTGATGGACATCTTTGTCCAGGATACGAAGCTCAATCTCTCGCCTTACTACCTGAAGCCGGGCTTTGCCTTTGGCGGGTCCTGCCTGCCGAAGGAAGTGCGTGCCGTGACGCACCTGGCGGAAAAGCTGGGCGTTGCGACGCCGATGATCGACGCACTGACACCGTCCAATCAGAAGCAGATCGAACAGGCCGTGGATCTGGTGCGCAAGACCGATGCAAAGAAAGTCGCCGTTCTCGGCGTGGCCTTCAAGCCCGGCACGGATGACCTGCGCGAGAGCCCGGCCTTGGAGCTGATCGCCGAACTTCAGGAAGACGGCACGGAAGTGATTGCCTACGACCCGGCCATTCAGCCCGGCCCGCATATCTCAAAGCAGTTCGAATACATGCAGCACGCGGCGCCACACCTGAAAAAGGTGGTCGATGGCCTGGGGCAGTTCATGAAGGAAACACCTGATGAGGCCATTCGTGAGGCCGATGTCATTGTCGTAACGCAAAAACTGCCGGAGCTTCGGAGTGTGCTCAGGTCCAAACGGGAGGAGTCGGTGATCGTGGATCTTGTCCGCATTTCGGCTGAAGCCCCCATCTCGCCCCGCTACACTGGCATCGGCTGGTAGGACCCACACTCCCGTCCGCTCCCTCTCTGCCCCATCGTACCTATGGGAGGGAGCGGACATCTCAAATGGCGTTATGCCGTGAACTCATGCCGACGTTTCTTCCAGGCGTGGGTTCTCTTCTTTTCAGTCCGAGAGAGCGCTTTGAGGGAAGCGCGGGCATTGACCAGGTCGCGTCAGCTATGCGCTCACGCGAACGCGTTGAAATGATGTTCATCGACCGAGATGAAGACCGGTGAGGTTCTCGGTGTCGCAATAGGCAGGACGGAAATCTGCCGCCAAAAAAATGAAGAGCGCGGCCTTTGGACCGCGCTCTTCCGGGACGCCTTAGGTGAGGATGTCAGGCGCCGTAGATCTAAGCTTCTTGTATGTCTGCTTCAGAGGCCGGGCTCCGCATTCCCGCAATCCGGTCTTCCACTGCGCGCACCACCACATAAAACACCGGTGTGAACAGGAGGCCGAAGAGCGTCACGCCGAGCATTCCGGAGAAGACCGAAGTGCCGAGCGCTTGCCGCATTTCAGCTCCCGCACCCGTCGCCAGCATCAGCGGAACGACCCCGAGGATGAACGCGAGCGAGGTCATAACGATGGGCCGCAGCCGGGTCCGCGCGGCGCGCACCGCCGCATCCCAACGGTTCAGACCTTCTGTTTCCGCCTGCCGTGCGAACTCCACGATCAGGATCGCGTTTTTCGAGGCAAGGGCGACGAGAACGACAAACCCGATCTGGACCAGGATGTTGTTGTCGAGGCCGGCAAGCCAGATGCCGGTGATCGCAGACAGGAGCACCATCGGTACGATCAGGATGACCGCCAGCGGCAAGGCCAGGCTCTCATACTGGGCGGCGAGCACCAGGAAGACGAACAGGACAGCGAAGCCGAACACCAGAAGTGCTGTGTCGTCAGTGTTCTTTTCCTGATAACTCAGTTCCGTCCACTCGTAGGAGACGCCTGCCGGAAGCACCCGTTCGGCGATGGCTTCCATCTTGTCCAGGGCTTCTGCCGAAGATACTCCGGGCATTGTCTGACCCTGGACTGCCGCAGCCGGATAAAGATTGTATCGCGGCTGCCGCAAGGGGCCCGTGGTGTTTTCGAACGTCGCAACGGCCCCCAGCGGAACCATTGCACCGTCATCGGAGCGTGTCCGCAGCCGGGCAACGTCCTCGGCGGTTTCACGGAACGAAGCGTCAGCTTGTGCGATCACGCGGTACGTGCGGCCGAACAGGTTGAAGTCGTTGACGTAGGCCGATCCGAGATAGACCTCCAGCGCTTCGTTGACGGCAGCCACGGGCACGTTCAGCATCTCGGCACGCTCACGGTCTATCTCGGCCCAGACGCGCGGCGTACCGGTCGAATAGAGCGAGAAGACCGCAACAAGACCAGGATCAGCGTTGGCTTCGGCCGACAGCGCTCTTGCGGCCTGTTCCAGCGCGGCCGGACCCACATTGCCCGTGTCCTGGAGCATCATCTTGAAGCCGCCACCGGTGCCGATGCCGCGCACGGGCGGAGGTGCGATGACGAAGATTGCAGCCTCGTTGAGTGCGGCCATCCGCTGGCGCGCTTCAGACAGAACCGCTTCGGCCACGATACCTTTCTCTTCACGTTCGGCGAAGGGCGTCGTGGTGAAGAAGATCACGCCTGTATTCGATTCCGTTGTAAAGGTGGCACCATTGAAGCCTGCAAACACAGCCGCATGTTCGACACCTTCGATGTCCAGCAGTTCATCGACAGCAGTGCGGACAACAGCGTCTGTGCGATCAAGCGAGGCGCCAGGGGGCAACTGCACGACGGTGATGTAGTAGCCTTGGTCCTGCTCCGGGATAAAGCCGGACGGAACCTTGGAGAACTGATGGTCCGTCAGGAGCAGCAGCCCGCCAAAGAGGCTCAGCATGATCAGCGGCGCACGAACCAGACGCTTGGTCGTTGTCGCGTAGCCGGACGAAAGACGGTCAAAACCGCTGTCAAACTTCGCCAGGGCCCAGACCACCGGTCTCATCACAAGACCGGGTTTCTGAGTGCCATGCGGCCTGAGCAGCAGGCTTGCCAATGCTGGCGACAGGGTCAGGGAGACGAACAGCGAGATAGCCGTTGCAACTGTGATGGTCACCGCGAACTGGCGATAGAATTCTCCCGAGATACCGGCAACTGCCGCCGTCGGGATGAAGACTGCCGCCAGCACCAGTGACGTTGCGATCAATGCACCCGAAACCTCTGTCATTGTCTTGCGGGCCGCTTCGCGCGGCTTCAGGCCATCGCGAATGTGCTTTTCGATGCCTTCCACGACGATGATTGCATCATCGACCACGATGCCGACGGCCAGCACGAGTCCGAACAGGGACAGGTTATTGATCGAGTATCCGAGCGCGGACATCACTGCGAACGTACCGACGAGGGAGACCGGGATCGCGAGAATGGGCGTCACGGCGGCACGCCATGTGCCGAGGAACAACAGGACCACGGCAACGACCAGCAGCACTGCCTCGATCATTGTGGCAACGACTGCGTCAATCGAAGCCTGAATGAACTCGGTCGGATTGTAGATGACGTCGTAGGCCAGACCTTCGGGGAAGTCTTGGCTCAGCCGTTCAACCGTGCTCAGAACCTCTTCAGCGGTTGCAAGCGCATTGGTTCCCGGACGTTGGTTCACGACCATCGCGACGGCAGGATTGCGGTCAAGATAGGCGCGCGTCGTGTAGTCGGCAGCACCAAGTTCGACGCGGCCGACATCGCTCAATCGAACAATACGCCCGTCATCGCCCCTTTTGACGATGACCCGTTCGAACTCCTCGGGTGACGCCAGGCGGCCTGCCGTTTGAACGGAAAGCTCGAAGGCAGAGGCGGTCGGGGTCGGCTGCTGGTTCAACAGTCCGGAGGCAATCTGCGCGTTCTGGCTGCGAAGGGCTGAGAGGACCTCGCCCGGTGTCATCTCAAGCGCTGCGATGCGCTCCGGATCGAGCCAGATCCGCATGGCGTAATCGCGCGCCCCAAAGATGGTGATGTCGCCAACGCCGCCAAGACGTGTCAGTTCATCGCGCACGCGCTGAGCGGCGTTGGTGATGTAAAGGTCGTCTTTGGAGCCGTCCGGCGAGAACATGTGTACCACCAGCAACAGATCCGGCGATGCCTTCTGGGTAATTACACCAAGCCGCTGAACTTCCTCCGGCAGGCGCGGTTCGGCAATGGCGACCCGGTTTTGCACCAGGACCTGAGCCGCATCGAGATCGGTACCGAGTTCAAACGTCACGGTGACAGTCAGGTTACCGTCGCCGGTTGCCTGCGAAGACAGATACAGCATGCCTTCGACACCATTGATCTGTTGTTCGAGCGGGGTTGCCACTGTCTGCGCGATCGTTTCGGCGGAAGCGCCCGGATACTGTGCCCGGACCTGGACGGTCGGTGGTGCCACCTCAGGATACTGCGCGATTGGCAGCGTGAAATAGCTGAGCGCGCCGACGATCGTGATAAACGCCGAAAGCACGACTGCGAAAATAGGTCTGTCTATGAAAAATTGCGGAAGTTTCATCGTCTTGTCCTCACCTTGGATGCGAAGCGTGCCTAGCGCTTCGCCAGCCGCACAGTCGGCGCGTCAATCAAACGGGCGGTCACTTGTGCGCCCGGTCCAACCATGTGCAGACCGGTGACAACCACCTGTTCGCCTTCCGAAAGCCCTTCAACGACCCGCTCGTCTGCGTATTGGTCGCCGAGCGTGACCGTCCTGCGCGCGACGGCACCGGTTTCGTCGACAACCCAGACGAACTTCGTGGTCTGGTCGGAGCCGATGGCACGCTCCGGGATCAGAACCCGGCTTGCGTCCTCAGCCGTTGCAAGGCGCAGACGGCCGAACATGCCGGGTGTCAGAACACCGTCCGTGTTTTCAAAGACGGCACGGCCGCGAATGGTTCCGGTCGAACGGTCGATTCGGTTGTCGATGAAGTCGATGGTGCCGGCATGGGCGAAGTCGCCTTCGTCGATGAGACGCACGTCAACCGGCGTCTTTCCGGCGGTTTCCCTGAGCCCCGAAGATGCAGAAGCCCGCATATATTCAAGATATTGCTGTTCGCTGGCGTCGAAAACAAAATGGATCGGATCGAGGGAGACGATCGTCGTCAGTGCAACGGATCCGGCACCTGCGGCTATCAGGTTGCCCGGGCTGACGAAATCGTCCGAGATCCGTCCGGTGACCGGTGCGTGGATCTTCGTGAACCCGAGGTCGAGTTTTGCTCTTGATACGGCGGCTTCGGCTGCTGCAATGCTTGCCGCTGCTATTTCCGCCTCGTGGATACGCTCGTCCAGAACGGAGCGGCTTGTATGCCCGTTTTCGATGAGTTGCTCGGCACGTTCCAGTTCCTTTTCAGCAAGGCGTGCCGCAGCCCTTGCTTCGCTCAGCCGGGCTTCGGCTTCTGCGAGCGCCGTCTCGAACGGACGTGCGTCAATCGTGAACAGGAGGTCGCCCTTTTCGACGACATCGCCCGGTTCGAAGTGAACCTCATCGAGATAACCCGACACACGCGCCCTGATCGACACTTCGTCGACTGCCTCGAACCGTCCGGTGAATTCATCCCATTCCGTGATGGAACGTACCTTTGCCGCCACCACATCCACGACCGGAAGCGGGGCTTCTTGCGCCGGAGCTGACGCTTCGACGGACGCGACGAATTGCATGTCGCTGATGCGTTCTCCTGCGTACCAGGCACCGGCGCCGTAAAAGACGGCCAACGCGACACCTGCGAAGAGTTTGCTGGACTTTGGCATTCCGATCTCCTTTCGTTGCGGGGCGATGCCCCACGCATGGAGAAGGAAATGGGAATGGACCGGCGTCCTGATTAGCGGGACGGCGGGACGCTCAGTGTTTCCTGACAGGACGTAATCAATCGAGCGCGTGATCGCGTATCAGGACACCGTCTGAACAAAGCTGGGCGGGTCCGCGACCAGAAAATCAACGAACGCCCGAACGCGGGGCGCAACAAGCTGCCGGTTCAGATAGATTATCGAATAAGGGAAATTATTCAGTCTCTTGTCCTCTAAAACCTCGACAAGACGCCCTGCCTCGAAAGCTTCATGCGCAAGAAAGCTTGGCAGTTGGGCAATGCCGATCCCCTTTTCGGCCGCCTGGCGCAAGGCGTCGACACTGTTTCCTATAAGGACCGGATTCAAGGTTCGGCGCACGACCTCTCCTTTCTCTTCAAAGAGGAATGGAAACAAAAGCCCGGTGTTTTGAACCCGGTAGTGGATGCCGCGATGGTGCTCAAGGTCATCGAGCGTTTCCGGTTTGCCATAGCGCTCGATATAGGCGGGTGAAACACAGGAATAGGCGCGATCGTCAAAAAGTTTTCGCGCCATCAGGTTGGCGCTGTCGCCAAGTGCGCCGATCCGGATGGCGATGTCGATGCCCTCCGTGCCGAGATCGACCTGCCGGTCTTCGAACTTGAGTTCGACGTCGACTTCCTCATAGCGGCACATGAAGGCAAGCACGCGCTCAGTCAGCCAGACCCGGCCGAACACCGCAGGCGCGGAGATCACCAGTCTGCCCCTTGGCTCAGAAATGCTGTCCGCAAATTCTTCCTTGAGCGCATCGGCATCGCTCAACAAGCGCCGCGCACCGTCGAGAAAACGTGTGCCTTCAACGGTCAGCGAGACCGATCTTGTGGTCCTGGTGAAGAGCTTGGCACCAATCTCCGTTTCCAGCCGCTGGACCGCCTTTGAAACCGCCGATGTCGTCATGCCAAGCACTCTGGCTGCTCCGGCGAAGTTTTCTGTTTGTGCAACCTGGATAAAGACACGCAGTTCGTTGAGATTGTTCATCGAGGCCCTTGGTGGATTTTTGCGACGTCGCAATGACTTTAGTGAAGACCCTGTTCGTTGCAATGGTCAGCTGTTTGAAGTGGGAGGCAAGCCCAATACGGCTTGGGCGCAGCCATGGTCCTCAAAGACATTGCCGAAACGTCCACGACCGAAGCTTGTGCTGGCGTGGCCGGTCTTTGCGAACGGAGCAAATGATCGCTCTATTTGCATCTTCCCAAATGGCTGCAGCGCACCACAACAATAAAGCAGCCCGGGTGGAGAGGTCCGGGTTCAAATCGAAAGCGCGTACGCCAGTTTCAATCCGGCTCTCAACTACAACGAGGATGTTCGCAATGGAAAGTTTCGCTGCCAACTTGCGGGAAATGACAAGAACACCTTTGCATGAAAGCCACGTTGAGGAACTGAAAGCAATTGGCGATCTGGTGCGCTTTGACCAGGGTGAAATCATCGCGGAGATCGGTGATCCGATGGATGTATTTTATTACATCCTCGAAGGCCGCGTCGAAGTCATCGATCCCGATACACGTGAAGCCTATTTGCCTGCCTCGCTCGGTCCGACGCAGTTCCTCGGCGAGATCGCGTTTTTGAACAGGGGCGCTTTCACGCTGCCGCTGCGCGCCAGGGAAGAGACCGTTGCGATCGCGGTTCCACGGGAAAAGATGCTCGATGCAATGGCGCGCATTCCGGAAATGTCCGACATCGTGATTTCCGTGTTTGCCGCGCGCAGGCGGCGCCAGATAGAAGAAAACGATTCCTCGCTGAAACTGATTGGTGTCGACCAGGATCGCAACGTCAGACGGATTGCCGAATTCGCGGCGCGGAACAAGATCCCTTTTCAACTGATCGACCTGGGGTCTGAGGACGCTGAGGAAATCAGGCAGAGCTGCAGGCTGAGTGGACGCAAACCCGCAGTCGTGTTTGGCAGCAACCGTGTCGTCGACGAGCCGACACCTGCAAAAGTCGCTCACCTGTTGGGTTTGGCGCAAAATTTCGAATGCAACGAGACGGTCGATGTTCTCATCGTCGGGGGCGGGCCGGCAGGGGTCTCAGCTGCCGTTTATGCAGGCGCGGAGGGCCTGTCCGCGGTGTTGGTTGAAGATCTGGCGGTCGGCGGACAGGCGGGAACCTCCAGCCGCATTGAAAACTACATGGGTTTTCCAACGGGGATCTCCGGTGCCGATCTTGTATGGCGCGGCGAAATCCAGGCGATGAAGTTCGGAACACGTTTCCTGAGACCGCGCCGCGCAACCAGTCTGGAACATCGATCAGACGGGATCTTCTGTGTAACGCTTGACAACAACAAGGAGATTTGCGCCAGGGCGGTTGTCGTTGCCACGGGCGTTCAATACCGCCGCCTGCCTCTGGACCGCCTTGCTGATTTCGAGGGTGCTGGCGTCTACTATGCCGCGACGGACATGGAGGCGCGCTATTGCCGCGGTGCGGACGTCGTTGTCGTCGGTGGCGGTAATTCTGCGGGGCAGGCGGCGATGTATCTGTCGCGCACGGCCCGCCATGTGCATGTTCTGGTACGAGGGGGAAGCCTTGCTGCTTCAATGTCCGACTATCTGCTGTCGCGACTGGAAGCCGATCAGTCCATTACGATTCATTACAAGTCTCAAATCCGGGCGCTGGAAGGCGGCGCCGCTTTGGCAAGCGTCATTATCGATCGTGATGGCATGGATTGGCATCTGGATTGTCCGGCAGCGTTCGTCATGGTTGGTGCAGCGCCCAATACGGCCTGGTTGAGCAAGTCCTGCGAGCTGGATCCAAGGGGCTTCGTCTTGACGGGCAACGATGCCCGCAAGACGTCTCCGTTTGCGACCACATGTCCGGGGCTGTTTGCAGTCGGCGATGTCCGTGCCGGGTCGGTTAAACGCGTCGCTTCAGCGGTGGGCGAGGGCTCTGTGGTGATCTCCCAGGTCTGGGATCATCTTCAAGGATAAAGGGTGGCTTATCGATGGGGTGGTGCGGGATTTTTGAGATCCAGAAGCCTGAACTCTCAACGCATGTTGCGATCTGGTGCAAGACCGGGACCGCCATTTCTGACGCTCCTCGGCAACCGACCATCGTTGCTATTGCTTCCCAACTTGCACTAGGGCCTCAAAACTGTTCTTCTTGAAACGTGGCCGGTGAAGATTTGCGTTGCGATGCCGCTTGAGAGCATTTTTGCTCATTTGGTGTTGATCTGCCGGTTCTGAATTAGGGTTTGTTTTTTGAACCTGGCGCTGTGTGTCTGAAGAGCAGCGCCAATATCGCCTAAACCTTTCAGTCCGGCATTTGCTGGACGTGGTTCTGGGGAGAAGTGACCGTTGCCCAGATTTTGGACGCATCTGGCGATTGCGATCGCCCTCGTATTTACAGCACCGGGAGCGATGGCGCAGCAAAGCACCAAAATTCCCGCCTGGCTGCAAAAACATGTCGGAACCAAAGATGGACAAATTGCACCCATCGTTCTGCAGCGCGCGCGAGCGCATTACGAACGCAAACGGCGTCAGGGCAAAGTCAGAAATCCTTGTTATCTTGCCATGGACGCAACGCGTCCGAGCACGTCCCGCAGCGGCAAGCCGGGGCGCCGGTTTTACGTCATCTGTGAGCAAAGAAAGCTGTTCCGGGCGATTTCATCGGGCTATGGCAACGGACGAAAACTTCAGCGCGCGAACTTTTCCAACGGACGCCAGTGCGCCAGGAATTTCAGTAACGCAGAAGGCTCGAAACTGACCGCAGGCGGATCCTACGTGACGGCCGAAACAAGAACGTCCTTCAAAGGCTATTATCGCCAGTCCGGCAAAAGGAAGCCTTTTCATCGCACGTTCCTGCTGTTTGACGGGGAGGGCGATACGTCCAATGCCAGAGAGCGCGCGATCGGCGGACACCAGGCGGTTTATCTGAAGTGGCAGTGCCGCTTCAAAAATCCCAAAAGCCCTCATGCCGACAAGGATGGCTATGTTCCTTACGGCAAGCTGGTGAACTACACAGGTGGGCGCAGCAACGGATGTACAACCTGGTCGCCTTCAGCTTCTCGGGACATCCTGTCGCTGGTGAAAGGCAACCCGACAACGCTTTATATTTATCCCGAAGGACGTGACATCAATGCGGTTGCGAAGGCAGTCAAGAGCGGAAAGTCGCTCTCCAAAGCCGGGCTCTACTGGAACGCCACCTGTTTGAAGTCGATTGGTGCTCCGAAGTTCTGGCCGAAAAGACAATTACAGCCAATCATCAACGAATGGCGCCGTTCCCTGCCAAAACAGAAGCCGCTGGTGTTGCCGATCTGCAAATAGGCTTTCTTGCACGCCTGATGGCAGGGAAGACTTGGGCGCGTTGAGTCAAATTCACTTGAAACTGCGGCGACGCTTCAAACAGGCCAGGCCAAACATTCCTGCCGCAAGAAGCGGAAATGAGTAAGGCAACGGGACCGGTGTCGGCAGCTTGTTGAACTCCGGGGAACCGTCGACGGCCCCAGGCAACCCCATAAGAAATGCTGTGTCGTCAACTGTCGAAAACACAAGCAATGAGTCCGGCAACAGAGCCGATGCAAAGTCGGCAAAAATAATCTCGCCGCCAGAAACACTGAAACGATTGTCGATTACTAATGCGGCCGCGTCGTTCACATAGTCGCCGAGCCCGAAGCCGCGGGTATTGCTCTCAACAATGACGCTTTGGGCGGCCTGGTCAATGGTGTCGTCTTCCAACCCGTAGATCACGCCGGATACATCAAAAAAATCATTCGAAAATGAAAACGAGAAGTCGACAGGTGCGGCCGACGACACGGTGATGGAAAGAAAGCTCGCGAGCGCGGCGATCAGGTAAAGCTTTACGATTTTCATGCGAAGAACCCCTTCAGGTTTGCTGTTTTTGTCGAATTCAATGCGCACCGCAGAAGCGAAGTTTGCGAAGCGCCGGCCTCGTCTCAGCACAATGAGGACGCGTGTTGGATCTCCATCGGTTCAGTCGAGCAGAAAGACGGAAATGCATGTGCAACCAAGCGTCGGGCGACGGTGCTGGGTTAGAACGAGAACACGTACCGGCAGTATTCCGGTCCGGAGTTTTGATGTGTCACGCGCCCTCTGGATATCTTTGGTGTTCCGGGTTCAATGGGCCGCTTTTGCCTATTGAACAGGAGCGCCTGGCAGGCTCACATCAGGAAGTCGAAATCTGTAACAGTGGCCGAGCCGGAAAAATGATTGGATGAAACGGGATCCGGGTCGGCCTCGGTTTCAAAGTCGTCTGAAGCAGGCATCGCCAGCAAAGCGGGTTGCTCATCTTCCAGCCCCTCGAACATTGAGGCAGAGTGTCCCGACGAAGCGTACGCTAAATGAAATAGATCCGTTTCAATATCGGCAATATTGTCGTTCAGGCGAGTGTCAAAAATGAAATCAAATCCAGGGTCTGCATCAAAGTCGCGACCTGCGCCGGTTTGGATAACGCCTGTTTCGATACCTGCATAAACTTTTGAATTTTGACTGGCTTCGCTGAAAATATCCTTTTCACCAATGCTCGCACGGTTCCAACTATGAATACTTAGTACTCTGAGGTCTGCATCCGCCATCCGTTACTCCTAAATCGAAAGGGCAAATTTCTCCTTCCTTGAGTGCTGTGTTTAGGAGGTGTTCTTTTCGGCAGTTTGTGCGGAACGTGTCCGCCTTGTATCAATCGGAAATTAATTTGTATCGAGGCCTGCCTTGGGCTGTCTCCTGACGTGTACAGCGTGCGAAAGAACCCCGATGTGACGGGGGCGTTTCGGTTTTTTGCAGCCGAGACTTTCAATATGAAACACGTTTCAGCCCGCATACCCAAATGTTCGCGGTAGCCAAAGCACAAGTCCCGGAAACAGGATCAGCGCGGAGAGCGCCGCCAGCAAAACTGCCAGGAATGGCCAGATTTCCCGGATGATTTCGTTGAGCGGGATGCGGGTCACCGCGTTGATGACGAACAACAGGATCCCATAGGGCGGTGTGATCAATCCGATCATGCAGTTGACGACCGCCACCACACCGAAATGAACCAGGTCGATGCCGAGCTCACGGCATGTCGGTATGAACAGCGGAATGATCACGAGGATGATCGTCGTCGCATCCAGGACGCATCCCAGAAGCAGAAGCAGGATGTTGACCATGACCAGGAACATCAGCGGGTGGATGTCCAAACCCACCAGCTGCGCCGCCAGGAGTGTCGGAATGTTCTCAGAAGCAACGACATAGTTCAGGATCAGCGCGCCACCGATCACGATGCCCACCGCCGCGGAGGAACGTGCACTCTCCACCAGGATCTCGTAGAGCTTTCGCAGCGACAGGGCTCGATAGAACAGCCCTGCGAGGAGAAGCGCGTAAAAAGCGGCAACCGCGGCCGCTTCGGTCGGCGTCGTGACCCCGCCGTATATGCCATAGAGGAGGATCGCGGGCATCAGCAGGGCAGGGAACGCGTTGACCGTCAGCCGCGGCAGCTCGACAAGGGGCACCGCAGGTTCCAGCGCGAAACCTCTGCGATGCGAGAGCCAGATATTGAGCGCCATGAGAACAGCGCCCATCAGGAGGCCCGGAACAATGCCTCCAAGAAACAGATAGCCGATCGAGGTGTTGGAAACGAGCGCGTAGAGCACCATCGGGATCGAAGGGGGAATAATGGGTCCGATGGTGGCGGAAGCAGCGGTAATCGCTGCGGCATAGCCTCGGGTGTAATGACCGCTTTTGGTCATCATCTCGATAATGATCTTGCCAATCCCCGCCGCATCAGCCACGGCGGATCCCGACATTCCGGAAAAGATAAGAGATGCAACGATGTTGACGTGGCCGAGCCCGCCGCGGAAGCGGCCGACAAGGGCGATACAAAACTGCAGAAGCCGATCGCTGATCGTCCCTGCATTCATGATGTTCGCGGCGACGATGAACAAGGGAACAGCCAGCAAGACAAAGCTGGAATAAAGCCCGTCCATGAGCACTTTTCCGGCAAGACCAATGTCCTGTCCTGCCGCAAACAGATAGACAAGCGAGGACACCAGAATGGCATAGGCGATCGGTGCGCCGATGCCTGCCAGCAGAAACAGCGTCGCAAGGCACAGCAGAAACTGAAAACTCATTCGCTCTGCCTTTCGCCATCCGGGTCGGGGGTTTCCGGTACGCCATGGCGGAAGGCTTGCCAGACAAGCCAGAAGTAACGCGCCGAAACAGCGGCAAGAAACAGCATGTAGACCACATAAAGGTCGCGCATCCTGATCCAATCGCCGAACAGTGAGGACAGCGTCGCAGTCTTCTTGAGCCTTAAGATGTAGAACTTGGCCCAGGTGGGCTCGATCGAAACAGCAAGGCCAATGGCAATGCACAAACCGAAGACAATCACGAAGAGCCGACGTGTCTGCCGGCTCACCCGGCTGTAGAGGATATCGAAGCGCACATGGTCGCTTTCGCGGACCACAAAGGCATTGCCCCAGAAAACCAGCCAAAGCCATAAGACCAGGCAAAGTTCCAGGGTCCAGCCGAAGCGTGTCGGTTCCAAAAACGGAAGATAGTCAGGAAGCCATTCCAGGCGCGCCGAATAACGGATGAAAATCTGTAGGACGAAAGTCAGGAACATGACCGCCATCATGGCAGCCGCGACGGCCTGGGCCGTATGTTTGAGACCGTTTACAAACTGCTTCATGTGTGCTGTTCGCCAACTTGGGCAAGGGTGAAATCCACCCTTGCCCTTCATGGATCATTTGCCGAGTGCGTTGATCTGTTCCAGAACGCCGTCGGGCCAGGACGCCGCGAATTCCGAACCGACGTATTGAGACTGCACGTGGTCTCGGAAGGCTTTCAGATCCGGCTCATAGATCGCAAGACCCTTTTCTTCCAGGAACGATACCAGCTCGGCTTCTTTTTGCAGCTGGGCATTGCGGCCACTATCAGCGGCAGCTTCTGCAGCAGCCTGAACTTTCGCCTGCTGTTCAGGGGTGAGACCATCCCAGACGGCCTTTGAGAAGGCCACATAGTTCAGGTCCACCAGATGCGACGTCAGCGCAATCTGGTTGGTGACTTCGAAAAACTTGGCATCCACCACGGTTGGAAGCGGGTTGTCCTGTCCGTCGACGGAACCGGTTTGCAAGGCGGTATAAACCTCTGTGAAGGCCATGGGAGTCGGGTTTGCGCCCAAAGCCTTACCCAGGAACTGCCAGGCATCCGTGCCCGGCATGCGCAGGTTCACACCCGCCAGGTCAGCCGGCGTCATGACCGTCAGCTCATCCTTGCTCTGCCGCAGGTTGACGTGACGGCGGCCCAGATACATGACGGCGAGCAGCTTGATGCCCAGTTCGTCTTCCACCTTCTGCTTGAACGGGTCCATCAGCGGATCGTTGAAGACTCGCACCTGATGGTCGGCATCCTGATGCACATAGCCGGTCGCGAAAATCGAGAATTCGGGGAAGTACTGTGCGAGCTCCTGGGCGGACGCGATCGACATTTCCAGATCACCTGAAGCGATGGCTTCAAGCTCCGAGTTCTGCTTGATCAGCGACGCGTTGTAGTGCGGTTCGTATGTCGCAAACTCTGCGACTTCCGGTGCGAAGACTTCAGCCAGGGCCACGGAACGCTGGTCGGTTTCCGATGCCGGCGTCGACATGCGCAGCGTAACCTTGTCGTCAGCAACCGCGGATGCAGTCAATGCCAAAGCCGTCAATGCAGCTAAGCCATTTAGTAGAAAAGACGATTTCATTTTACTTCCTCCTCAGTCATTTGCGGTGTTTCCCGCATTCTTCGTCAAACCCCAAGGGCCCGGCGTTTTGCGCTGTCCACATGTGCATGAACAGCTTCAACCGTTTTCTCCACGTCGCGATTTTCAAGCGCGTTGATGATCACCAGGTGCTCGCTCATCACCGAGCCCACCAGCTCCGGCAGCATGCGCGTGTCGGAGTTTCTGATCAGGCGTATCTTGATTGCGTTCACGCGGTGAATGTCGGAGATGATCCGGTTGCCCAGAAAATCGATGACAAAATCATGGAAGGCCCAGTCCATGTGCTGAGCGCGCGCCAGCAGCTCCGGCGTCACACCCCGCTCGGCTTCCCTCAATGTCTTGCGATGTTCGCTCGCGATACGCGCGATCTCGGCGTCGGGCGCATTTCTACAAAAAACCGCGAAAGCCTCGCTTTCGATAATCCTGCGCAACTGGAAAGCGTTGCGGATCAGTTCAAGATCGATATTGAGAACCTGAAGACCCCGTTTGGGCACAGTGCGGATCAGACCATCGGCCTCAAGCCGGGGGATCATTTCGCGTATTGCGCCCAGAGGCATGCCCGTCAATTCGACAAGTTCGCGTTGGGACACGATCTGACCGGGCTGAATGTCACGCGAAAGGAGCTTTTCGGTGAAGCTGGAGTAAGCATCATCGCGGAGGCGGCGTTCGGACCTGCTCATGCGGCCAAGCCCCTTCCGGCCGCTGATAGGATTTTGGATTTCTGTTCCGCCGTTAGCCGGGTCAAGGGCGCTCGCATGTTTTCCCAGACCGGATCGTCCAATGCGTAAGCCAGCAGCACCTTCAGTGTCGGGATGATCGGCAGGGCGACGATACGCTCGACTGATTGTGAAAGCGTCGTGTCTTCGGTGGCCGTGTCAACGACGTTGCAAAGCCTTTCCGGATAGAGATTGGCAACGCCCGTTATGGATCCGACACAGCCCATGGCAACGGCCTTGTGCAACAAGCGCTCGTCGCCAACCAAAACCGGCACGGACTTTCCGGCCAACAGCTTTTCCGCGTTTGCCCAGTCCCCGGAACTGTCCTTGATGGCAATGATCCGTTCAGGATGGGTTTCCTTGAGACGCCAGGCGAGGGATGGAGAAACGCCGACGCCTGTAACCTGCGGAATATTGTAGAGAATGATCCCGGCTTTCGGATCGCTCATGGCGAGAAGCTCGGAAAACCATTGAAAGACGCCATCTTCCTCGGCATCGCTGAAATAGTAGGGTGGAGGCACCAGAAAACGGGTGATGCCCGCGCGGAGCCCTTCATCGATTTGAGCGGCAACATCCGCTGTTGCCGATCCATAGACCCCCAACACGATACGGCTGCCGGAGACGCCGGTCTCGACAAGGGCGCTGATACCGGCAGGCCGCTCACGGAGGGAAATCGAAGCACCTTCACCCGTCGTGCCAAACAAGGTTACGCCGGACACGCCCCGGTCGATGACCGAAGCAGCATGGGCGGCAAGCCGGTCCCCGTCGATCGAGCCATCAGCCGCGAACGGAGTCAGCAAGGCTGTCAGAATGCCGAATTGTGTCATTGGTTTCCCTAGCGTGAATTTTCCTATAATACATGACATTTTAATTATGTATAGACTAACATGTTACAGATTGGACTTGGAGGATCCTTGATGCCAGCCGTCATCTGTGCGGGATTGATAACTGTGGACGCGGTATACGACCTGGAGGCCTTTCCGGAGGAAGGCAGCAAAGTGAGGGCGCGCACCGCACGGCTCCAGCCCGGTGGCGGCGCATTGCTGGCAGCAACGACAGTTTCAAAACTGGGCGGCACGGCACGTTTGGCAGGAGCGATTGGAGACGATCTGTTTGGTCAGTTTCTTCGCGGCCAAATGGCACTTCGTGGGATTGATGACACGCTTGTTCAAACTCTTAAGGGAGAGACCACAGCTCACTCAGCGGTGTTCGTCACCGCGGACGGAGAGCGCACCATCGTCAATCAAAGGTCGGATCGATTGCTCGAAATAGAGTTGATGGCCGATCTCCCGGATTATGACGCGGTCCTGGTGGACACCCGCTGCCAAAATCTGGTGAGAAGGCTCTTTCAGCAGGCGCAAAGGGAGGGGAAGCCCTCGGTCCTGGACGGCGAGGCTCCCGTGCCGCGCGATCTGTTGCCGTTGGTCAGCCATCTTGCACTTTCCGAGCAGGGGTTGGCTGATTTTGAGGGCACATCGCTGGCCGAGATTGCAGCGCAAAACCAATTCTGGGTGTGCGTGACACGCGGGGCGGAAGACGTGGAGCTTCACGATGGAAGCCGGTTTACCCCACCGCGCGTGACACCCCTGGATACGTTGGGAGCCGGGGATGTCTGGCACGGTGCCTTTGCCTTTGCATTGGCGAAGGGGCTCAACGAGCCGGAGGCCGTTGAGTTTTCAAACGCGGCCGCGGCACTGTTCGTGTCACGAACCGGGGACGCGCGATTTCCGACCAGCCGAGAAGTTGAAGATGTGTTGCAAACACAGAGATGAAAGCGGAGGCGCGACCGGTCTGGATTCGCTTTGACGAAAAGGGAAAATTCAAAGGAAAGACGCTGCCGTTCGCGGCAGGAGTGATGCACCACAGCACCATCCGCATTGTTGTTGCCGGTCGACTGCTATAAGACCAAAAGGATAGCGTTCATGATTTCTCGCTGACCACTGAGCATGCTGTTTGCATGCAAAAGGACCCCTGACACATGGCAGAAAAACCAATCTGGCAATGGAGCGCGAGCGAACTCGCGGATCGGGTTGCAAATCACGATGTCACGGCCGAGGTCGCCGTGACCGCGACGGTGGCCCGCATGCGTGAGGTGAACGGGCATCTCAACGCCGTGGTCGACGATCTGGGGGACGAGGCGATTGAGCGTGCAAGCGGTCTTGACGCTGTGCTCAAGGAATCCGGTCCGGTCGGACCACTCCACGGTGTGCCGGTTACCATCAAGATCAATGTCGACCAGAAGGGCAAATCAACCTCGAACGGCGTCAAGGCATTCAACGACATTGTCGCGCCTGCAGATGCGCCGTTTGTCAAAAACCTGACCGACGCCGGTGCCGTGGTCATCGGCCGGACGAACACACCCGAATTCTCCTTCCGTGCGACGACGACCAACGAATTGCACGGGCGCACCTTCAATCCCTGGAATGACTGGGCTTCCTCCGGCGGTTCGTCCGGAGGCGCGTCGACCGCCGTAATGAGCGGGATGGGCCCGATCGCACATGGCAATGACATTGGCGGATCCTTGCGCTTTCCCTCTGCGGCAACAGGTGCGGTCACCGTCAAGCCGGGGCTTGGACGTACGCCTGCATGGAACCCTTCGCAGAGTGCGGAGCGCGGCCTGCTCGCACAGCTGATGTCGGTACAGGGCGTCATTTGCCGCGAGGTGCGCGACGTCCGTCTCGCGATGAAGTCCGTGATAGCCTATGACCCGAACGATCCCTGGCAGGCCCCGGTGCTGTTTGAGGGCCCTGCATTGGAAAAACCGATAAGGGTCGGCTTCACCAAAAACACCTATCAGTTTGATGTCCATCCGGCGATTGTTCAGGCCCTTGAAACAGCACGCGATTGCCTGGTGGATGCCGGATATGAGGTCGTTGAAGTCGAGACGCCCGACATCAGCGAGATTGGCGAAACGGGCTACCGCGCCTTGATGGGTGAGGTCAGCGTCCTGATGCTGGACGATATTCGCAGGCATGGCAGCAGCGAAATCAATCGGATGTTCGACGAGTATTTTGAACTCTTTCCGCCCTTTGAGAAAGAGGAACTGCTGCGCCAGATGGCAAGGCGGTCCTTTTTCATACGCCAGTGGAACCTTCTCCTGGAACACTATCCGATTGTTTTGACCCCGTTTCTGCCATCTCCGACCTACTCCTGGAACCGGGATGCGGAAGGAAAGGACGGCATCATGGAAGTGCTCGGATGCGGGATCTGGTCCTTCGCCATGAACTACATGGGCCTTCCGGCAGGCATCGTCTCCCCCCGCATACACGACGGACTCCCGGTCGCCGTCCAGATCGTCGGACGCCGCTTCCGCGAAGACCTGATCCTCGACGCGCTGGAAGCCGTGGAGACCCGCGTTGGCGTCATGGCTCAAAAGCTGTTCGAGCGGGAAACACTGTAAGCTTCCGCGAAGCCAAAGCTCCGTTGAATAATCCGGAGGAGATGACGAACGCTTCCGAATTTGCATCCCGGTTCAAGTGCTTGGATTAAGCCGCGATGAACCTGTCTGCGACATTCAAAGAAATTGTCGCTTGGGGGAGCGGTTTCCTCGCAACTCTTGAAAGAAGCGCAAATTCATTGCGCGCGCCCAAGAAAGAAATTCATGCGGGATTTTATGGTGCGGCCGGAGAGATTTGAACTCAGGATTTGGCAGTCATACCGACTTGATTTCAAACAGTTTTTTTCTTTGTCCTGATTGCCCTGTGTACCACCACTGGGGACCAGCTAAGTCACTTAGTCTTGCAGATTTGTATGTCGATGTGAAGCTAGCAGTTTCGCCTTTCAATCATGCCAATGCTGTTCGCAAGAGCTTTGCCGCTTGGAGTACTATTTCAAAACCCAAATTAACCAGAAGGCGCACTGCGCATGAATGCAACCGTCTTGCAACTAAATGTCTTTTGATGTCTAGTGACGAGCGTAAGGTTCGGGAGGCGCAAGTTGTTCGCAAAGTTCAAATATGAGCGTATAGCTCTATCACTTATCAAATTGGACGAGAAGAACCCCAGAATTGTCACTCTTGAGCACTTGAAGTCCCAAGAAGCAATTGTCGAATATTTGTTTGAGCATGAGGCGCTTTCCGCATTCCTCAAAAAAATTGCTACCGAAGGTAGGAACCAAGGAGCAGAGCGGCCTTACATTGTAAAATCTGGCAAAGAGTATGTGGTTGTCGAGGGTAATACGCGGATCGCAGCATACAAGCTCCTAACCGGACAACTGAAGCCACCTGAGCATTATGCTAGCGCGGTGCCGCATTTACCCGGGCCGATACGGGACGAATTGCTAAGCGTTGATTGCACCATAGCGCCCTCGCGCGATGCTCTTCTCCCGATAATGGCTGCTGCGCATTTTGGTCTGGGGGATAAGAGTAAGTGGGGTTATTTGGGTAGCAGAAAAGCGGTCTATGACGAATGGAAGGGAGGAAAGAGCATCGCGCAGCTCGCAACTGCATTTGATCGAAAGAAGGGTCAAATAAACGATCTCATTCTTGAATACAAGCTCTACCTTGCAGCTCTCAAGTTCGACTGGACGCCGGCGGAAAAGCAAATCCTCACTGATCCTGCAGTCGAGTTTAACCCACCCGTCCGATTCCTCCAAGGCACCGGTCACAGATCGGCAATAGGGATAGAACTGGACCGTGTGAATCATGCGATTAATTTTGAAGACGAAGAAGCAAAGGCGAAGTTCAGGCATCTAGTGAAAAAGCTTGTAATTAGCTCTGAAAAAGGTTTTGGAGCTACTTCGTCTTATAAGGATGTGTTTTCTGACTATCCGGGTGCCAAACCGGAATCCGACGATACAGCTCAGAGCGGTGCTGACGGGTCTAATGGAAGTCCTGGCGCGGACGATAAGAGCCAATCGGAAAACAACCAAAAACCGGGTGACAAAAGTTCAGAAAAGCCAAAAGCACCAAAGCTGACAGCAGGTGCCCTTTTCAACTATCCCGTCACAGCGAATAATCTTCTACTAAAACAACTGATGAAAGAGTGTAAGGCAATCAATGCTAACAAGCTTCCAGCTTCCGCAACCGCATTATTGCGAAGCACTATTGAGGCGATATTGAAAACAATCATCGAGGATCAAGGGGCTAATCCAAAGAGAAATCTTCTAAGTCTCGAGACGGCTCTGGATATTTGCTTGGGTAATACTGTGCAGCTTGGTGTAGATGACCGAAAGATATTGAAGGAATTCAAGAAGAATCATCTCGACTATGTTAATCTGGGTGCCCACGCTACAGTGGTGCCAAATGCGTTGCGTTTAATGGCCGCTCGCGATTGTGTTGACCAGTTTGTAATGAGGAACATTTGAATGCTTACCTCTCCACTAAGGTATCCAGGTGGGAAGGCGAAACTTTTTCATTTCTTCACAGAGACGATTAAGTGTAATTCGTTGTTTTCAAAGACTTATTGTGAACCCTATGCAGGAGGCGCTGGGCTGGCGCTAAAACTGCTATCCTCAGGTTTCATCGACAGTGTCGCACTCAATGATATCGACGAAAGCATTTTTGCTTTTTGGCACTCGGTTCTTCGTCGTCCAGACGACTTTTGTGAATTAATCCAACGGACACCTATAACAATTGAAGAGTGGTATCGCCAAAAGTCAGTTTGGGAGTCGCGAGATCTCTCATGTCCATTGTCGCTTGGTTTTGCTGCGTTTTTTTTGAATCGTACGAACAGATCAGGAATAATTGAGGGTGCAGGTCCAATCGGTGGATATGAGCAAGCCGGGGCTTGGAAACTAGATGTAAGGTTGAATAAGGACCAGCAGATAAAAAATATCGAGAATTTAAAGTGTTTTAGTTATAAGATTGATGTAACAAATTCTGATGCTTTGAACTTCACAAAGAAGAAACTGGAATCTAAGGATACTTTTTTGTATTTAGATCCTCCATACTATGTAAAAGGTAGTAAATTATACAGGAATTTCTACAATCATCAGGATCATGAGAACATACATGATATGCTTCTTAATTCCCGAAACGGATTGTGGGTCGTTTCATATGATGACGTTCCGCAGATTCGTGAAATTTACGGAGAATTTAGCCCAGTTAGCTATTCACTGCACTACAGCGCAGGCAAGAAAACTACTGGTCGAGAGATCATATATTTCAGTGATAAACTAGTTCCGCCATTGGTGGAGGGTTTCGAGCCAACCCTAGCCGCATGAAACGCTTCCAAATCTGATCCCTGTCGCGAGGGGCTTCGTAGGCTCTCTGTTACAGCTGGGGATACAAAGGCGTCTTCCCTACTGCTCAGGTTTCTCAAGGCGCTGATCGTAATTTGTGACCTCTTGATGAAGCGATCTTGTACTTCGGCTGCCACCTTCAACTCCCTGCCGCTTTCGAAGTTTCATTCTGGAAAACTTGGCTAGAAAAGCTGAAACTGAATTTGATAGACAACTAAGGTTCGAGGACATAGCTTGGGAAGCCTTGGCAATGAAATCTACAAACTGTGTTCAGTGTTTGCAGTCATTGGACTGTAGCACCTTTTTGTGTTGCAGTTGCCTGATTTCCCAGCAACTATTCGTTGTTGTCAATACTCGGCACCCACGAATTGAGCAGTAAAAACATGTCAAATTTCTCCGGGACCATATTCTTATCTCATGCCAGCGCAGATAAGGCCTTTGTTGAAACAATTTACAAGAAACTTGATGCATCAAGTGCATTTTACGACATCAAAACGATAAACCCAGGTCAAGATTTTATTGACGCAATGAAATCAGGCGTGGGCTTAAGCAGCTTGTTTGTACTATTCCATTCCCCCAATACAAGAAACACTTGGGTCGAATTTGAGACAAAACTAGCCGAATTCCACAACGCATCTACTTATAACAGCAGAGTTCTAGTGTGCCCTATCGGTGGAGCAACCTATCACTCATTGCCCGATTGGTTGAAATCATTCATGACGACATCTGAAGCACACAGTGCGTCAGATATTGCGCGAACCATCATTTACTTGCAGCAAAACGCTGTTGACTCTTCTCTAAAACTGAAAACAAAAGTAGTTGGTCGGGAAGAGATACTCAACAAAGTACATCTCGCAACTATCCAAGCTATTCCCAAAACTGGCCACCCAATACAGCACATTGTCCTGTCGGGTATCGTTGGGATGGGAAGGACGACAATTGCCAAAGAAATTATCAAAAAGTCCTTCTCAAACATGCGGAGTGCAGGACCCATTTTTGATCTTCCCGACATGGCGGAGGCGGTAGATTTCTATATCGCATTGAAGCAAGACATTGATGGCTTGATGGACAAAGGCGAACTATCAAGACAAATTGAAGCATTCTCACCTCTCAGTCCAAATGAGCAAGCAGAGATAATCGCAAATCAAGTTGCTCACTGGTCTGAATTGAACCAACCTATTGTATTTAAAACACGTTGGGGTCTCAGAGATAGGAGCAGGCATCTAAAGCCGTGGCTTGACCACTTCTTCGAATTTACGAAAAAGCAATCGGGTCTCCGCACAGTTTTTGTTTCAAATCGCCGGCTGCCTGATGAAGAGATCGCATCTCGACCGAATGTCGAACAATTTCAGGTCGAAGAGCTTAGTGAGACGGATGTACAGATAATTCTGCATGAGCTTATCGAGTCAAGATACTACGATGCGCAGAAAGCCTCGGGTGTCTCATCTTTGATTAATGGGCATGCCGCAACCGCGCACTACACAGCTTTTCTGATTAATTCAGGCAGAAATACAGATCTATTAGTCGCTAATCCGGACCCAATAGTTGCGTTCCAAAGCAGAGCTCTTCGCAACATTTTCAGTGGGTCATTAGTAAGCGAAACGCAGCTTCAAGTACTCGCACTACTTGGGGTCTTCCCAAAGCTGTCTTTTAGAACACTTGAGAGTGTCTTGAAAGTAGATAAGAAAACACTCTCGCAAGAAGTTATGGAACTAATTGATTTCTCTTTGGTTCAAACAGTCGATGCAGAATTTTTTGGTTGTCCCGATATTGTTGGAACGCACTCTCGCCGTGACCTCCAATCAGTGAGTGCACCATTGTTAAGTAAAGTGAAAAGGCAAATTGAGGAAGACATCGAGGCAGGTGAAGCGGACTCTCAACTCATCACAGCTCTGTTGATTGCTACTGTCGAAGAGGCAGGTGAAATCCCAAATGAATTAATCGTACTGCTAACTAGCTCATCGCTCTTAGCCATCGTTGCTACTCAGTTTGACAGACTGAGATCTAATTTACAGAAAAATCGTGAAGGGTTTGAGGCAATATACAAAATGGCCAAGTTGGCTATGGAGATGCGTGTTTCGGACGACGCAGTCGAGCAAATTCTGTTTACAGGCGGGGATAGCGCGATACGCGCAGGAATCTACCCAGAAGACATAATTGCATACATGGAAAGCAATGCTTTACCTGCAGTTTACTACCTGAAAGGCAGTTACGCATTCCACGTAGAAAAGAACAATGAAAAGGCTATCCAAAACCTGAAAACTGCCCTTTCCTCTAAACATTTCAAACTCCGCAATACAAGGTTGTTGGTTCGAGCTTACATCAGAGAACGGAAGTTTTCTTATGCACTGGATGTACTAGGTGATTTAACAAGCCATCAGTTACAACGAGAAAGTGGCCTTCTCATTCTGAAAATCCGGGCACTAAGAGGGCTGCGGCTTTTTGATGAAGCTTCCGCGATTGAAGAGATGTTGGAATCCCGCAAAGATGAATACGGTGAAATACCTTTGTTCAATGCAGGAAAATTTCTTCGAGAAATGAGATTAACACTAGCTATGGAACAAGTGGCTGACGCGAAAAAGGCGCCTAAAGTAAACTTATTTAGCTGCCAGCTTATGGAATGCGCCATACGAATTGAAGATGGCGACCCTTCTCTTTTACCCGCAACCGTCGAGTATGCAAACTCAGTAAGCCGAGGCTACGACGCTCTACAACTACAAGCCAGACACGCAGTTGTCCAAGGTCGATGGGCGGACGCAGAAAAATTCTTGGCGAAGATTGAGCGCAAAGACTATTTCGATCTGCAAATTGAGAAACGCTGTCTAGAACAAAAAATGGCAGATGTAACTATCGTGAGAGATGCTGCAGCGTTGGATGAGTGCAAGAGAAGACTTGACGAAGTTGCAGTGCAAAGTGCTACCTCGCCTGAGGGCTTTCGAGACGCGTAAAACGCACTCTCAAACATACTCACAAAGGATAGGTTCTGAGACTAACTATTGACATGTCTCATAAAGATATTCTCGATTTATCTGAAGAGTTATGAGAATGGCGTTGGTAGGGTATGCACGAGTTTCCACTCTGGGCCAGTCATTGGATGTACAGAAGGAGAAGCTTGAGTGTATCGGCGTCGACAAGCTTTTCGAGGAGAAGCGTTCGGGTGTCGATGCGAACCGTCTTGCACTAAAGCAGTGCCTTGAGTACCTGCGTGAGGGCGACACCATGGTGAATTCGCGGATCGACCGGCTTGCACGTAGTGCTGAAGACCTCCTGAGGATTGTCAGGGAGCTTGAGGACAAGGGAGTGTCCATCAGAGTGCTCGATCAGTCAATCGACACTCGGGATGCAGCCGGGAAGGCCTTCCTCGGTATGTTGGCTGTGTTTGCGGAGTTCGAGAGCAACATCCGCAAGGAACGTCAGATGGACGGCATCGCCAAGGCTAAGGCCAAAGGGACAAAGTTTGGACGGAAGGCCGCGCTTACACCCGAGGTGATCGCTGACATCAGAGCGATGCGTGAGAAGGATGAGCGCACGGTGCCAGAGATTATGACCAAGACCGGGTTATCCAAAGCGACAGTCTATCGAGCGCTCGCAACACGGGAGGCCCACAGGGACTCATAGGGATCCCGTGGAGAGGTGTTTGGCTCATCAGGTCAATCGCCAAAGAGTCGTGCTCGCCGACGATGGTTAGCTCTTCTTTTGATGAGCGGAGAGACTATTTTTTTGTTGCTTCCACTGGGAAACGATGGTGCTGCCGGAGAGATTTGAACTCTCGACCTCTCCCTTACCAAGGGAGTGCTCTACCCCTGAGCTACGGCAGCGAGCGGGTGTTACCCGAGGCGCATCTGACGTCGAACCGGCTATTTTACAAGCTGTTTTTGAGACGTGTGCGCGGTGCCGATCAGCGTCGCCGACCGGAATGAGGGGGCTTGTGCCACAAGAGCCATTGGGACGCAAGCGGTGAATCGGTTTTTTTGGCATGCTTCCCCATGAACGGGACGTGGAATTTTCGTCGCATGATCGGGCACGATTTTAGCGGGCATTTCCCGGAAAAAAGGGGGCTGTGGATAGCGTGTCTCGGTTGCGGGAACCAGTGGCGCAGAAACGGCGGCGGTGCGCGTTTGCTAGTGTCAGGTTTCAGGGCCGGCATCGCGGCCGGCACCGGTTTCTTGCGCAACGAGGCACGACCGGCTTTTCAGCCGGGCACGTGCTTGGTAAAACGGCGAGACTTTCGACAAGGCCTACGGCGCGATGATGAGCGAAAAAGAACATAAAAGCCAGGAGCTTCGCAAGGATGACGAGTGCGCGGACAACAATCAGCGCAATGGCGGTCAAAAGGCATCGGCGCCGTCAAGGGAAGACCGGCTGGCCGAGGCCTTGAGGGCAAATCTGCGCCGCCGCAAGAGTGCTGCGAAGACCCGTCAGAAGGACTGAGAAAGCAGGGACAGGCTTCGCGGGCAAGCGCGGTGCCCTGAAATCGCCGTCTGAGTGGCATCGCCTTGCCTTGCATGGGTCACAACTTGTGTGTAGACCGCAAGTTTGATGTGCATTTCTTCGATGGGACGGCCGCAAGGACGCGGCCCCGGGTTTGGGGTTTACATATGGACAGTATCAAGGTCGTCGGCGGCGCCGAACTCAAGGGTGTCATTCCGATTTCGGGCGCTAAGAACGCGACTCTCCCGCTGATGATTGCCTCGCTGCTGACCGATGAGACCCTGACGCTCTCGAATGTCCCGCGCCTGCGCGACGTTGCGCAGCTGATGCAGATCCTGTCCAACCATGGCGTTGATTATTCCGTGAACGGCAAACGCAACGGTCAGGATCAGCTTGCCGGCCAGACGCTGAACCTCACCGCACGGGAAATTGTCGATACGACAGCGCCCTATGAGCTGGTGTCCAAGATGCGTGCCAGTTTCTGGGTCATCGGGCCTCTGGTCGCACGCATGCACGAAGCCCGCGTGTCTCTGCCAGGTGGCTGCGCCATCGGCACGCGTCCGGTCGATTTCTTCATCGACGGGCTTGCGGCGCTCGGCGCCGATATCGAAATCGAGGGCGGTTACGTTGTGGTCAGGGCTCCTGGTGGTCTGAAGGGCGCACGTGTCGAATTCCCGAAGGTGTCGGTCGGCGCAACACACACGATCATGATGGCAGCCACGCTTGCAGACGGTGAAACGGAGCTTGTCAACGCCGCGCGTGAACCCGAAGTGGTGGATCTTGCCCTTTGCCTCAAGGCCATGGGCGCCAGGATCGAAGGCGAGGGCACCTCGACCATCCGGATCCAGGGCGTGCCGCGGCTGCACGGTGCACACCATGCCGTTGTTCCGGACCGGATCGAGACCGGCACCTACGCGATGGCCGTTGCCATGACGGGCGGTGACGTCCTCTTGCAGGGCGGACGTTCGGACCTCCTGGAAACAGCGCTGGATACGCTCCGCCAGACAGGGGCGGATATCACCCAGACTGCCGAAGGACTGAAGGTTTACCGAAACGGCAATGGCATTCAGGCTGTGGATGTTTCTACAGAACCGTTTCCCGGTTTCCCGACCGATCTTCAGGCCCAGTTCATGGCGCTGATGACCAAGGCCAGCGGGACAAGCCGGATCACCGAGACGATTTTTGAAAACCGCTTCATGCACGTCCAGGAACTGGCCCGGCTCGGGGCGCAGATCCAGGTGGATGGCCGGACCGCGACAATCGAGGGCGTCCCGACACTGCGCGGCGCACCTGTCATGGCGACAGACCTCAGGGCGTCTGTTTCTCTGGTGATTGCCGGCCTGGTTGCCGAGGGCGAGACGACGGTCAACAGGGTCTATCACCTCGACCGCGGGTTCGAACGGCTGGAAGACAAGCTGACACGCTGCGGCGCGAATATCGAACGCATTTCAAGCTAAGACGGTCTGGCAGTGCTTGTGTCTTTTTGAGTGGGCGCAGACGAGGGTGATGAAGTGCCCAGCCTCGGCTGAATGCTACCAGCGTTTACAGCGATTGCCGCTTGATCACCCGGCCCCTTGAGACAAAGGACGGGCCCGGGCCGCCGCTGCCGCTGGTCATGATCGCTTCCGCGATCGGGCTCAGGACCGGTGCATTTGCTGTCCAGACCACGATAAAATTGGCTCCGACGCCGCCGGTTGTGTCGTTGATTGGAATAAGAACGGTTTTGGATTGCAACGGGGCGAGTTCCAGCGGACTTTCCAGAAGGCTGCGCAGAAGTGTTCCGTTCTCGTCGTGATAGTCGACCTGTGTGAGTGTGAGCGGCGCCTCCGGATCGACATTGTGAACGGCGAGCGTTGCGGCAAGCAGATCAGAGCGGTTGGGATGCGAAAAGATCCGTGAATAGGCCGGAACGTAGATTGTCTCACCCAATCCTTTCTGAATAGCATCCTGTGCAAAGGCGGATGGTGCCAGAAGCGCACACACGAGCAGGAAAAGACCGGATGGTTTCAGAAGCATGATCATCTCGCATAAGGTGACATGTTGAACTACGGGCACTGTCCTAAATACACTGCGGTATTGCAAGGACATGTCCACGGCATGTCCGGGCCGTTGGGAACGCTGACCAGGGAAACACGCAATGCGGGCACATATGATCCGCTTTCTCATCCAGGCATCATTCGCCATTGCCGGTATTCTCGCAGTCGCTTTTGTCGCTGCACCTTTCGGGCCGACCTTGGCGTTTTTCCTTCTCGTTTTCGGACTTTGGATGGGCCGCCGCGTGTTTCTGCGGCTGGAGAGCCGGGACCGTTTTTGATCGGGCCGGTACAGCGCGGTGGCGATCTTGGGGGGGGGGAGAGTGCTGGATCCAGTCCCGTCAGATTGGCCGTGCCGGACAGTAATTAAGTGGTAATATTCCGTTTCTTGTAAATAATACTGACTGCTCTTGAAATTAACTACAATTCGTTAAATCAAAACTACAAGAAGTCATGTAAGGGATGCTACCTATTTGGCTTTTGAATGGTTAAATCGTGGAATTTGTTTAGTTTTTGTTATGTCTTTGCCGGAAATTTGGACCCACTTTAAACCTGTAATTGTTGGGTGAGACAAATGTCCTTGAAAAACATCGCTGTGATCCTCGTCGGGGCGGTCTTTCTGCTAAGTGCGTTGCTGGTTGGGATCCTGTTCACAGGGTCAACGCAGCTGAAGCAGATTGAACAGGCGTGGATTACGTCGACGGAGCAAAATTCAAGGCGTGCGCGGGGGCTTGAACTTGCCGTCGTGAAGCTTGGCTACGGCGGGGTTATCCACCACTTCAAGAACTATGTCCTGCGGGGAGACGATCAACGGGTCGCCAAGATCCGGATCGCAGTCGGCGGCGCTAAGCTGGCACTCGACGTCATTCGCGAGACCAGTCTTTCGCCGCGCGAAATCACTGCGCTCAGCGATCTCGAGCGTGTGATCGACCAGTATAGTGACGCGACCGAGCAGGCCGTGGCTCTTCACAGGTCCGGGCTGACGCCGGAAGAGATAGACAAGCAGGTGAAGATCGACGACGGCCCGGCTCTCGCCGCCATTGATGTGCTCTTCACGGCGCTGCGCGAAAACAGGACGGGCGATGATGCGGCGACCAGCCTCGTCGCCCTGCGCGATCATCTCGGCTACGGCGGCATGATCCATCAGTTCAAGAATTATGTCCTGCGAAAGGACCACGCCAGGCAGGAAAAGATCTTCAGCGCAGCGGATGCCTCAAGAGAAGCGATTGCCTCGTTTCGAAAGCAGCCTCTGTCAGGTGAGCAGATGGCCGCGCTGAACGACATTGAAGACATGATAGACAGCTACACCGAGGCAACCAAAACCGTCGAGCGTCTCGCAAGTGAAGGAAAGAGCGCAACCGAAATCGACAAGATCGTCAAGATCAGCGACGGTCCTGCGTTGGCCGGTCTGCAACATATGCTAACCAGTTTCGGTGAAGCGGCTTACGCCAGCCAGCGCCAGATTTTGGACGACGTAGGGGAACTGGCTGACCAGGGACCTGTCTTCGGCGCCACCATGTTCGTCCTGCTGGTCCTGATCGGCTCTGCTGTGGCGTATGTGGTTTTCTTCCGGATCTTGAGACCGCTTTCCAGGCTTACGGACGTGATGACCGATCTGGCGGCCGGAAACGAGGAAGTTGATGTTCCGTTCCGCGAGCGCACCGATGAATTGGGCTCGGTTGCCAGGGCCGTGGATATTTTCAAGTCCAACCTGATCGACAATCGCGCCCTTGAGGAACAGAACCTGGCGTCTGAACGCGAGAACCGGCAGCAGCGGGAAGAAGACCTGAAACGCGTCGTCGAGGATTTTGAAAAAAGCGTCGTCGGTATCGTTGATAATGTTCTTTCAGAAGCGCAGAACCTGAAAACCAATGCATCCGACATGAAGGTGCTGGCTCAGGAGACCAATGGTCAGGCGGACGGCGTAAAGCAGTCGGCGGGCAACGCCAACACCAATGTGCAGACCGTTGCCGCAGCGGTCGAAGAACTGTCCTCCAGCATTGCCGATGTTGCCGAGCAGATTGCCGGAACATCCGACCTGACCCAGGCAACCGTCAACGAAGCGGGCAAGGCAGCCGAATCGGCGCGAGAACTCAGCGACGTTGTCTCCAAGGTTGCTGAAGTCACAAGCCTCATTCAGGCAATCGCCGAACAGACCAACCTGCTGGCGCTCAACGCGACGATTGAAGCCGCACGAGCGGGAGACGCCGGGCGCGGTTTCGCGGTTGTTGCTTCGGAAGTCAAGCAGCTTGCCGAGCAGACGTCGCGCGCCACGGAGGAAATCAACACGCAGATCGAAAGCATCCAGAACGCCTCCAAAGTGTCCGTCGATGCGGTCGAGAAAATGACGGCACAGGTGCAGGAGATCAGTGACAATGCGTCGGCGATTGCGGCTGCGGCATCGCAGCAGCGGATCGCGACGCAGGAAATCGCCGAAAACGCGACGATGGCGTCATCCGCCACGCAGGATGTCAGCGGCAGCGCCGAGGCGGTCAGCAACGCAAGCACGAAGACAGATGAAACCAGTGCGCAGGTCATGCTGGTCGCGAACAATCTGAACGATCGTGCCGGCGTCTTGCAAAAGGAAATCGATGCTTTCATGGGCAGGCTGCGCGCCGGCTGAGGCACAACGCTGCTTGCAAGCAAGAAACCGCTTACAGCCCCACAGCCGCCCGCGAGGGCGGCTGTTTCCATTCGCGCGTTGCAAATTGGTTCAATCCGCATTAGGTCAACATTCTCGAGGCCCCTAAAGGCCCCGTTCCCTGCTGCCTGTCAGAAAATGAAAACACGGATCAGAATTTGACCGCTATGGATCAGCTGAAACTTGCCGCCCTTGACCAGGAAGATCTCCAGGTATTGTCTGCACATCTTCAAGATGCCGTGATGACGGTCGCCGACATTCGATACTTGCCGAAAGAGCAAAAGGCAGTGTTCGTGGTCAACCGCTTCGTCTGGGACAAGGAGGCGGACAAACGCACCAAAGAGCATGAGCGCCGCAGGTCCGCACTTGCTATTGGCCGGGTGTTGAACATGAAGGCACAGGGCATTCGCCAAAATGCAAAGGGAATGGTGCTGGAGCTTCTGGCTGTCACATTCGAGGCGGGCGAGGAACCCTCCGGGACAATTCAGCTTGCCTTTGCGGGTGGCGCAAGTGTTGCGCTGACAGTGGAATGCATCGAGGCGCAACTCGCGGACCTCGGAGCTGCATGGGCGACCCCGAACCTGCCACAACACGATCTCAGCTGACGAGCGACTTGAGAATTCTTCAGGTGCATCGCACCGAACACGATGGAGACGCGCGTGGTTTTGCGCCTGAACAGCACCGGCAAAGGGTTTGAAGCTCAGTTCGAAGAACTCCTGGCATCCAAGCGGGAAGTGTCGGAAGACGTTGACCAGGTTGTCCGCGACATCATCGACAATGTGCGCCTGAAGGGCGATGAAGCGGTTCTGGAATATACGTCCAGATTTGATCGCCTTGATGCGGCAAGCATGGCGGAGCTGTCTGTAACGGAGGCGGAGATTGATACCGCGCTCAACTCCGTGCCGGCCGATACTCTGGAGGCTCTGAAGCTCGCCCATGACCGCATTGCTGCGCACCACCGGCGTCAGAAGCCTCAAAACGACCGCTATACCGACGAGATTGGTGTGGAACTCGGGTCTCTGTGGACCGCGGTTGAAGCCGTTGGCGTTTATGTGCCGGGTGGACTTGCGAGCTATCCGAGCTCCGTTCTCATGAATGTGGTGCCGGCCAAGGTCGCCGGTGTTGAGCGTATTGTCATGGTCGTTCCGAGCCCGGACGGCGTCCTCAACCCTTTGGTGCTCGCAGCGGCCAAGGTCGCTGGTGTGACCGAAATCTACCGGATCGGCGGAGCACAGGCGGTCGCTGCGCTTGCCTACGGGACCGAGACAATTGCGCCGGTGGCCAAAATTGTCGGTCCGGGCAATGCCTATGTCGCAGCTGCAAAGCGCCGCGTTTTCGGCACGGTCGGTATCGACATGATTGCCGGACCCTCCGAAGTCCTTGTCATTGCCGATGGAGACAACAACGCGGACTGGGTTGCCGCCGATCTACTGGCCCAGGCTGAGCACGATACGGCGGCACAGTCCTTGTTGATCACCGACAGTGAGGATCTTGCCGACCAGGTGGAAATCGCCGTCGAAAGTCAACTCAAAACCCTTCCAAGAGAAGATGTCGCAAGGGCAAGCTGGCAGGATTTTGGGGCTATCATCCTGGTGGACGATCTGGATGCGGCCATGCCGCTGGCAAACCGAATCGCACCGGAGCACCTTGAACTGGCCGTCGCCGACCCTGAAGCCCTCTTGACGAAGGTTCGAAACGCCGGCGCCGTATTCCTTGGTCACTACACGCCTGAGGCGATCGGAGACTATGTCGGCGGCTCTAACCACGTTCTGCCGACCGCACGCTCGGCTCGGTTTTCGTCGGGTTTGTCCGTTTTGGAATTCGTAAAGCGCACCTCGATCCTGAAGTGCAATGCGGATAATCTGCGGGCGCTCGGTCCGGCCGCCATCGCACTGGGTGAATCTGAGGGGTTGTCGGCGCACGCGCGCTCTGTTTCCATCAGGTTGAACATGTAACAGAGGCTCAAAGAGGTTTTCGCAGATGAGCGAAACGCAACCGGACCCTAGTGCACAATCCTCAGGCGGACGCCTTGTGGACGTCGTCCTTGATGAAGCCTCTATCGCGCGCTCCACGCCGGAAGTGGAGCATGACCGTGCCGTTGCCATCTACGATCTGATCGAGGAAAACAGTTTTCAGCCGGTCGGCCATCCCCCGGTGAACTATGTTCTCAACCTCGCCGTTGTTGAAAAGAGACTGGTTTTTCGGATCAGGACCGATAGTGATCAGGAAGTGGTAACTCATGTTCTGTCGCTGTCGCCGCTGCGCAGGATCGTCAAGGACTACGATCTCATCTGCGAAAGCTACTATGAGGCGATACGCCATGCGACGCCCAGCCAGATCGAGGCAATCGATATGGGCCGCCGTGGTGTACACAATGAAGGGTCGACGATCCTGATGGAACGCCTGGAAGGGAAGATCGAGGTCGACATGCAGACGGCCAGGCGTCTGTTTACCCTTGTTTATGCCTTGCACTGGAAGGGCTGACCGGTATGTCCGGGCCGGGCCTTCGTCCGACTGCGGTTCTGTTTGCCTGCGGAATGAACTCCGTGCGCTCGCCGATGGCTGAAGCCCTGACCCACAAGCTGTTTCCCGGACGCATCTACGTGCGCTCGGCCGGTGTCCGCCACGGCAAGATCGATCCCTTCGTGGACGCGGTAATGTCCGAAATGGGCATAGACATGAGCAGGCACCAGCCAAAGACATTCGAAGACTTGGAGGAATCCGGGTTCGACCTGATCGTGACGCTGGCGCCGGAAGCGCACCACAAGGCGCTGGAGATGACGCGAACGGACGCGGTTGACGTGGAATACTGGCCCACCCTGGATCCGACGATTGCCACTGGCAGCCGTGAACAGATCCTGAACGAATACCGCACCGTTCGCGATTTGCTGCTGATGCGCATCAAGAAGCGCTTTGACTGGACGCCGACCGCGGCAGACTGACTTTTCTTTTTTGTAAGGAATGGAAAGAAAGGTTCACTTTCTCGCGCTTATCCGTTAGTTTCCCCGGCACCCGCGGGCAGGGCCCGCTTCATTCAGGATATCAAATGGCCAAAGAAGAAGCTCTGGAGTTTCCGGGCGTCGTAACAGAACTGTTGCCGAATGCGACGTTCCGCGTAAAACTGGAAAATGATCACGAAATTATCGCGCACACGGCTGGGCGTATGCGTAAGAACCGTATCCGCGTTCTGGCGGGCGACAAGGTTCTCGTTGAAATGACCCCTTATGATCTCACCAAGGGGCGGATCACCTACCGCTTCAAATAGCGGTACCTTCCATGGTGATGCCGGCTGCAAGGCTCTTTCCCTCATGACCGACGCTCCCCACCTCATTCTGGCTTCCGCTTCGCCGCGACGTCTCGCACTGCTGCAGCAGATCGGGCTCGACCCTGATCATCTTATGCCGGCAGATATCGACGAGACGCCCAAAAAGCATGAAACGCCGCGCAGCCTTGCGCTGCGGCTGGCCCGCACCAAGGCGGAAGCTGTTCGACAATCGGCTGATGCTCTGCAAGAAATGCAGGGCGGCCTTGTTCTGGCTGCGGACACCGTAGTGGCTGTCGGGCGCCGGGCTCTGCCCAAGGCCGAGCTAACCGAGCAGGCGCTAATGTGCCTCTCGATGCTCTCCGGACGGGGGCATCGCGTTTTCACAGGAATCGCGGTCGCGGAAGCGAACGGCAAGGTGCGCTCCAAGCTGGTCGAGACACGGGTTCGCTTCAAGCGCCTGTCCCGTAAGGATGTCGACGACTATATTGCCTCAGGTGAGTGGCGCGGGAAGGCGGGCGGCTACGCGATTCAAGGACTGGCGGGGAGTTTCGTCGTCAAGCTTGTCGGCTCGTATCCCTCCGTTGTCGGGCTTCCGCTTGCCGAGACGGTCAACCTCCTCAGTGCAGCAGGGTACCCGGTGCACCAGGGTTGGGCGACCGCAGCAGCCTGATGACGGCGCATCGCGAGCCGGATCAACGCGTGAGGTGACATGACTGATACGAACAAAAATAGTTCAGGCAGGCGCATGCGGCCCTGTCCTATCTGCTCGAAACTTTCGACCCGGGAAGACTATCCGTTCTGCTCGGATCGTTGTGCCAAAATCGACCTGAATCGCTGGTTTTCCGAAGGCTACACGATCCCGGTCGTCGAGACCGACGACATCGACGAAAGCAACTTTCCGGAAGACTAGCGGACTGGCTTGCAATCAGAGGCCGCGAAGAGGGTTGTTCTGCACCTCTCATAACCAGGGCTCGATCAGCTTTAGAGAAGGCTGGTTCTGGCTGAAGTTTACCGGCTAAATTAATTATTCTTTATTTCCCTGATATCACTTGCGGTTGAAGGATTTCTGTTCAAAGATTTTGGGCCGTTGGCTGTCTGGAGAAGCGTCCTTGCCTGCCCGCCTGGGCTAAAGGCATGGAGCATTTCCAGCTGAAACCGGTTGACGGCAAGGGCTATGCGCCGATGCGGCAGCCCTCAATCAAAACCAGAATCAAGGGCGAGGGTCCGATGAGAAAACGTTTTCTGACCGCTGCGGTGGTGTCTGTCACAGTTGCGCTGCCGACGGTCGTCTACGCTGATTATTCATTGTCGATTTTGCATTTGAACGACCTGCATTCACGTATCGAGTCGATCAACAAGTACGATTCCACGTGTGATGCCGAAGACGAGGCAGAAGGCAAGTGTTTCGGCGGTATTGCGCGCATGAAGACGATGATCGACCAGCGCCGCTCCGAGCTTGAGGCGGAAGGCAGAAATGTGATCGTTGTTGATGCCGGGGACCAGTTTCAAGGCTCGCTTTTCTACACCACCTACAAGGGCGACGCGGCTGCAGAATTTTTGAACGGGATCGGCATTGATGTCATGGCGGTCGGCAATCATGAATTTGACGATGGCCCTGAAGCGCTTGCGAATTTTATCGGCAAGACAGAGTTCCCGATCATTTCCGGAAATATCGACGTGAGTACCGACCCTGCACTGAAGGGCAAGGTACCGGGCATCATGATCTTGGAAAAGGGCGGTGAAAAAGTTGGTATCGTGTCGGCCTTGGCGGAAGACACCAGCGAGACGTCGTCGCCCGGCGACAGTGTGCGTTTCATTCAGGCGGAAGACTATCTGAAAGGCGCCGTTGACGGTCTTGAAGCGGCCGGTGTCAACAAGATCATCGCCGTTACCCATATGGGCCTGTCACGCGACATGGAAATCGCGGCATCTGTCTCTGGAATTGATGTCATTGTCGGCGGCCACTCCCACACGCTCCTGTCAAACACGCAGGAAGGCGCGTCCGGCCCTTATCCGGTTCTGGTGACCAACCCCGAAGGCAAGGACGTCCCGATCGTTCAGGCCTACGCTTACGGCAAGTTTCTGGGCGAACTCGATGTCACCTGGGATGACGACGGCAACCTACTGAAAGCCGAAGGCGAGCCTATTCTGCTGGATGCGTCCGTGACACCCGACGAAGGCTATGCAGCGCGTGTTGCCGAACTTGCTGCGCCAATCGAGGAACTCAAGGCGAAGGTAATCGGCTCCAGCGAAGCGGCCATCGACGGCGACCGGGCATCGTGCCGGGCCGGAGAATGCCAGATGGGCAATCTTGTCGCTGACGCGATGCTTGACCGCGTCAAGGACCAGGGCGTCCAGATCGCAATCCAGAATGGCGGTGGGCTGCGGTCTTCGATCGATGGCGGCGAAGTCACGATGGGCGAGGTGCTGACGGTTCTGCCCTTCCAGAACACCTTGTCCACCTTCCAGCTCAAGGGTGCGGATGTGATCGCGGCACTGGAAAACGGTGTCTCTCAGGTTGAGGAAGGTGCTGGCCGGTTCCCACAGGTCGCCGGACTGAAATACAGCTGGACCCCCAAGAAGGATCCGGGTAGCCGCATCACGCTGGTGGAAGTCATGGAAGACGGTGCCTGGGTCGCCATCGATCCGGAGAAGATCTACGGCGTTGTCTCCAACAACTACATGCGTGGCGGTGGAGACGGCTACAAGGTCTTTGCCGACAGCGGCATGAATGCCTATGACTACGGGCCGGGCCTGGAAGCGGTCGTAGCTGATTACCTTGCCGAAAAAGGGGCTTACGCACCTTACACAGACGGTAGGATCACCGAGCAGTAGGGCCAGGCTTTTCCAGCACAATGAAAGCGCGCCGGTCATTGGCGCGCTTTTTTTTTCATAAAAAAAGTGGATCCAAAAACAGCAGTTCTCCCTGAGAGAAAACGATAAACAACTGCTTGTCATCCGCCATCCCGGACCCGATTTGAGCCTGGTGCAGCGGTCTCATTGGATCTCGTACCCGTATCGAAGCCGGGGTGGTAAGTCGGCACGACTGGGCTGATTTCCCTCCGCCGCACACGCCCTAATTTGCCTTCCGCTGCAAGAGCCTCATCCTGGTTAAAAACGTATGTTTATCAGCGCGTTGAGGCGGGCTCGAGTTTTCCCCAAGTGCCGTGCCACCAGATTGCAAAAAACTTTGCCGGAATGCTGGACAAGGTCTGAGTGAGCCTCTATAAGAACCGGGCTTTCAGCGAACGGGGCTCCGACCTCGTGGTTTGAACAGCACGCCCAGATAGCTCAGTTGGTAGAGCAGCGGATTGAAAATCCGCGTGTCGGTGGTTCGATTCCGCCTCTGGGCACCATTTTACACTTTTTGGTCGAAATTTCCGCTAAAGTACTGAATGGTAAAGTGGTTTTTGCTGTTCTATACCCGTTTTGTCTGTCGTATGGCAAAGGCTCCAAAAACGCCATTCTCAGCAGTAGTCTTTGAAGGGTGATGTCGCCAGAGTCCCAGAGTTTGCAAGGGTTTGACAAAAAAAGCATGCCCAGTTCTATGGTTTGCTCTGAGGTCACCTTAGTTTGCGCCAAATTCTCAAGCTGGTCGGCAGCAAGCAACCTTTCTTTTTCAAGTCTTTCAATTTTCCGTTCAAATGCTTTTTCCGCTGTCTTGCTGGAAGTGTCTGCCAAGCGATCTAGCAAAGAATCAATCTGCTTTTCCAAACCGAGAACGTTGTGACGAAGGCTTTTTCGAAGCTCATCTGCTTGTGAAGCTCGAAGGCTCCATGCAGTCGTTAGCATTTCTTTGAGCAAAATGAACAGTGAAGATGATGGACGCATGTCTTTCACAATTGCAGCAAACTCATCTTCGACTTTGGCCTTCGGGATTGATTTGCCGTAGCTGCTGCAACCTTTTGTGTGGCAGGCGTAATAGCCGTATTTCTTGCCTGATCCGCTTTTTGACCAACTCCCCCTAAGAGGTTTTTCGCAATCACCACAAGTGACAAAGCCCCGCAGGGGGAAGTCGGCATGGATATCTTTTCGTGCAGGCGCATAGGCAGCACTCTGACGGCGTTTTTTGATTTTCTGAAATGTGGCCAAAGAAATTAGTGGTTCGTGCAACGCTTTCCTAAAGGGCACGTCCCGGATTCTTGACTCAAGGTATCCAGCATAAAGTGGTTGGGACAAGAGGTCGGACACGACTTGAGGCCGGACTTTACCATTCGGTTTTCGTCGTCTGAAATCGGGCTGACTCTCAAGAAAACGTTGAACTTCCGCTTGACTGGAAAAACGACCCGTTGCGTATCCTTCAAGTGCTTCCGTTACAATGGAGTCCACGGGTTCATCTTTAACAAGAATACCGCCCTCGGTCTTGGAGCGAATATATTTGTAACCAATGGGCGCGTGGAACACCCAATAGCCTTTCATGAGCCTTGCCCATGACCGATGTTTCGTAGTTTCCGCAACTTTCTCACGGTAGTGCTGTGCCCCAAGAGCCTGAATACCCTCGAAGAAGTTACCGTCAGCGTCTCGGGTGTGTTTAAACTTCATGGTCGGGGATTCAAGCAATGCCCCTGTTTCATGGATAGCATCACGCAGGTCTAGAAATATCCGAACGTCTCGGGCAAGTCGGCTGATATCATCAACAATCACCACATATCGAACGCCATCAGGGCATTGTTTAAGAAAGGCTAGAAGGTCTGTGATGCCATCTCTATCCATTATGCTCCCCGAGATAGCTTCATCGGAAAACACCTTGGCTACGGGAATTCCGAGATAACGGGAATACTCCCTGCCTCTGGTTTCCTGAGAGTCCAAACCACTAGCTCCATCCACCTGACTGCGGTCTGACACGCGTGTGTAAAGGACGGACATGTAAGTTATGGTGGTGTCTGTAAAATCAATATCTTTGTTCGAAAAATTCATTCGTCTACTCCTTCTAAAATGCTCTCCTTTTCGGCTGATAATTCTTCATCGGCAAAGTCCTTGATGAATTTCGCTAAAGCCTCTTGGCTCTCACTACCCTTTGTAGGGTTTGCCTGTTGCAAGGGGTGTATTCCAAAACCCAGATCAACAAATTGAACCACAATGTTCCAAAGCGTTTCAATCAATTCACGCTTTTGCGCGTCTGAGATATCCACATCGTCTAAAAACGATTGGTAGTAATCGACATCTAGTGTCAGTGTCTTGTATTCGCTGCCAGCAGTCTTATCTTCCTTTTCCACGCGGTTTTTCCTTACAATCAATTAGGTTGAATTCATTTGTTTCTCCTCTTCCTGAAACAAGAACAAAAAAAGAACAAAAAAAGAACATAACTCTTATTTTGATCTTGTTCAAGAAGATTCAGTACCCGAATGAGTAAAGGTCAAACGTCTGTTGTGTTGTCTTGAGCGTGAACATTTGAAAGCGAATTTGAGTGCTGCTTTTCCCACTCAGCCGCTTCTTGCGTGATGTCTTTGATTGAGTGGTCTTGCCGCTGTGTGTTGAGCATTTCCTGCCGTAATTCATTTGTTTTGCCGTATGCCTGGCGGGCTAGCTCTGAGACGCGCAGCAAATCGGAGTTGTTGAAGACACTCGTATCGCGCGGCTTATCGTTCGAGTCTCGATACGTTTTGGCAAATGTTGTTGTGAAGTACGTGCCGTTCCTGCCTTCATTCTCCCAAATGCTGGCTTTCAAATCACCGTCTCTTATGACACTCGCGGGCGGTTCTCCGTTCATCTTCTATTTCCCTTCTCTGGCTGGATTTTAGGCGTGCGACGCCATCGCAGTTGTGAAGTGCAACGCACTGATTTTTCGGAAGATTTTGAAAAAATAATTATATATATAATTATACAAAAGCCGCTGTGACGAATTTATGGCGGCGGTTGTATTTTCTGACCAGAAAACAAAAAACAGCCGCGAGAAGACGTCGACGGTTCTTGATTTTGTATTCAACTTCGATTTTGTGTTATAATGTAAGCAGTTGAGATTCAGATGGAATTTCGTCTGAAAAGATCGTCAATCCCAATAAGTGCGCGGATTTTGAACGCGTATGGACGGCGTTGTTCGGCTAAAAATGCCGACAAGAAAAACAAGAAGAATGGTGTGTACGGTGGAACGGTATTTCGACCAGTTTAATGAAATCTCGAACGCAGCTGCAGCGAAAAAGGCACTAGAGGACGCTGCCGACCTCAACCATAAGATAGCCAACGTAGATATCGGGCGCGCTCACCGCTTTCTTTCATTAGAGAATTCGGCTCGTGGCGGCAGCAAAGAAAAGAAGGAAGCCAGGCGCAGATTTCAAACGCTGCTCGATGAATTACTCCTCGATCCTGAATACGCCGCTGCTTACCAGTCAGCCAGCAAAGCACTTGGCGATGCGGAAACGGATGCGGAGACGCAGATTGAATTCGCCAAGGAAGCTCTTGCCGCTTCAACTGCCGAACTTGAGGAACTTCAATCCAAAGCAAAAGAATTGCCAGACGGACGGCGAGTGTATTTTGATCCACAAACGAGACAGGTCTTTACCGAGGACGGAGAAGTTCTTGATGAAGCTGCCGCGTCGCAAATCGAATTTACAGGCAATGAGCCGATCTTTGCGGACTATGTTGCCGCGAGACAGAAAATGGATGCTGCGATAAGCCGCCTTGAAGAATGGTACAATTACCAAGTCACATTAGGTGATTTCCGCAACGAGCTTGAAGATCAGGACAACCCACCATCCAAGAAAAGGCTGGGCGAAATTGAGCGTGAGATTGAAGAGCGCAAGCCGCAAGACATAACACCCGAGCCAGCAAGTTCGGATGTTAAAGCAATCGATGCGACGAACACGGCAAGCGTTTCTGTTCCCAAGATTGGTTCGTCTAATTGATCCGGTATTCGAATTTACCGCACTGCGCTTCCAAGACGCCTAGAATGACCCCGCGTGGATGATAGTCTGGGAAATCGCGCATTGATTTCAGGATAAAGTCAATGGACTTCACCTTGTCGTCCCAGTACCAGCCCTCCAAACATTCGGCATGTTTCTTGTCATTTTGCGCTGCAATGAGCCCCGCCATACCGATATTTGCGTCGATATAGAAGTTTTGTGACTCTCGTTTCCATTTCAGGAATTCAGCACTTTTGAATGTTTCAGCATACGTCGCATGTGGATAAAATAGCATAAAAATCAACAAGATCGTTGAAATCCCCATCCGGTTTCCGGCTATCATAAGGGAACCGTTATGAAGAGATACAGAACACTAAAATCCTGTAAATTATGGAATAAAAAAACGGCAGAATTCTGCCGTTTTTTGTGGATTCAAATCGTTCAGACACAACCAAAAGAGGTGCTTGCAGATGGGTTCCCTTATGTCGAAACAAGGAGGGATCACATATGACCTCATCACAATTTTCGGCAAAACGCCGCATGGTTGGCTATGCCCGCGTCTCGACCGATGAACAAACACTCTACCAATATCATGACGCGTTGAGACGAGCCGGATGCAAAGAGCGGGATATCTACTACGACGATGCCACCAAGGCCACGGCAAAGAAACGTGAAGGGCTTTTGAAGGCAAGAGCAGCGCTCAGACAAGGTGACGTGTTTGTGGTTGCCGCGATTGACCGCGCATTCCGCTCATCACTTGAGGGGTTAAAGTTCCTCGAAGGGCTGGACGAGGAAGGCATTACCTTTCATTCGATCTACCAGCAGATTGACACTGGAACACCCGAAGGCCGCAAATGGTTTGCCTATCAACTGGCTGACGCCGAATACGAACTGGCCGTTATCTCCCGCCGCACAAAGGAAAAGATGGCAGCGGCGAAAGCGCGAGGGCAGCACTTGGGGCGACCCTTCAAGCTCAGTGAGCGCCTTATCCACCGCGCCCACATGCTTGTGACAGAAAAAGGCTGTGACATTGATAAAGTGGCCAAGACCTACAGCGTTGCGCCTATCACCTTAAAGCGCGCGTTTGAGCGTTTCGGGTTGGAGGCAAACTAAGGCTTATGAAGACCCTGCTCACATTGACGGAGAGGCAAATCGTAAAGAGGTTAGAAATTTGCCCAAATTTACTTATATTTTAAAAATAAAATAGAAACTAATTGCAATATTTCAATAAAGAAGTACCGTAATTTAGAAAGTGTTAATAGTCTATTATCCGGTGTGAATTGAAATTGATTGCAAAGAATTTGAATGTCCCACTTTTTTACTTTTTTTGGGAGGAAGGAGTAAGCAACACTTTGCTCTGAACGTAATCGTGTTAAGTGTTTCCAATCGGTGTGCTAAGTGAAGTCATAGAAAATGTGAGAGGTCTGGATTAAACCCATTTTGATCGATACTACAAGACGCATGAACGACAGATATAATAGATGCAAAAGAACACTTTGCGTTGCAAATGACCTGTATCGAACAGTGGTTAGTGAGAGCGGTTAGCGCCAGGGGCGGAATCAAACCACAGACACGAGTATTTTCAACTAGCTGCGAGGTCAGTACAAACTGTCTCAGCGTCGCTTGTCTCGCAACGTAATAACTTGAAACCCAAAAACTTGTGTTTTGCAGGTCATCTCGCAGTGTAGTGAGGTGCTACCCAACGCGCCTTCGGGGTGGGCTAGAGTTTTCCGGACCAAATCAGGAACACGGGCTGGCTGGGTGTTCTGATTTCATCAGGTCCACCGGCACCTTGCTGCTGGAGTGCTACCCAACGTGCCCCCGGGACGGGCTAGAGTTTTCCGGACCAAATCAGCAACACAGGCTGGCTGCGTGTTCTGATTTCATCAAGTCCATCGGCACCTTGTTGCCGATGGCGCCATGAGGTCTGTGTTCGTTGTAGTCCTCGCGCCAATCCTCCAACTTTTCAGCAGCATCTGCAAGGCTCAGGAACCAATGCGCGTTCTGGCATTCCGCCCTGAACCGCGCATTGAATGCCTCGATGAAGGCGTTGTCGGTCGGCTTCCCCGGGCGGGAAAGGTCAAGCGTGACGCCTTTCTGGTAAGCCCATAGATCGAGGTCTCGGGAGATGAACTCGGAGCCCTGATCAACCCGGATCGTCTTCGGATAGCCGATACGGGCGCAGACGGTTTCCAGGGTTCTCACCACATCCTCGCCCCGGTAGCTGAAGCGCGGATCAAGCGCCGGCACATAGCGGGAGAACGTGTCGATCACCGTCAGAATGCGGATCGTCCTACCGGTTGCGAGCTGGTCATGTACAAAATCCCTTTCAGCGAAAGCAAGCATTCGCCTCCTGGGCAGCGCATAGCCCAGACATCGTTCGGACCGACCGCTTCCTGCCGGTCTTCGCATAGCTTTGCCTTCACCTAGCGCTTGAAGCTTGACCGGAGTGTCATCGTCAAATAGCGCTTCCCCTAATGCGTTTTAATTAAGTCAAGTTCTGCATCTCCAAAATCGAAATTTTTATTTCCGAGCGCTTCTATTGATGCAAAGAAAGACGAGAGTTCTGGGATAGATCCTCCAAAGTCTCTACGAGCCCAGAAAGCCAAGGGTTCACCATGCAAAGACACGAAATTATTATTAATCTCTTCTGTCGAATTCTCAAAATTCACTGCCGCCCAACGTATTTTTAAGCATTTATTGGACAGCGGCGGAGTCAATTCGTTTGTTTGGATCGCTTTCTCGATGTAATCGACAGTATCTGAAAGCGAATTCTTTTTGTCTACGGAAATACGCTCATATTCCTTTAGCGAATCCAGCATAACTCCTGAATACTCAGAAATCCTGTTTCTCCAACGCTCGTCAGTACTTAAGATAAATTTCTCAATCCAAGGGTAGGCTAGGTCTAGGCCGCCTATGTTCGCAATATAGTCAATGCCTAAACCAGTGTCACCATCAAGACCAACACTGTATTGAGTTGTTTCAGACAAGTCTAACGACACCCAATTGGAACTTAGCCATCTGCCGCGTTCACCTTGAGCAAATTGCCATAGAGATTGATATAGTAGATTCACTTCAGCTTTAGTTCGCAGGTACCTAACGGTTTTTCCTTCGTGTCTACATAGATTAGTATTTGATTCTTCATTAACTTCTTGTCCGACATCAATATACTTTAGCCGCGGTGGTTGGAAAACAACCGGTCTTTCCGTATCTGAAGTTTGCACTACTTCTGACAAATAGCTATTTACGTAGTCGTCGTAGACGCGAGTTAACATGCCAGATGTTATTTGGAGGTCCGAACGAGCAAAAAACCTGAGCGCGTCTCCTCCTAGCTGATCTACGAGTGTTTTGGCGTTTTTTGCAAATTGCTCGATTAGTTCCTGGCGCGTGTTCTTGTCAAGCTCGTCCATTTCTAATGGAATTGGATCTTTTTCCTGTCGCAAAACGTTAATAAGTGCTCTTGCGAGAAGTGTTGCATCTCCGCGCGCAGCAAAGTCAGTTATGACGTCATCTACGCTTGCGCTTCGTTTATTTCTCGTTTCCGAAAATGAGCCCGCTAACGCGAATGCAAGTGCGGTGATCGTCTCAGTATCCAAATTACCCGTTTTCGGTAACCCGGCAGCATCTTGAAAGGCAATTACACTAGCTCTTGTTGTTATCGAAAGTTTATCGTTGTCATATCCTACCTTGTAACCAAGCTCTGCAAGTACAGCCACTGCCTCAAGGCGCTCTGCTTGTTCACGGTTAATTGACTCAGGTGCACTAAAGCTCGTAGCGCTCTTGATAATGACTTCACCAAAGCGGAATTCAGCTTCTGCCGCTCCCACGCCCTGCGTTGCGACTTGTAATTTTTCGTTCGATGTCACGAAATAAAATTCGCCGTCATTGGATCCTATGTCGTCCAATGAAGGTGTAGTACTTCCATTGTACCCTGCATTAGTCGCCTCGTTTCCCATCAAAATTGAAACATAAGACGTCAACTCACTCAGGTGCACTAGTCCATCCTTTGGGAAATCATGGTTCTTAGAGTCTGCGCGTCCGCTCAGGCCCTGCAATACAGCCCAAGTAAACAACGAGCCGCCCCATCTTTCACTCGCTATAGCTTTTTCTTTCCACCGGCCCGCAGTTAAAATATGTGCGCTCTTGCCTGCAAGCTGTCTCAAGTTTACTTCTCGCGCTTGATCAGAATTAAGCCTAAGCACGTCGGATTTAGTAGAAATCGCCAACCCTGAAAAGCATGCATCAAGAAGATACAAAACCTTTTTCGCCTTTAGCTTCTTTTGCCACCCGGTTAGCTCGCTCATTTCAACCATGTTGTTGATATCATTAGCGTTAGTAGCAATTGAAACGGGCAAGTATCCAGTTGAAAAACCGTCTGTATCTGGGACATCTATACCGTGACCAGACCAATAAAAAAGAAACTCGTCATCCTCGTTGACTCTATTCCTTAGTTCATTGAGGAATACAGTTCGTACACTCATATACGTCACATGATCCTCGGTGAGGATTCTAACACTATCAAATCCGTGCCTGTGAATGAGGAAGTTTGCTACGCGCGCTACGTCACCTTGGGTTACTTCCAAATCTTCAAGCCATCCGCCTCCTGCGCTGTAATCGCTAACTCCGACGAGAAAAGCGTGCCTGCGTTTAGCGCCAGCTACGCCGATAAAATCGAAAAACTGTTCCCCCCAAGTTTTCTGTGATCCAGGCTTCTCGTAGAGGCAATTTAGCGGCTCACTAGGTGAGATGTTGTCAGGGCACGATACAGATTGCGAATACGGAGCGCTAATTAGGCAGAAGTACAGTAATAAAGACAGGTAAATCGAAAAGTCGTTCCTCATGACTTCTCTTTCTTTGTAAGTGCAATTCTGAGGTTTACAATTCCTAATATCAAACTAACAATCGCAACAGCGAGTTTAATCCATTCTGTTACTTCGGATGGGCTCTTTTCAACGACATCGCTAAACAAAGAAGGGACAAAATTTGTCCAGAATACAACGAGAATTACGCCGAAAAAAATAAATCCAAAGCCTAGAAATACTTGTGATCGAATAGTCACAACTTCCTCCCGCCAACTATTTCTCGCTAAAAATGTCTCATGTTGGGGCAGTAAGTCAAGTGTTGATCGGATTTTCATACCTGACGGTAGGAATGTATTTGCGACCCATCCTACTTGATTGAGCTCAGAGCTGCAGCATCCTAATCCCCATGAGTGACTCCAAGAGACGTCAGCGATAGAGAAATCAGCTTTTTTGCAACGGGAGGCTTGAAAAATGGTTAAGTGATCGTGCTCAATGTGACGTGCTGTGGTTTCTAGAGTGTCGGCTATAGCTGATTTTCCATACTGCAAAATTTGTTAGTGGGTTTAATGGAACTAAAGCGCAAAACTTGATTGATGACGCCGAAGGGCTATGCTTTATCCAAAGGAGAAATTCGATGGATCATAAGCCTATCGGTTGGGAACAGCTGGTCGGAGACCAAATACCAGAAAAAGACATTGTCTATTCGGGCCACGGGCTTACAGTGTCGAAGCATCTGGTTGTCAATACTAGAGAGGTTTATCCGCTCCACTCAGTCAACGGTGTATCAATCCATCAAGACAAAAATGCTTTTGGTAAAGCAAGATCTGAATATCAGATAAAACTTTCTTTCGAGAATAGAGATACAGTCACTCTTGCAACAATTAATAACCCTGAAGACACTAAGCTTATTGTCGATTTCATAGAGCAATTGATATGCTGCAAATAAACGCCTTTGGTTGCAGCGAATTTGGTTAGCCTTTGTTTGCTGTTTGAGGCATTTGAGTAATTGGAAAAGGAAAAGAGATTTCCGAAAAATACGATACTGGAATTTAACATCACTACAGTCGGGCGGCGCTTAGAGTTGTGTTCGAAGTCGTAGCCGTCAAGACTATTTAACACAATTAGAATTCGTGTTGCGCGGAGATTTGGTCTTGGAGATATGCAAGACTTAAGTTTGATGTGATGCAGCCTCAAACGGCTGTTAATCAAATCCAGCTATCACCAAGGGCGTCCTAAAATAGGAGGCTCATATGCACTCGTGCTGCTTGGTGGTGCCGTCCTAACACTTTTGACTGTCGCGGAAGCTGCAATACCCCAACTTATGTGGTTTTTGTCGATAGGTGGAAGCTCGATCTCCCAGATGGGGATAGTCCTTGGTTTTGCAGTTGCCACTTCAACAATCATTCATTTGTGGAGAGGCGGAAGCGATGAATAAGAGGGTCACCGTGACTTAAGATGAAGATGTGGCTGTGTGGGTCCAACATGCATCTAAAGATATCAACCGTTCGCAGTCCGAAGTTATTCGAATTAAATTGAACGAGTTTATGTCCTCTAACCCAAAGTGCTTCTCGCGTTTAAATAAAGCTCGAACGAAATCGTAAGATGTTTGACTTAAAAAGAACAAATAGATTTATGGGCTCAATATAGACGAGCGCACGCAACAATATGCACATGCGCCACTTTTCATATGCTCGGATACATAGAAATCAGAGCAAAATTCATAACTTTTGAATAGTGAAAAATTGCAGTGCGAAATGCGCCCCATATGCACTGAAAACGTGCAGCCACATCTCGCAGTAGCCCGTCTCTACATAGGGTGAGATGCGAAGCCCACTCATCCCCTCACACTCAAGCCCCACTCGCTTGCAGATTCATTATATGCTTAATATGCTTATGTAAACATTCTTCGATATATTGAATTAGATTCCCAAAGTTTAGGATGCGTTCCACGTCACTCGCAAGCGTTGCGTTTCAATATACGCAATATACGCAAGATGTGCGTGGTACTACCACGCTGCGTGCTCACTTCGTTCGGCAAGGGGGCATAGCCCCCGTTGCATCCCCTTGCCCTGTCGTGATGTTCACATCGTTCCGTGTTCGATACCCGACCAGAAGTTTTGTCCCCATTTTATTGTCCTCAGCTGAGGTTATCTGATTTAACGCTGAATTCCTTGCTGGAGGCTCGGTTCGCCATCGTTTCGTTGACTCCGGAACGTCGATGAATGCGCAATCGCAAAATTGTTCACTTTATGTTCGCGACTGACTGTGATGCGCTGGGAAAAATAATGACACAATGTCAAAATTTAACCCGGAAATTACAGTATGACAGAAGCATCCTTTGCCGAAGATTTTGGAGCTCTGAGAGAAAAAGCCGGACTTTCAATTCCGGAAGTCGCTGCTCTGGTTGGCAAGTCTGACAGGACTGTCAGGCGGTACGAGGCAAAAGGCAAGGCTGCAATTACACCGCCAGCTCTTGTCATCGATGTGTTGAAACAGCATGTACACAAGCGATGCGAAAGTTCTGCAAAAGACGGTAAGGCTTTTCGATTTATCGACCTGTTTGCTGGTGTAGGTGGCCTCAGAATTCCATTTGAAGAACTGAACGGAAAGTGTGTTTTCACAGCAGAGTGGGACCGATTTTCCCGTCAAACCTACGCAGCCAATTTTCCGGACGATGAGGATCATGAATTTGCAGGTGATATAAGACCATATGCAGACGAGCCGGAATTGATCCCGCACCATGATGTCTTGCTGGCAGGGTTCCCATGCCAGCCATTCTCGATTGCAGGCGTTTCCAAAAAGAACTCCCTTGGAAGACCGCATGGTTTCTTGTGCGATACACAAGGCACGCTGTTCTATGATCTGGCCAAAATCATCAAGCACCATCGTCCGTCGGTATTCCTGCTTGAAAACGTCAAGAACCTTGAGCGGCATGACGGTGGCAAGACATTTGCGACCATCATGCACGTGTTGCAAAAAGAGCTGGGTTACCAAGTTCAGACTAAGGTTATCAGTTCAGACCCATGGGTGCCCCAGAAGCGTGAGCGCATATTCATTGTCGGGTTTCGGGATGAGACTAAAGAATTCAGTTTTGATGACCTCAAAATACCAGATGCACAGCCAGGACTTGGCACAATTCTGGATGACAGTGTTGAATCCAAATACACACTGACCCCAAAGCTTTGGGACTATCTCCAGGGGTATAAGGAAAAACACCGGAAAGCCGGTAACGGATTTGGTTATTCGCTGTTCGGTCCTGAGGACGTCGCGCGCACTCTGTCCGCCAGATATTACAAAGACGGCTCGGAAATTCTTGTCGCGCAAAAAGATGATCGCCCAAGACGCCTCACGCCACGAGAATGCTCCCGGCTTATGGGATTTGATAAACCGGGTGAGAGCAACTTCATTATCCCTGTTTCAGATACTCAAGCTTATCGGCAATTCGGGAATGCCGTTGTTGTTCCGGTTGTTCGCGTAGTAGCCGAGTTGATGAAACCTCATATCCTGGAAGCCGTTGCCAAACAGACCGGGCGTCCCGTGCAAAAGGAAATGCCTTTGTAATCTTCAATGGCAGATATCGTATCACCAAAAACCCGTAGCCGGATGATGGCTGGCATAAAGTCCGGAAACACAAAGCCGGAGATTGTTATTCGTTCGGGCCTGCACAAGAAGGGTTTTCGTTTCCGTTTGCATGACAGGAAATTGCCCGGCAAACCCGATCTGGTATTCCCGCGACACGGTGCAGTGATATTTGTGAATGGCTGCTTCTGGCATGGTCATGATTGTCATTTGTTCAAATGGCCCAAGACCAGAGAAGACTTCTGGAAGAACAAGATTTCTTCCAATAAAGCTCGCGATATAACCAATATAGCCACCATAAAGAATGCTGGTTGGCGCGTCGCTGTTGTTTGGGAATGTGCATTGAAGGGAAAAGCTCGACTAGAACTGGATTCAGTTATTGATTTATGCTCTTTCTGGTTGAGGAATGGAGCGAATGAACTGGAAGTCAGGGGCAATGAATCAGGGGCATCTATCTGAATATTTTGACGGCGCAGGCGTAAAGATACTGTCGCCAGTAGATGCCGAACCCAAGAGTTCCAATCAGCACGAAATCGGCACCACGGTGCCGATGAGAAAGTTTCTCGGTACTGACAAGTCCGAGTTTGATGTCACATATATCTGGCTTAACGACGAGCAGGAAACCATAACCGATCACGGGTTTGCGACACACTATAACTGTCGTGAAGGTAAACCGCGTCCACCCGAATATAGACTCTACTATACGTCAAACGCAGTGACAGATATTATGTCTGCGGGCGATACCCTTTTCCTCGCGATCCGGCCTGACGAAACAATCCTTTTTATTGTTGTGCCGTCGGACAGCACCATCCAAAGCCAGTTACTCTGGCTCTTTGGACTAGACGATGAACCACAGAAGAAATTCAAGTTTGCAGAGTTTTCAGGCGACGATAGCAAGGTCGATTTTATATCGAGGTTCATACTCGACGAGATTGGTATCGAGTTTGAAGACCCGGATGCGAACTCTCTTGATACGATTATTGATCGGTTTGGCCTTGAGTTCCCGAAAACGGCCGAGTTATCGGAGTTGGCCAGATTGACCTTGCCGGAGGTCAATGCCCTCGACGATCCCGATTTTGCACTCACCGCTTGGCTGGATCACGAAGAGGCTCTGTTTCGAAGGTTGGAGAAGAAGGTTGTTGCGGAGCGAATTCAGGAAGGATTTGTCAATGAAGACGATGTGGATGTTGACGGCTTCATCAAGTATTCTCTCAGTGTTCAAAATCGCAGAAAATCTCGTATGGGACACTCATTTGAGAACCAGCTCAAGGCGGTGTTCGATGCATTTAAGCTGCGTTATGACTCGCAAGTCATAACGGAAAAGGGAAAAAAGCCTGATTTCATTTTCCCCGGCAAGGACGAGTATTTTGATCCTGAGTTCAACACATCTCGTCTGACAATGCTTGCTGCGAAATCTACCTGCAAAGATCGCTGGCCCCAGATATTGCCAGAGGCAGAGCGAATCGAGACGAAACATCTTATCACCCTTGAACCCGCTATTTCGCTACCCCAAACAAGCTTGATGCAAGAATCTGGAGTTCAACTCATCGTTCCGGACAGTATCAGAGGCAGCTATTCAAATCTGCAACAGGAAAATATTTGGACAATTGCCAAATTTATCGATGTTATTCTGCATAGACAAAAATATTCTAGTAACGAAAATATCTAATTCAAAATATCAATGATTTTGAAGCGGCAATATGAATTGTTTGAATTGCATCCTTCTGCAAGAAAATAAGGTAATCAGATGTCTTTTGAAAAGATCTTTGCCGAATACGTAGGATGGTCTTTGACTATTGCCAGTATATTCTCTGTTATCACTTATTCGACCATTTCATATATTCGGCAAGAGCGCAGAGATGATTTGGGGCTTTGGATGGTTGGCGCTGTCAAGCATTCTGACTGGCGTAAACAATTTTATGCTTTGTTTTGTGCAGCGTTTGGAAAACACCACTTGTCACTCCGTTGTTTTCTGAGTTCCTCATTTGTCTCAGTTTTTGGGGCAGCGTTAATTTACTTCTTTCTTCACTCGTACGGCGTTCTTTCTGGGCGAATGTCAATGGAGATTTCGTTTTGGCGGTTTATGATAATAGTTGCTGCGATCAACATAATTGCCGATTACATCTCTTTGGCAGAATCGAGATATTGTATAATGTACATGCCAAAAACGCCTCTAGGTCAGTTTTTTGTTATCGTTGGTGACTTTTTATTATCAGCATTGATAGTAATAACTGTGATTTGGGTTTTTCGAAACACCCCTGTGCGTGAACTTGAGTTTGTTACTTGGCAAGGCGCTATTAATTTCTTGGAGGGAAATGGTTTTTGGTACAACCTCCAGAAATCTATGCGAGAGCACGTATATGTTTCTTGGTGGGACATCTTTTTTGAAGCGTTTGGATTTTATTCCTATTTTTCCATTGTTTTTGTAACAACATTTTTCACTAGTGTTTGGATTTGGCTCTTTGTCTCGACTTCTTCAGTTGTGAGCATGTTCTCCAACAAATTTATTTATTGGTTATTTGATCCTGATGAGAGACCTGGTAGGTTTCTTTCAACTTTTGTATTTGCTTTATCGCTTCTTTTACTGTGGCCGGTCCAATGGCTTGCACAAGGCGTAGTAGGTGAAATACGCCGTTGGGATCAGGCGCTTTGTCAAGCTGCGCCTTCTTCTGCCTGTATTCGCGCTGCGGTTTTAGCGCAGGAAGTAGGAGAGCAAAATAGTTTCTTGTCTCTAGCCTGTGGACCAGGTGTCGACTACAGCGCGATTAGGCTCGAGCCAGCGGCGATCAACAGAGTTGACGTTTGCTATTCGATTGCCAGTCAGTTCGGAAGAGCCGGACTCTATAGGCAGCAAGAGACGATACTTCGAACAATTTACGATTTAGCACCAGGACAAGAACGAATAGCTAACGACCTTGCGTGGCGACTTCTTTGGGATAAACCTACGACGGGTGACATACGACTTGCAAATAGTGCTTTACAACCTTTTCTTGATTCCAATAATAATGGTACGATGGATACGGTTGCATTACTATACTACAGGCAAGGAAAATTTGAAAAAGCGTTAAAGAAGCAAAGAGAATTACTTCAAAAAGTTGAACGCAAAAATTGGAGCGAGTCCGTAAGAGAATACAAGACTCGGGAGGCACTCTATTCTCTCTATGCAGAAGGCGTCGAGAGCGCGAGTGACTTGTATAGGATCATTATTCAAAAAATGGAATCACTGCACTTTTTAGAAAAAATTAGTATTGCAAGAGCGCTGCGAGTGCACAAGGTTTGTGAACTTTATGACGAAACCGTTGTGGAAATAAAGAACGAATACAGGAAAATAATCGAAGATCCCGATAAGTATTACTATATTGATAAAAGGATTTTTGAGCCATTATTTGAGACGTCGCTCAACAATGAGCTATCTCTAAAATGCAATAAAAATACAAATTAAATTTAATTCATAGTTTCAAATCAAAACGGATGACTTGATTTTTGTCAGTAACCGCGACGTGGTCATCTTCACAAGTCGATGCCGTTGAGCGGTGAGCGTCCATCCGTTGCTTGCGCCAAACTCCGTCAAATTCTCGCATAGTTCAGTTTCTGTCGCATTTGACCGATGATAGGAAAGACACGATAGAAGTATAAAAATTCAGTGGGCGCACAGGAAATCTGTGCTCGGAACCCCAAGTCCAGCTTGTTTCAAAACCTGAGAATTTAAGAAGGGCTTCGAAACATAAGCGCTGCCAACGCCAGTAAAGCTGGCGGGCAGAGCTAACATTCCGGTCCCTTTTAAATCCGCAGAACTTGAACGAACGCCCTTGAAGGTCGGCATCGAAATTCGATGCCGGCTTTTTTGTTTTTCATGATTTGGGGCGCTCGCCGCTTGGCAAGGGTTCAAGCGACAGGGGGAAGAGGTTTCTCCGATGTCGAAACCCTGAAAAGTGAGTGTTCCCTATGAATATCTATGATGCATCCAAAATTCTTGGCCTTTCCGGTGATGTCACCCCCGACCAATTCAAAGCTGCCTATCGTGCAGCGTGCCGCACGTACCATCCTGACATTAACTCCGCAGGTGAAGAGATGATGAAAGTCATCAATACAGCCTATGACGCTCTCAAGAACTTTTCAGGGACAATTAAAGACGAACAATCCAATTATGGGGAACTGTTCAACAATGCGCTGAAAGCCGTTTTACCTATCCACGGGGTAATTGTTGAAGTATGCGGAGCCTGGATTTGGATTACTGGTGATACGCGCACCCATAAGGAAACCTTGAAAAAATCCGGCTTCAAATGGTCGAAAAACAAAAAGGCTTGGTATTTCCGCCCCGAACAGTTCCGAAGCTTTTCACGCGGCAATGCGACACTGGAAGAAATCCGAGAAAAATACGGCTCAAAACGCCCTCAAGGACCGGGTTTCACAAGGCTTGGGGGCACAAATCATGCTTGAGTATCAAGCCCGTATCGAACAAGCTGCGCTCTATTTGTGCGTGCCTTGGAAACTCAGCCGCCTTAAGGAGCAGTCTTGTATCGAACGCTATGAAATCATAGACGGTTCAGGGCGCGGCTTGTCTATTGTCAGAGATTGGAACAAGCCTCGCTTCAAGGTCATTGGTCAATTTCCTGACAGGCTGACCAGCCGTTACCACCGCGCCTGTAAATCAATTGGTTTCAATCCAGAGCGCCCCGCCAAAGACATCGCCGTCGATATCAAGCGGCGGTTTCTTCCGACATACCTCGAAAGATTTGAGCAGTCCAAACAAGCCAAGAGTGAGGAATGTGCGTCCGATTCTGAACTCAAGATCATTGCTGATGCAATCATGAAGGTGACAGGCGGTCATGAAAGCGGTCATCATTGCTGCACAAGCCGCCGAATGGTTCATTTTTTAGGCGGCAGCGCGGAAGTAACAGCGGGTCAATGCATCAACCTGACACTCCATTCATTAAGTGCTGAACAAGGTATCAGCATTTTGGCGGCATTGTTTCTCAGCCCTGCTCAGGTGGACGAGTGTTGAAGCAGAAAGTTACATCCTCGGGTAAATTCTAGGCATGCCTGAATTGTAGTGCACCAGTTGGACAATTTTAGCTGCAAACTCGGTTTAATTTTGTTAACAACTTTTTACACTGATAAGTTCATGAGTGCGGGTTGGAGCAATCGTGGCGTTTATTCTTTGGGCTGTCACTCTGATAGCTGCTATTACATTTTTGAGAACCATCGGGATTGTTATCGCTCGCAAATATGGCGTTTGGAATCCTGATTATTTTCACCGTCTTATTTGGTTCCCGTGGCGGCAACTGTTGCAAGGTTGGGTGCGCTTTACCGAATGGCAGGAAGAAGTTTTTCGGACTGGCAGCGGTGCGACGGCTGGCTTTGCGGGTTTTTTGGCTCGCGTAACCTTCGTCTTCAAACCCGACTATGCGCTCCTAGGCCGTTTGCGTTTTCTCGGCTTCAATTTGCTGCAACCATTGGGGTTTAAGGCCGAACGCCATCTTGCGATGATTGCCGGAACAGGCGCAGGCAAAACCACCTTTCTCATAACAATACTCGGCCTTCACAAAGGCAATGCATTTGTTATTGATCCCAAAGGACAGATCACAAAAGTTATTGCCAACCGACGAGGATTAGGCGGAAACGGCATTCGTGGACTGGGAAAGCAAGTTGCGGTGCTTGACCCATACAACACAGTCCCAAACCATAAAACGGCATCATGGAATGCCCTTGATGAGCTAATGCGCGTAGAGAGGCGCGAGGGTAAACACGCAGTCGTCAAATACTCTATGAAAATGGCTGAAGCCATTGTGCCGATGGAAGGTTCAAAGCCATATTTCCCGCAGACTGCCCGTCAATTTTTACAGTCATTGATACTACATGTTTACACCACAGAACCGCCCATAAAGCGCAATCTTGTCCGTGTTCGGGAATTGGCTACGCGCGGCTATCACGAACACATTGATCCCAATAAAGCCGATCCTTTCGCTTTTTTGGTACACCAAATGCAGCAAAATAACGCCTATGACGGGACGATTTCCAATGCTGCTGCTACGCTCGCGGGAACTGGTAAGTCCTTGGGGGACGTTCTCTCCACAATGCGTGCGGCCCTAAAATTTTTGGATATTCCAGAAGTGAGGGATATATCGCGCCATTCAGATTTTTCGCTTGAAGATTTGAAGCTCGGTGACCTGAACCTCTTTGTCTGCGCTCCAACAAATGCAATCCGTGAAGAACTGTCAAACTGGTTCAGACTTCTGACCGTCACAAGCCTTGATCTCTTTGAAAAGATACCAGGCAATCTCGAACATGCTTGTCTGTTCGCTGTCGATGAAATGCCAAGCCTTGGCTATATCGAAGCCATAGAAACATCGGCACCAGTCATGCGTTCATATGGTGTCCGGTTGCTCGCAATTTCGCAGGATTTGGAAAAAATGCAAAAGGCTTACCCGCAAGGCTGGAAAGGCTTCATCGGCAATGCAGACGCTGTTTACTGGATGGCGACAAATGAAAATGACACAGCGACCTATCTCGCGAACAAAATCGGTGAAAAAACACGAACTGAGAAATCCGGCTGGATTCCGTTTTTCAAAAAGAAAGTCGGCACCAAAACCGAGAATGTTCTGACACCCGACCAAGTTCGGCGTTTTCTTGATCCTCGTAAGCAAATGATGATTGTAACTCGATTTGGCAAACGGGCTTTGCGCGTAGGAACTATGCCATACTATCGAGAGTTGCCAGTTGCTTTCTACGAACATGACACAGACCACAGAGAAACTTCTGGTCGGGCAGCCACACGCTCTAGGCTGATCGCGTATTCATCCTCTCGGTCTAAGAAGCAACATAAAGGCGCGGTACCGCATGCTCCTCAACAAAAGGGACATCAATCGAATACAGCACAAGCCACCTCTATTGCCTACAATGACGCCCTGAACATTTTCGGCCTCGTTGAGCCTTTCACTATTTTCGAATTAGACAAGCGTAAAGCGATGCTGATGAGCACCGCGAAATCAAGCAATGCTGGAAGCCATCACATTAGTGATGCTTACGACTTACTGAAGTCAAAAGCCACAACCTAGTCTAGTCTGGAGCACCAAAAAGAATGACTGATACTAACCCGTTTGCCCTCGCTCCTCTGAGAGATCCAGAGGAACCACGTTGCGCCTGTATTTTGCTGCTTGACGTTTCTTTTTCGATGAAAGGAGAGAGACTCGAGAGTCTTAACCGTGCCCTAAAGATATTTGCAACCGAAGTGGCTTCCGACCCATTGTCCGCAAAACGCGTTGAAGCTGCCATCGTGTCGTTCGGTAGTGACGTCAGGGTCGAGGCGGATTTTACACAGGCACGCGATTTTAGGCCTCTTGAGCTTAAAGAGCGCGGAAACACGCAAATGGGGCAAGCGGTTCTTACCGCTACGGATATGCTCAAGGATCGGAAGGAAGTATACAAACAAAATGGAGTGGAATATTTCCGCCCATGGATTTTCCTCATTACCGATGGGGGGCCGACAGACTATGGGACGGACACATGGAATGAAGCAGTTGATCGGGTTCGAGAAGGCGAAAGCAAAAAAGCCTTTTCTTTTTTTGCCGTTGGTGTTGACGATGCTGAATTCAGGCCACTGAAAGAGTTGTGTGTTACTCCACCATTGAAATTGAAAGGCTTGATGTTTCGCGAGTTATTCAAATGGCTCTCTGTTTCTATGGCGTCAATTTCTGGATCACAACCAGGGGACAGCGTTGTTCTTGAGGATTATTCTGCTTGGGGCGAGGCGCCGGGACGCGACTAAAAGATATGACACCCAACCAAACATGGATGTGGGTTGGAGCAACTTCGACCGGCATTCGTCATTTGAAGAAGAATGAAGCATGTCAGGACAGTGCGACTGCGTTTGAAGTTCGGATATCTGATGACGACTCCGCCTTTATAGCGATTGTTTCTGATGGAGCGGGCAGTACAAAATTTGGCGGCATCGGTTCCGCGATAACCTGCAGAACATTTGCTCGGCTTGCCAAAGACTATCTCTTAAGCGGACAAACAATCTCTTCACTTTCAGATGAGTTAGTAAAAGAGTGGGTTGAGGTTACGCGGTACCGAATTTCTAAGGCCGCAAAAACACGTGAAAGTAAAATGCGCGAGTTTGCTGCGACTCTTGTCATGGCAATCGTTGGTGAAAACGATACCTGCTTTATCCAAATTGGAGATGGCGCGTGTGTCTTTAAGACCAAATGCAATGGTCATTTCGGTGTCCCGATAGTTCCCATGCATGGAGAATATGCTTCGAGCACCTACTTCATCACAGATATGAATACGGTGCGGTTTGAACGGGTAATTGTGAATGAAGCGGTTCAGCAAATTGCAGTGTTAACGGATGGAATTGAAAAACTCGCCATCTTACCAGACCGCATGAGCGCAGATGAAGAATTCTTTCATTCGCTCTTCCAGCCTTTTGAAAACTTTCAGTCAAACGGAAGAAATAGGGAATTTTCAAAGTTTCTAAGGAGTTGGCTCGCTTCAGAAGCGATTTGCGAGAGAACAGATGATGACAAATCACTCATATTGGCTCAGCGAAGCGACAGGAAACTTCGACCAGCAGTTTCTAACGTTGACTCGAAATCCTCTGAAGCAAAGCCGAAAGATTGACATAGGAAGTCAGGTCGGCACCAAAGGAGGAGAGGGGGCCGCCTTTCAAATTATCGGCGACCCCCAGACGCTTGTTAAGATTTATCACTCTGGCAAAGCAGCGGATCGGCACGAAAAAGTCGCTGCGATGGTTGCATCTGGGCTTCACTCAAAACTGAGTTTCGCGGCAATGCCACAGCAACTGGTTGTCGACGATAATGGCCAGTTCGCCGGGTTTACGATGCAACGCGTGCAGCAAGCATTTCCAATCCACCAGCTCTACAATCGTGATAATCGCGTCCAGTATTTCCCCGACGCCGACTATCGGTTCATGGTTCGGGCCGCGCACAATCTAGCACAAGCTTTTATGCATCTTCACTACGAAAACCTCATGGTCGGTGATGTGAATGAAAGCGGTATTTTTTATTCAACCGGCGGCTGGGTGAAGCTGATTGACTGCGACTCTTTCCAAGCAGAACTTGGCAACAAGTCTTACCCTTGTCTTGTCAAAGTTCCCCAGTACACACCCGCCGAACTCCATGGGGTGCAGCTTTCCAAAATAAAGCGCACACCCAATCACGACAACTTTGCTCTAGCGGTGATGATATTCAGGTTGCTCATGCTTGGGCAGCATCCATTTACAGCTCAGTACAAAGGGACTGGTGATGCCCCAACAGTCGGCTCCCGAATAAAAAACTTCGAGTATGTTTACGAGAGAAACCTCAAAGGAAAGAACTACGCGCCCCCACCGCATGCACTGGACATCAATACCCTTCCTGACCCGATTATTTCCGCATTCGAAACAGCATTTGGTGGTCAGGGGCCAAACGGTAGACCAACTGCAGCAGATTGGTCCGCAATGCTGCAAAGTTTTGATCACGACCTAGTGGGTTGCACGATCAATCCTTCTCATCAGTATCTTTCGATTTTTTCGACATGTCCGCTTTGTGGGCTTGAGAATAAGCTGAGTACCCAATTTTTTGCGCCTCAGTCTGCCTATAACCATCAGCCCCGTCACGCTCAGCAACCTCAACCCCATCCAAATCCAGGATCATACGCAACACAAATTCCAAATTCTCAGAGTAACACCGGGCGGCGAGGAGTTCTTGCACGATTGTTCGGAACCGCCATGGCAGGAATTGCGGTTGTTGCAGTTGGCGGATATCTGCTTCTCCAGTTCGATAAGTTTTCAAGCAGCGAAACTGCCTCATCATCCACACCGCAGGCTAGTACTGGTCCGAAAGCAAAAACAACGGTGGAATCTAAGACCACAGAACCAAAGCGAAAAACACCTGAACAAATCGAATTGGATAGGATTAGAACTGAAAACCAACGGCTCGAAGAAGCGAGATTAGAACGAACAAAACAATTAAATGAGACATGGCATCATGTGAGGTTGGCACGTGGGAAATCCCGAAAAATAGGAAACGTGACGGCCAGAGAATTTTTCTCGAACGCGAGAACAAGAATGTCTGTCACCAATCAAGGCGAAATGCTGTTCTGCTCAGACGCATACGAATACCAAGCTGAAGATGAAAACGGCTTGTATACAAGCCAAGCAGTTAGCCTCTCTTTGTCTAAGTATCGAGAGGACGGAACCTTTGCTTGGGAGATGGAATTTCCCGACTTGAAAGGTTTGATTTATAGCTGTTCGAAACTAAATACTTATTTATATTTAATAAACATTACTGCGCCCGGTGGGCTGCAGCAAAGCTATATTTACAATTACAGGAACGGGGAGGCGGTTAAGCTTGAGGGAAATTTGCGGCGGTTAAATTATATTTTGGACAAAAACGCAAAAAAAATAGTGAGTTCAGGACTGCACGTAGACAGCAAAAGAATAGAAATTTCAGAAGGACTTTCGAAAAATGTCGGTACAGCGTACGGCGTTATTCTGCAAGAACACGACGTCGATACTGGAAAAATACTGTCTAGTAAAAAAACGGTGGTGTGGCGGCGACCTCAGGATGGAAAAGGTTCTCCATATATCGAGTCCAAGCAGCTCCAAAATGGGAAATTTGTAGCAATTGTCCCTACAAACGGCTCAAGATTTGTAGAACTTACGCAAGGATTTGGTGAGTATTCACTCATACTTTTCGATCATGACGGTAAAATATCAGACACGATCAAATTGGTTGGTGAAAACAAAAAGAACGAAGCCATATTGCCAAGCAAAATATTCGTGAACGTCGATGGCGATGTCGAAGTTTTTGGAACGAGATCATATGGCGATAAAGGAAACATTCTTGACCAAATGTTCTATGCAAAGGTGGACTTATCCGAGAGCATTCCTGCAGCTCGCGTAAAATATTTCGGTAAGGCTCAGAATACGCCCGGAAGCCATGAGCGTCAGGGACGACGGTTATTTCGGGTAGCGGAGAGTTTCCCAAACTATTACGTAGAAACATTTATTCCAAGCTTTCATGATGAACGCCGGAACCCAACCTCTTGGATTTTCAACCCGCTTGACTTTTCATTCAAAAGGCTTGGTTCTACGGATTTCAGCAAAGAACCGTCTACGTATTCATCCAGCCGTGGGTTCTGGGCCGTAGAACACCTTAGATATGGCTCCAATCAAATTATTCAAGTACTTAAGTTCGAAGGCAACAATGACATCAACACTACGCTGAAAGAGCATTTTTCGAAATTCAGGTAATGTGTTATAATAATTTATGGCTTTTAATTGGAGTAATACATCGGAAATTATGGAAATACTTTCTGATCTGCGTTGCAATATTGCTGCGACGACATTGTTTGATGGAGAGACTGACAAGCCGAACGGCACAATCCTTTCTGTGCCTCACAACCTATCCACCGAAGATGCGATGGTAGCAAAAGAGATGGTGCTTGCCGTTTACAAAGCCGCCATCGAACCGTTAGCGGACTTTAACACAAGCGGGGAAATTGGCACGACTCAGGAGTTCAGTTTCAGAAACACTCCCTCAGGCTCTTATCGATTTAGATCGACCGATGTGATTAAACCGGACAGTCTGGTTTCCATGCTCGAGTTGGAAATTGACAACTTACGACAGAGTCAGCAAGCACTTGAACTGCTCTCTGAAAGAGCCAACAAGTTTTACATGCAGCACAGTCCGGGTGAAGTAAGCCAACTAAACAATATAGAGATAAAGCCAGTCATAGAACATGTTTGTAAACCACCCATGAGTTGACCAATTGGCCTATCAAGCCTCTGCAAACAAACCAGTTTCTTTCGGCAAGCGTTTTCCTGTTAGTATAAAAATGCTGTATTTCACAAGCTGATCCAATGCGTAATCAAACGGCATGTTAATTTCAGCCGCACTTTGTTCAGCCCACTCGATCATGCCCGCATCGGTTCTGTATGGGTGACCGTAAATGCGTCCAGTAATAAAGTCGTATTCGTCCCAAACGTATTTTTCGAGCCGAATTGCACGTTCTTCACCGCATGGTGGAGTGATAACGCGCATTTCCATGGCGAGTTGTTTTTCTGCTTCTTCTCTATCGTGATAAAGTTGCATATGTGAAGACTACCACTTTTGGTTTCTTCGGCGCAAATTTACGTCAGAGCTCTGGCTCGTTATCGTTCCGTGAAAAACCTTCGAAAGCCGATTTTTCAAAACTGTCCTCAAACTCTTTAGCAGCAGCTTCTAGGCTGTCATGTAGATATTCAATGCGCTGCTCGTTTTGTTCGGACAAATCGGAATGAACTTTATTTTGGATAGTTCCGCCGATTGTGTATTCTTCTGCGAACTTTGGAGCTTCGCGGGATTTTTGAAGGTTCTCCATTTCCGCTTGGGTCGTGATGTTGGGGTAGTTGTCTTTTTCAAACCCGTAATCTTGCTCTTTGACTTGCCATTTGTCTGGAGTTTGCTTTGCAGTCCACTCTTGAGCGCTCTTTTTAAATTCGGGCGAAGCTGGATTTTGATCGTCTAAAGGCATTGGCAAAACCTCAAAGTGCGAAATCAAATAATTTTCGTAATATATGTTGGTTTCACAACAATCGCTACAGTGGCAGGCGCTATATCTCTGGGGTGTTATCCCAATCGCGATTGAAGTGTTCAAAATCCGGCATGCTGTTTTCCGCTGATTTTCTGAAATGTTTTGTCAGAGGCACTTGGTTGTTTTGCTCTCTATCGAGAGAAACAGGCTGTGTCAGATCAAGCGTCGATTGTTTTGGCCTTGCGCGACTTAGCTTGCTAATCAAGCGATCAAAATTTCCAATTTCCTCGTTGCTCGCATAGAGCTTGGTTTCGTACTTGTGCCGCGTCATAGCGACGTAGGTCAAATGCCTGTCCATGGTGTGAGAGGCAAGCACATAAGAGCGATCAACAGTTGCCCCCTGTGACTTATGTATGGTCGTGGCATAACCATGCTCGATATCATTGTATTTGCTCGCTGATATTGTGAGCAGATTTGGTGTGCCATCTTCGGCTTTGTCATCGAGTTCGATTGTCAGGCTGTCATCGTTTGTTTGAATGACCGTTCCAAGCATCCCGTTTTGAACGCCAACTTCTCGATCATTGCGCGTAAAGAGAAGTCGATCACCAGACGCAAATTCACGGCGACCATGCGAAGTTTGGAAGGTTATGTTATCCTGTAATTCACCAGCCTCTTTTCGGGCTTCACGGATGGTTTCATTAATTGCCTTCACGTCCTTTTTTCGATGTGCAAGAGCCAGTTGAGAAGGCTTACTGTTGCTCGACCAATAATCATTGAGGTAGTCAGCGACCAAACCTTGTACCGCTTCATCCTGTGACTCAGCAAATTCTATCCGATTGTTTTCCTGATAGGCATTGATTGCAGCTTGTGTTTTACCGAGCGCAAAACTCTGAGAGGCTGACTTTTGCCAATCCTGCCGCTGTCTATGGACGTTTTGGAGTTCGGCTTTGTCCAGTCTCTCTGTCATGACTCGGAATGGCGCACCAGCTTCAATAGGCTGTAACTGTTCCGCATCACCGACCAGCACCACCTTAACGCCTTTGTCTTTGGCTTCATTGATAAAGCGTGACATTTGCTTTGAGCCGATCATACCCGCTTCATCAATCACCAGCACGTCACCGCGCTGCAATTGGTTGCGGTCATTCTCCCAAGAAAGCTCGAACGAGGCGAGCGTGCGCGATTGAATACCAGAACACTGCTCAAGCCCTTTCGCAGCCTTGCCAGCCAGTGCCGCACCAAATACGCGATGTCCCGAGGCTTCCCAGGCTTCACGCGCGGCGGCAAGGATTGTGCTTTTGCCAGTTCCCGCAGCGCCGACAACGCAGGATAGCTGCCTATCATCCGTCATGTGCTGGATCGCTCGCTTTTGCTCAGCGCTCAGACCGACACCAATCTCATTTTTGAGCGCGGCGTCGTGGTTCCATATTGCCGCCTCAACTTTAATGTCAGGAATTTTATGCGTTGACCGTGCTGCCATTTGCCGAGCGTTTTGCATCAGGTCTTTTTCAACCCTGATAATATTGCTGGTAGAAAAGCGAATATCTTTGTCCGGCGTTGATGGATCAGCATTGAGAGGCTTCAATTCTTCGCAGGTCATGACTTTTTGATAGGCTGCTTGATACTCGTCAGGATCGTGAATGTAAGTGTTGAGCGCCTTTGCAATATCGTGGCGGCTAAACACACTTTCACGCTCAGTCATCATCGAAAGAATATGCTCAGGATCATGGCGAACCTGTCTTTCAATCGGACTTTCAATGCGCGAGTTTTGAGGCTGTTGCGCCGCGTCTTGTGAAATTGATTGCTGACGCGGTAACTGCTCTGCAAGCTGCGTGGCTTGTCCCACGAACGGCAATCCTTCAGCTTCACCAAGCTTCGCCCTTAGGTCTTTTGTGTAAATACCTGTTGCGCGAGCGATGGAATAAACCTCTCCATTGGCATCAACCGCTACAAAATCACGACGATCACCACGCGCAAGAATGTACCCTTGATCTTTGAGAGCAGCGGCAAACGCTTCTTTAGAGTCCGATGCTACCCAAGCACTTTGGAAGCTTCGCTTGATATCATCGGCGTACTTGTTCCTGCGGCGGGCTTGCTGGTGTTCAGCGTGGGTATAGTTCAGCGGGTCGCGCTCAGCCTTATTGAAGAAGCCGCGCGGGATTTCCCAGCCGTTCTGCTGAAATATCTCAAGGCTGAGTTTTTCGAGTTTCTTATGGTCATAGGAATGATGAATGGCCTTCATCTTGTCAGTATCGATGCGGCACCAGACAGCATGGGCATGTACCCGCATTTCGCCATCCCGCCCACGCTTATGATGAAAGACTATCGCGCGGGGTTGCCCTGTAAGGCCGAGACGTTTTTCAGCACGTTCTATCGTTTCCTCAAATTGCGCAGCATCAACATCCGCGCCTTTAGGCGGGTTCAGGCTCAATGAATAGAGATGTTGCTTGCAATCCGTCGCGCGGCTGATCGCATAGGATTCCTGAAACGCAGTATGCAGATCATTGCCCAAAAAGCCCCTAAGCTCATGAATGATGACCTTTTCGTTATCGGCTTTCAGAAGGTGATTGGCCATGTCCTTACTGTTGCCGCGCTGATTGCCGACAAGGATCATGAGCGTTCTTCACTCTCCAATCCCATGGCCTCAACCAGATCACGGCGAATACGGTCAAGTTCCGCATGCGCAGCGCGAAGGTCTTTCTCTTCTTTGTCCGTCAGCAACAAACGGCCTTCTTCAACGGCAACTATTTGACTAACGAGATAAGTAGCAATCCCGCAATGACCGAGCCGCCGCAAAGCGCGTGCAATCGCCTTATCCTGTTTCGTTGCCTTCTTGCGTCTGCGTCTGCGTTTGGGCTTTGCATCGTCAAACAGCTTACTCAGCACATAGGCATTCAATGCAATGCCTGCCGCTTCCTGTTCCAATTGTGCCCGCTGCTCTTTTGACAGACGGACGGAGAGGGGAGCGATGCGTTTCTTTTTTTGCTTTCGGCTGGAAACTGCAATTTTAAAGTCGGGTCCTAATTCAGGAACCGACTTGCTTGAAAGAGGAGTCATGATTTTGGCTCCTCCAGATCAATATGAGCTTGTTTGAGAAGGTGTTCCCATTCCTCGAAAACCTCGAACAATTTGTTCGAGGTTTCTCTATCGAGGGGCACCACTCATCTTTTTGAAATTATTGAATTTTTTTGTCCGCATCAGTCGTGCCTTTTGGTTTGACGGTTTTTCTAGCCGGGTTTGACAGTTCTTGTGCGCCGGTTGTTCACTTCGCTCTCGAAAACGGTCCCGACGCCGATCATTTTGCGCTTGAGATTTGCGGTTCTTGAGTAGTGGCGTACAATGGCTTCGGTCTTTTGACCAAGTGCGTCTGCGATCGTGCGCTCATCCAACCCAGCCTCGCGGAGGATCGTCGCAACGGTATGCCGGAGGCCATAAAGCGTTAGACCAGATTGAACCTGGTCTTTGTTTTCCAACTCCACACGCACCTTGCGCCAAGAAGCGCGAAAACCCGATACGGTCCAAGGTCTGCCGCGAGAGTTTGCACAAAGCGTCATAGCCTCGTGTGCCTGTGCAGCGTCTAGAATGGACTTGAGAGGTTCAATTACACGCCAGTAAACAGGCGTGCCGGTCTTGGACCGAACCGTTGCTATGGCGCTATCCTTAAAAAAAGCCTTAGGCAGCGTCAAAGCGTCTAAAGGTCCGAGCCCGGTGTATATCATCAGGGTCATGGCGGGGATCATGTGCGCTGGCAGGGCATCAAGCACGGTTTCCCGCTCTTTGTCACTCCATGGACGATTGGCATCAGTTGTGCCACGTTTGCGGCGTACGTGTCGTACGCCCTTTGCTGGATTGTCCGTTACATAACCGCGTTCTTTGCCTCATGAGAAGACTGCCGACAGGACCTGTTTCACATAGGTGGCGAAACGGGAATATTTCTGCTTCTCGGCCTTGTCGCGCAGTTTCACGACAAAAGGTGATGTGAAGCGTGCCAGGTCAGCTGCGCCCGGATGCGGACATTAACGGCCCATTGCGGACCTTGACCCTTTCCGGGCAATGCTGCGGCGCGGCCCGACAGACCGGACTTTCGCTGCACGTGCAAGGCTTGGAGATGATCGAACTCACAGTCGGCGGGTCAAACCTGACGTTGATTGGAAAAAAACTTGGTCTCCGACTTAAAGAATTACCTCGTAGATCTTCGACGTCTTCTGCCGTTATGTCGTCCATGACCCGCTTGCGCGACCGGCGGGTTGAGCGGGGCTGTATGAAAACTTACTTCGAGGAGGCCTATGAGTCCTTTGATGATAGCTTCGTTGCGGCTGGATCACCCAGTGCCTGGAACAGGTGCTAGGCAACGTCCTGATCCGCCCGTTGCCGGACCTGCGGGAGTACGCGCCAGTCGATGCAGGCCGTGCGTCTGCGGGCAATGGCCAGCGCGCACAACGCCCCGAGCAACAGGGTCGCACCGCCTGGGAGGGGTATCACCGCCACTGGCGAATTCGGCGTGACACCGAAGACTTCGAGATCGACGATTTCACCGTCCACGTCGCCCAGGAAGCTGAGGACGTTGTCGGGCAGGCTAAACCCGAACGACAGGGTCGCCACCGCGAAAGGGTCGCTGCTTTCCTCATTTATGACCAGTTCATAAAGGATGGAGATCTTGTCGTCCGTCACGCCGATATCAAGCGCGGTGCCGCCGAGGATCTCGGTGAAGGTTGTATCGAAGAGGGATAGGTCGGTGCTGGCCGCGGCCGACGCGTCCACGTCGCCGCCATCAATTGGGGCGAAGACGAAGACGTCGCCGAAGAAGTCTGCTGCTTCAATCGAGGTGTTGTCTGCGATCACTTCAAGCCCGTCGGCAGAGAAAAGCGAGGCGCCGATGGTCACCTCGCTTAGGGTGGCGGACGTGGCCGTGCTTGCGCTGAAAGCCAGCGCTGCACCAAGGGCCAGAGTCAAGAAAAGCTGTTTCATGTCATAGTTTCCTTTTGTCACCAACTACTTGCGCCAGTCTAGATGAAGAAATCCGGCGAACCGATTTCGATCTGGATATTGTCCGTGTCGAGATCGTCTCCAATCACGTAGATTCGATCCTGATCCCCGCCGTGCGTGATCAGCACACCGCCCGGAAGATCGCGGAAGTGGAACGTGTCGCTGGCGAGGAGGATCAGGTCATCCAGGCCGAAATCGGTGATCACGTCACGCTCACGCGCACCGTTCGTCAACTCGTCGCCGAAGACGAAGGTGTCGGCACCGCCGCCGCCCTCCATACGGTCGAGGCGACCGCCGAATGAGAAGATGAACTCGTCCGCCTCTGTGCCCGAAAGGCGGTCTGACCCTTCGGTTCCTCTGACCTCGTTGCGGGCAACCGTGTCGTCGGCGCCGTCGATGCGGAGGGTCGCTTGCCCGCCTGTCGAAAGGTCGCCATCGCCGATGTCGAAGCCGATGGACAGGTCAAGGCTCTCGCCCGTGTTGAGGTCGCCGAATTGGGAGGGGTCGATGGTGATCCCGTTTGCGTCGGCGTCGAAGCTGACTGCGCGGCCATCGGAGGACGTGACGGAGAGGACGGACAGGCTAAGGGCGTCGCCCTCGGCATCTGAGCCGAGGCTCAGAAGATCGAGGGTGACAGGTGCGTCGTCCTCCGATGCCGTGCGTGACAGAGTGCCGACTGTCGGGGCGTCGTTGACGCCCGTGATGGTCACGGTGACTTCAGCCGTGTCGCTTGTGCCGCCATCGCCCGACACGGTGTAGAGGAACGTGTCGGTGGCGGTTTCGCCAGTGTCCAGGCCGTCGAACGCGCCGTTCGGGTTGTAGTTGACCGTGCCGTCCCCGTTGAGCGTTATGAGGCCCAGCGTGCCCGTCGTGTCGAGCCCAGAGACGCCCAGAGCGCCCGTGTCGTTTGCCAGAACGCTGTCAGTTGTGAAGGCAGCGTCTTCATCCGTCGCAAAGCCGATCCCGCCGTCATCAAGTGCGTCGAGCATCGCTGGGCCGTCTTCCATGAACCTCCCGTCTTCGGTGAGTCCGAAGGAGCTTGGGGCGCCGACAACCTCGATCTGTGCTGAACTCAGCCCGATTAGCGGGGAGGAGGACTGTATTAGGTCGAACGTCTCCCCCGATTGCGGGGTGTATCCATCGACAAACACGATCCGGATCGTAGAGTTGGACAGATCGGCCTGCCCGAGAACGACCAAAGCGTCGTTCAGTGCCGTATCGCTTCCGCCGACTTCGAGCTCAAGGAGGCCCTCAAGGACAAGGTCCCCACCGATGGTCAACGTGCCCGGGCTGAACCCCGGGCCAATGGTTGCGAGAGGGGCGGCGTTCACGTTGCCGGTCACCGTGCCGGAGCCGAACAACGCGCCGCCGTCTTCCACAGTCAGGTCGCCTTCGACGACCCCCGCTACTTCAAGTGCGCCCTGTTCACCGACCCTGAAGTCGGTTGCGCCCACCTCTGCGGCGCTGTCGAGGAAAAGCACGCCGTTGCTGACCAGGATCTCGGGGCCGAAATACGTGCCGGTTGCGGAAAATCCACCGCCGCCCGCGAGTTGGATAGTCTCAAACCCCTGAGCTTTACCGAGGTCGAAGGCGGCGACGGTGTTCGGGTTCACGTTATTGTCGAACACGACGGCCGAGAACAGTTCGAACCGGTCAACGCCATCGCCGCCCTGAATAGTACCCGAGACTTCGGCGCCAAAGCTTTGGCGGAACGTGTCGTTGCCCCCCGCAAGATCGACTAGGCCTTCGATAAAGGCGAGATTGAAGACGCTTTGGCCAAGTCCGTCACCGGAAATGGCCGCGGCGGTGCCGAAGACGTAGCCGTTGTTGATGAACAGGCTGTCGCTTCCGCCCAGCTTGACGCCCACGGCGCCGCTGCCTGTGGCGATGATTTCACCGATGTCAGGCGAGTTCAGGACCGGGTTGGCGGATGCGAGGCCGAGGCGGACCCCCGAGCCATCGGTCGAAACCCCGACAGCGTTTTCGCCAGTAACCTCGATCCGGCCGCGAGGGAATCTTTGAATGTCGTTGTTGGTGGTTTCCTGAAAAATCTCAAGTGATTCAACGCGGAAGACATTGTCACCGATGGCATAAACCAGTTCGCCCTGACCGACGCGCACATTCGCTTCGCCGTGATCGCCAACCTCCATCCCGATGACGCCGCGCCCGGACAACTCGATATCCCCGGCGTTCAGGACGTAGTTCGAACCAGAGAACTCCGCCCCCACAGCGAAGTCGCCGCTGAGTACTGACATGCCTTTTTGCCCGTCACCGATGCCCTGAATATCGCCCTCGTTCGAGATGAGCGAGGCGTTCGTGCCGACGACCTTCACGCCGATGGCGTGGGTGCCGCCCAGATTTATTTGCCCGGTGTTCTGGATCACCCCCGTCTGTCCAGGGATCGGCAGAGCGGCAATGGTATCGCCATCTCGCGTCGGCGCTTTCAGTTGAGCGCCGTTGAAACCTTGCCCGAAGGTCAGGTTCATACCCGCCGCGTCGTTGCCGCTGACGCTGATCGTGCCGCCGTTGGCCATCAACAGCTCGGGCGCCGCGTTGTCGCTGAGGACAAGATCAACGGCCATGGCTGTACCGAGGGTCGTTATTTCACCCGCGTTCAGCAGCGTCACTTTTTCGAGGGCGAGGATATCCTCAACGTCAATGCCGCTGCCGTTTTCGGCCTTGATGACCCCGCCCGCCTGGTTGAACAGCCGCAGGTCGTCGCCGCCCAAGACAATGGCGGACCCGTCGAAGCTCGTCTCCATCAGCCCGGCGTTCACGATGTTGAGTTGGCCACCGATGCTTTCGATCAGTTGGCTTGCCGACTTGATCTCGGCATCGGCGAGGTTGCGGAGTTCGAACGTCTCGGTGTCGGGATCGGCGTTGTTCGAAAGGCCCAAGATCTGCTGTGTCGGGATGCCATGGACGATCGAGCCTTCGATTGTGCCTGCGTTCTGAAGGAGACTGACGGTGCCGCCCAGGCCGGTTTCCGCGAAGCTGATATTGCCGGTGATTTTCGCGGTGGCACCGTTGAGCAATTGAGCATCAGGGCCGAGAAGAAGCACGGCATGAATCGATCTGCCTTCCGCGCCTTCGGTGGCGGCCTCGATCAGTCCACTGTTGGCTAGCCGCGCGCCCTCGCCACGGATCGTCACAGCGGAGGGAGGAAAACCGGAGGTCGCGCGGGGGAACGCGTTCTGGTCCTGATTGTCTTCGATCCCGTCCGCATCGGCGAAGGGGAAGCTGGCCCCGACGATCTCACCACCCGACAGGTTGTTCAGCGTCACGTCGTCGGCGCGGATGTCCACGGCGTGGTTCGGACCCTCGATGCGTCCGCTGTTGTTGAGCGTGACCTCTCCGTCAGAGTCGATGGCGACCCCCGTTGCCTCGCGCACAGTGCCGCGCAGCTCTGTCTGGTCGTCGTCGGGCCGGATATCGGCCACCGTCTCCCGCGTCGCGCTGATGCGTGCGCCGGCGCCGTTGACGACGGTGATCGTCGTGCCCGAGCCGCCGCCGAGTTGCAGGCCATAGTCGCTGCCGTCAATTGTGCCGGTATTCGTGACGTCAAGCGTCCCATTTTCGCCATTCGCGAGCGCCCGGAGGCCCGCGATGGCATCGGTTTCCAACACCTGATCGGGGGTCTTCATGGTTGCGGCAATCGCGCCGGAGTTATCGACCGCGATCCCGGTTCCGTCTCCGTTCCCCTCAAGGTCCAGCGCGGCGGCATCGGCAACCGCCACGTTGCCAGTGTTCTCGAACTCAATCACGGCGTTCGCCTCATCGGACTGGACGAAGAGGCCGCTGGCCAGAATGTCGGAGTTGTCGTCGGCGCGGGCGGCGGTTATTTCGCCGTCGTTGACCATGGTGAAGCGCGAGACGCCGGTCACCTCGCCCAGGTCGAGGCCCCGGATTGACGCGTTGGCCTGGTTGCCGATGCCGACTTCGCCGCCCGCGCTTTCGATCCGGAACACCGTGCCGGAGAACGACATGTCGCCGCCGGTGTCGTTCGAGAAGTTGAAGGGCGCGTTGATGACGTCTTCGACGATGAAGCCGCTTTCCAGCCCGGCTATGGTCTGGCCCCGGTTCACGACGCTGTGCCCGCCACCAAAGGCGTCATATAGAATGCTGCCTTCCGAGAAATCCGCCACGTTCGGGTTCACGCCCGCATCCAGTGTCAGCACAACGTCGCGAGCCTGCAACCCGCCGAGGTCGCGGAGTACTGGGCCGCCCGCGTCACTGATCCCGCCTTCGGAGGCGGGCATGCCTGCGTCGCCGAACTTGAAAATCGTCGTGCCAAGGCCGCGCGCCTCGACCGCCTGGTTCACGTCCACGCGGATGCCATCGCCGAAAGAGGCTATGGCATAGCTGTCTGGGCCGTTGATTTCGAGGTTTCCGTTGACGGCGACCTCGGTGGCGTTTGCGACGGTCACGATGCCGAAGGATTCCGGCCCGTTCTGGCGCACCCCGCCATCCTGCAACACGCTCGCGACGTTGCCGATGGCGAGCGACAGTGACTGCTCGTTGAAGCCCGAGGCGACCATGCCCACGGACCCGGGGCCGGAGCCAATGATGGTGCCGGTGTTCGCAACCTCCATGTTGTTGCCAATGGCCGCGACGCCGATGCCGAAGGAGCCGGACGTGGTGATCTCACCTTCGTTGAGCACCGTGGGGTTATCCCCGCCAAGCGCGACGGCGACGCTGGCCGGGGCAAGCACGTCGATCTGCCCGCTGTTGCGCGCCGAAAAGTCGCCATCACCGCTGATCCCGGTTGCGGCGGGCGCGTCGCCGCCAACAACAATGAGCCCTTCGTTGACGAGGATGCCCGAACCGTCGCCAAAGATGCCCGCCGCTTCTTCGCCTTCGACTTCGATCACGCCACCGGCGACGTTGATCGCCGTCCCCGAGCCGTCGAAGAACAGCCCGGCGGCCTCGCGCCCCGAGATGGTGATCAGCCCTTCGTTCGAAAGAACCGCGTTGCCAGAGATGCCGAGGCCGCCTGTTTCCAGGCCGGTTCCGTTGATGGTCCCCGCGTTGTGCGCCTCACCCGGGCCTGCGATGAAGACGCCGACACTGAACGCGCCATCGATGTTGATTGTAGAGGCGTTTTCGATCGTGTTCGACCCGTTGGCAAACACACCGGTGGCGGCGAACCCGCTGAACGAGAAACCGCTGGTAATCTGAAAGCTTCCGCCGCGTAGCACCGTCGCGCCGAGCCCGATATCTTGTTCATACAAAATCACCGCAGGTCTGGGCGGGTTGGGAAAGGAGAAGTACTCATCCGACGTGAAGACGGGTGTGCCGCCAAACGGGATGACGCTGCCGCCATCGGCATCCACCACGGGAACCGAGATGTCGACATCCTGCCCGTCGACCGCGACCGAGATATCCAGCGTGCCATCCGATTGGGCGTCCAGCGTCGCGCCATCCTTAAGCACGATTTCGTTGTCGACCAGTTCCACCAGATCGGCATCGGGGCCGGCAAGCGTGATGTCAGTGCCGCCATCGGAGTCGATGAAGTTGAGCCGAGCCAACGCGCCGCCTTCGGAGCCATCGTCCAGCACCCCGTTCTGCAGCAGAGTAAACGAGACGTTTTCGGCGGCTCCGTTGGGGCCGCTGAGATCGAAGGTGACGCTGGTCTGCGCGGCGCCGTCAGCAACGACGGTCAACTCGATCTGACCGGCCCCGGATGGTGGTTGCAGGCCGTCAAGAAGGAACAGTTCGGTTCCGACGATCTCGAACAGATCGGCGCTGCCGCCGGAGAGGGACAATTGCGTTGCGTCGTCATCGGTCACGACGATGTCGGCGACCTTTGTACGGATCGTCGGGGTGCCTTCCTGCAGCGTCGGGAGCGCGACGTTTTCCAGCGCGACTGCCGTTGCCGGTACGTTGAAGCCGGGCGCGATGATCCGATCTTCCGAAAAGAAGTTCGCCGAGAAGGTGGTGCCGAACTCCAACGCGATCTGTTCGCCGCCAGAGAAGCTTAGGGTTATGGTGTTGCCGTCCCGGACGCGACCGTCGAAGGCCGCGCGCGCCTCTGCCTCGCCGAAGGCCGAAAGGTCGAGGAACCTCATGAACTGGGCCTCTTGAACCCGGTCCGATCCGTCGCCTGGCGCGAAGACGATGGTGTTGCTAATCGAAACCGGGCGCCCAATCGGATCGAAGCCGAGGAAGTAAAGGTCGTCCCCCTCGCCACCGACCAGAAGGTTATTGCCGAAGCCGCCCAGCAACGTGTCATTCCCAGCGCCGCCGATGAGGGTGTCGTCGCCGAACGCGCCATCTAGGCGGTCATTGCCGTCATTGCCGCTGAGATTGTCATTGCCGTCGAAGCCGACGATGTCATCGTTGAGGTCGCCGCCGATAACCTCCATCTGCAAGGTGCGACTGTCGGGGTCGAAGAACCGGGACGGCGGATCATTTAAGAAACCGTCGGGGAACTCAATCGGTGCCTCCGCACGCACCGATGTGCCTGCGGGGCCGCTGATGCCGGATAGGTCCAGCGTCACGGTCCCGCTGTAGATGGGGGCTAATATTGGCGCGCCGTTGTTCGTCCGGAATTCGATAAACGTATCCGGCTTGAGCTGAACTTGAACCACCTGCGCCGTCGCTGCAGTAATTTCGGGCCGCAGCGTGAGACCGTCATACCCCGCAAGGACCAACGTATTTGCCTGTAGGGCGCCGCCACCGGATCTGAACACGTCGGGACCCATGGTGATCTCGCCGAAGGAGGCAAGGTCGGCGGCCTGAACGCTCAACGTGCCGGCGCTAAATTGTCCGCCGGTGATTTGGGTGGCCTCCAAACCCGCGACGGTGTCGAACGTCAGATCGACGACGCCATCGACTAGCAACGTGTCGAAGCCGCCAGCGGCATCGAAACTCAGCGACCCGCGAAACGTGTTGGCGGCGCCGATGCTCGGGAACCCGAGTTGGATGATGTCGTCGTCGTTGGTGCCGAGCGTGTCACCGACCGTTGCGATCACATCGGTGAAATCAAAAGTTGCCATTCAGAACTACCCCCGAACAGATGGCGAGGCTGCCATGAAACACGTCGCGCGGGGCACCGGCCACGAAGGGCTGCGGATCGGATAAAAATGTAGAATCCCGTTCGGCGCCCCGCAGAAGCAGGACGTTGAACGCGCCCCACTCCCGCAGACATTCGCAAGCTAGCAAGACCGTGCTACATTGTCGGTTACATAAGGTTTCACCAAGACGTAACGTTGGGCTAACCTGTTGAGATAAAGTAATGATTGAGCTGAAGGCTTTTGGGGAACTGGTGCGCACGCGGCGCAAATCGGCGCGGCTCAGCCAGGAAGCACTTGCAGCGGTGGCGTTGGGGAACGGCAATCGGAAGGGCTATATCTCCATCGTCGAGAACGGTCGGGTTACCGGGCTGAAACCGGAAACGGCACAGCGACTGGCCGAGGCGCTGGACATTGATCGGCAGGACGTTCCGGCGTCGTTGCGCTGGCCTATTGCTGAGGCGGCCAACGTTGGCAACACACTCGCGCAAGAGGCACTGGACGAACGGATGGACGCGCTGCTTCCACTCGTGCGGTTTGTCGAAGAGCAACGGCGTCTGATCCAGCAGCGCGTCGAGGTGCATCCAATCGACGCCTATAAGACGCGGCTGAGGCACATTTTGAGCAGGCTTTCGCAAACCTACGGCGACAGCTTCAGCTTCCGAAGCTTCGCGATGAGCCTGTCAATCGCCTATGTCTATCTGTTTTTCGCCGGACTCCTGGCCTTTTCGAACGCGGGCGGGCGCATCGGCGCGCTAGAAATCTTTCGGCGCCCGGGCTGGGCGAATGATGTGGGTCAGGCAATGCCCGCCGTCCTTGTTGCGCTTCTCGTCGTGGGGGTGACCGTCTGCGGTTACTTTTGGTGCCGGAAATCGGCGGATGATGAATTGGCGCGACCCTCCGCCCCGATCTTCCGGCGACTCTGGCGCATCCGGCGGGTGCGCATCGTGGTGGGCGCGGTCGTTCTGGGATTCGCGGCGGTGGGCTTTACGCATCTTGGCGTGGATCCGGTCTTTGCTACCATCGTGATCGCCATATTTGCGCTGACCGCATTGTCTGACCTCGGGCCGCGTCGCTGCGCAGTGGCTGGTGCGTTCGCCGGGGCTTTAGTCGGGCTGGTCGAGAGCCTCGTAATTCACCGCGACATCGCGGGTGGGTTGGAGGGGGCGCTGTTCGGCGGCATTCTTGGTAGCGCTTCCTTCTATGTCTCGGCCAAGATCGCCGCCCGCGCGCCGTCTCGCCTGATCGGCGGCTTCTCAGGCGCGGGCGTTGGGGTTTGCGCGGGGGCGCTTGCGACGACAGCGTTCTTCGCGGCGATTGACCTTATGGCGGTCAACCACGCTCTCGACACGAGGTTCGCGATCCAATCCTTCGATTTTCTGGCAACTCAGGACCGCACCTACGTCGTTCTCTGCGTGACGTGGTTGCTGCTTCCATTGGTGAATGCGTCGCTGGACTACGTGTCCTACAGCGTCAGCAAACGGCTGGCACAGCGCGCAGTGAAGGGCGAGACCACCTTGTCCGATGTCGCGTGGCTGTCGGCCCTTGATGTGGCGATTGCAATGCTGCTGTCAGCGATGACGGTTGCGGCCGTGTTCGGGTCGCTTTGGATTGCGGACCAGGTATTTTCCGTCAGCGTATCCCCACACACGTTTCTGGGCGATTGGTGGTCGGACCCGTTCGGGGCAGGGATCTGGCTGAGCCTGATGATTGCGAGCACTTTGTCGTGGAGCATCCTGCACTACTTCGGTGTGGTCGTGCCGATTGCGTCAGCCAAGCTTGCCTCGGCACCGCGCTTTGCGCGCTTGAAGGAGCGTGTTCTACGCGACGTCTCATCCCCAGTATTCGGCGTACAGACATTTGCGTTAAGCTTTGTGCCGAAGCTGATGTTCGTCTTCGCCTTCCTCGCCTTTTTCAGCCTCAGCCTGTTTGTGGCGTGGTTTGCTCTGTCGATTGGCCTGGCCCCCACAACCAGCGGCGCCTGATGGCACCCGCTTAATCGCGCGCCTGAACAACCCGTCTTTATTGAACACTCGGTAAAGCACCAAGCCACCTGGTCGACCAGCCGACATCGCGCAACGACCCAAACGACGTGCTGCGCTTTCAAAACGTTCGAACTGGCAAACCGCTGCTGATCCGCCTGGAACCCTATGTTCAGCCCAGCACGAACCGGGAGCAAATCATTCTCAGAACTTCCGATGTCGGTTGGCCACCTCATTTGGGCCCAATCTTGTCGGATCTATTCAACCTAACGCGGGCTGAAAATTACGTGACGCGCATGTTGATGAGGGTGCGAAAGTGAAAGAAATTGCCGAGCGGCGGCAACGCTACACGACAACCGTCCGCAGCCAATTGAAGGCCATCCAATTTTCGGTCGCTCTAGTCCCCAGGAGTCTTTGCGATGACCGATTGGGCTCAAACCTACGACAAGGTCAGGCGCTGAAATGTGAGCCCAAGCTCTCAGTAAATTGCTGCTATTGCGTGGCTGACTGGGGATCATCGCACCTGCAGCGAATGACCGGATTCCGCCCTCTTTTAAACTTCGTAGTCTATGCAACGAACGGCTGCTTTTGGAACCTGTCGGGTTGCAGTCAAACGTCTAGATTGAGCGCGCAGTGTTGTCATTCGTTTGAGCCGCAGCGAAAGCCTGCTTTGAGCCCAAAATGGCCGTTGCTTTTGCCGAGATGAATGGCGGCTATGGTCGCTTAGGTAGCTGTAGCTAGGGTGAAGTAAGACGAAAAGCTATTGGTGATATTGAAATTGTGTCTGATTGGACATAAATACTCGACATGAACGATAAACCACTCACTCCTGGACGTCCGCGCAGCTTCGATACGGACGCTGCAATAGACGCTATCGTTCCCGTTTTCTTTGAGAACGGATTCAAAGGCACGAGCTTGCCGCAGCTTGAGGCAGCCACCGGACTCCACCGGCAAAGCATGCGTTATGCGTTTGGCGGGAAGCAGGAGCTCTTTCTTGCATCCATCCAGCGATATGGAGAAACCAAGCTTAGTGAAATTCGGTCGATCCTAACGAACGCAGATCGCGGGGTAGAGGGCATCCGTGGCGTTTTCGATATGTGGCTGCGTGATCTTACGCGAGACACCTGCCGGGGCTGTTTTCTGGTCACAACGTCGTCAGATCGCACACTTGCGACTGATACCAAGGTTCTGGCCGCGATCAATCGCACCAACCAGCAAATCATCAGTCTTCTGGAAGCACAGTTCAAGGCCGCGCGGCTGGAGGGGGATGTTTCAAGCGCCCTCAGCGACCGCGAACTCGCCCAGCAAATGCTGACGCTTGGTGATGGTGCAATGGCGCTTTGCCAGTTGCCGGAAGCGCGGGTCGCTGCATCAGCGATCTTCGCCGGCTTCTGCGCCCAAATCCGAAACTAAAAGGCGAGGCAGTGACCAACAAAGCGGACTGCTGACTATTTTATGACCAAGTAGGCACAAAACAAGCAAAAGCCATGAAGATAGAAACGTTCAACACTCAACCCACATTCAAGACGTTTGAGCCATATCACCTGTCTCTGGGAGCCAAGGCCAATGGCTTTTTGTTCGTGACCGGTCAGGTTGGCTTCGAGGACGACGGCACGTTACCCGAAGATGATGATCGGCAGGTGGAAAATGTGTTCCGGCATTTGGACCGCATTCTCGCAGACGCGGGTGCCGAGTGGGCAAATGTCGTGCAGATGCGGAGCTATCACCTCGATAAACTGATGGAGACGCAAGCGCTGAAAATTCTCGAAGAGAAACGCAAGCGCATGCCGGACGATCAACACGCCTGGACTGCCATTGGCGTCACGCACCTGATGCCTGCGGGGAGCCGCGTTGAAATCGACGTAACTGTCGCGATGGACAGCTGATGGCTTGGGTCTATCTCGGCCTTGCCGCTCTGCTTGAGGTCGCCTTCGTCCTGTCGATGAAGGCGTCCAAGGGCTTCACAGTGTTCTGGCCAAGTTTGGCAACTGTGGTCGGCGTCATTGGCGGGATCGGCTTTCTGACACTTGCACTTAAGACGCTCCCCATCGGGATCGGCTATCCCATCTGGGTGGGGGTTGGCACGCTCGGTTCTGTCGTCTTGGGCATTCTGATCTTCGGAGAGGCGATGTCGGTCCCCAAGATACTCGGCGTCACTTTCATCATTCTTGGCGTGGTGAGCCTCAAGCTCGCGACACCAGCATAATCAAAATTTTTTCAGGAAGGACAAGACATGAAACATCAGTACTTCATAGCGCGTCAAAAACACATCGCACTGGACGGCCTTGCACCAGCCCCTATCGACATCGCTTACACAGATGTAGGGTCCGGTGACCCGCTGATTCTGATGCATGGGATTCCAACATGGTCTTTCCTCTATCACCAGGTCATTGACCGGCTCTCCGAAAGCTACCGGGTGATTGCGCCAGATTTCATCGGACACGGATCATCTGACAAGCGGGACGGTCTTGATAGATCACTTCTCGCACAGAGAGACATGATATCGGCCTTCATGGATGCGCTGTCCGTCTCTAAAGCCACCTTGATTGGACACGATACCGGTGGCGGGGTCGCGTTGATTATGGGTGTCGAGAATGCGGACCGGGTTGACCAGCTCGTCTTGTCGAACATCGTCGCGTACGACAGTTGGCCCATTGACGACATGATTCAGGTGGGCCACCCTGGGTGGGCCAAGAAATCAAACGATGAGATTAGAGACTTTTTGGTCGGGGGGTTCGATGATGGCTTGTCACGCAAGGATCAGCTCACGCCAGAGTTCGTGAACGGCATCGTTGCGCCCTACACGACGGATGAAGGCAAGGTCAGCCTTATCCGCAACGCCTCGAGTCTGAATACCAATCACACGACCATGCTGATCGGGCGTCATCAACAGATCAAAGCCAAGACGCTTTTGGTTTGGGGTGAAGATGATCCATGGCAGTCCATCGCAGACGGTGAAAAGCTCGCTTCCGAAATACCTGATGCAACGTTGGTGCGGGTTCAAAATGCTTCACATTGGATTCCGCAGGATGCGCCGGATGATTGGCTTGTGCACGTCCTGCCATTTCTTTCGCAATGAGTATGTCGGCAAGTTTGAAACTAGGAGTTGCCAAAACTCTAGATGGTTTGAGCAGCTTTTTCTCGAAGCTGACGTTCGTCGGTAATCAACGAACGGCAGCAAAGTCCGCATCTCCAACATATGCTTGGATCGCGACAAACGGCTGCTTTCGGAAACAGGCAGTTAAGCAGAAAACGCCCGACAAGGGGCACAAAGAGAAGACGGGATCGAAGTGTAAACTGACGGTCTGGTGTGGAAAATGCGCAGATTTTGTGTGCCAGCGATCAGGAACTATCCCACCGGCAAGTATTCTGGAAAATGCTCGAGTTCGCGCACCGATGCCCGGCCCTAAGTGGATACTTTCGGCAACCAGCCACTTGCTAAAAACCCTTCTCGATCGTCCGGAGCAGCCTGAAGCGGGTTTTTCCCGTGTTTCCGCCGAGCGAGATAACGAACGGCACCAGGCCGTGTTTCGTGGTTTTCGCATATCCGGCGAGCGCGCGTTCACCCGGGATCGTGCCCGTCTTATAGCGGGAACCGCCCCGGGTCTTGGGGAGAAGCTCAGCATAGGGAGCAAACTGTTGGAGCACTTTGGCCAAGCCGTATGTCGTGAATTGGTTTTCGGGGCTGATGCCTGAGCCTTCTTTGAGCTTGATAGCCTCCTTGATGCCATGCGCGTCGAGAATTTCTTCCGCGACTTGGAATGTCTTCTCAAGACTGACGGGACCGCCAAGACGGTGCGCGCCAATTTCCAGAAAAATCTGGTTTGCGATGTAATTGTTCGACCCCAGCAGCATCAGTTTAAGGATCTCGGATAACGGGCGCGACTGCTGGTGCACATGAACCGGCTTCAGATGCCTAGGGACAGATCCGATCGAAATTTCGCCTTCGACCCTTCCACCGGCACGTTCGACAAAGGCGGAAAGAAGTTCCCCGGCATAGCGCACACCGACGGCAGGGTCGTCTACGGCAAGATTGATGCGGCCGCGGCCATTGGGTCCACGCGCACGGAATTGGCTCACTGCCAGCGGAGTGATTGGTGTTTGTTTTTCTGCGGAGCGGACCGAGTTTCCCTTCCGCACTGCATGAATTGTATTGAAGTTCACTGCGAGTGCCGAGTTGAGGGCATCATACGCCTTGTTGGTGTCTTCGATGCCGGGAATGCGAAGATCTGCAGGGAAATAACTCGCATCAAGCACGAGATCGGCAAACGGCTCTTTGCCCGTCACAGCGACAAGGTCAGACGCAAGCTGTTCAAGCTCCTCGGAGACAAGAAAGGGGTCGCCGCCACCGCGTACATACAACACCCTGTCACTGTCCAGGTAAAAGCGTGTTTCAAACCGGTAATCGCTCCCCAGAACCTCGAGCGCCAGCCAGGCAGTCACGATCTTGGCGACAGATGCCGGGACGAAGCTTCGGTCAGCGTTTTGCGCCACAAGTTCGTTACCCTCCGGATCCAAAAGGAGCACAATTCCCGAAGGGGCGGCGGCCGCGATCTTGTCCTCAGGACCAGCCAAAGCCGAGTAGGAAAGAAGAAAGAGGGCAACGGTCAGAAAAAGCAGGCGCATCGTGGCTCCGGTCAGCCACGGCAAATGCGGCTGATGAAAAAGGTTGTGCTGAGCGCGATCGACCTGTTCGTCGAGTGACGCCAATAAGTTGCCCAGACACGTTCCAGTACCGGGCATCTGGGGGAATTCTAACGAACTTTGGATGCGTCTTGTCAAACTCGAGCCATATCAGATGTGTGTTTGAGCCCGTTTGGCTCCATCAAGCCATTCTTCGATCGTCCCTTGGAACTCGGCTTGTCTTTAGTGGCGTCGGTCGTTGTCGAGCGTTTGACAGCCGAAATCTATCGCAACTCCCCTCGAAACCGATTTGGCGGATATGGTACGCTAAACCCGCAAGAGGAGTGAGAAGTGATGACTGTCCAGCAAAGATCGACGGCAATCCTTTGGCCGGTCGCTCTCGTCGCTGCTGCCGTGCTGTTCAGTTTCGCGCTGGCCTGCGCGATGCCCTTTGCCGCAATCGGCGCGCTTGCTGCGCTTGTTCTTCCCCCGAGAGAAGCACTTGTCACGGCCATCTTCGGCTGGTTGGTCAATCAGGTCATCGGCTTTGGCTTTCTCGGTTATCCGACAGATTTGACAACGCTCGCTGGGGGCGCAGTGCTCGGTCTTTCGGCTGTTGCTGCCGTGATGGCGGCGCTGGTTGGCCAAAGGCAGCTGGCAAGGCACTTTTTTCTAGCCGGTGCATTGATTGTGTTTGCCGCCGCACTCTTTGCGCAACAGGCTGTGGTTTACGCGGCGAGCTGGCTGCTGCCGTCGCATCCATCTGCGTTTTCTCTGCCGGTCATTTGGCAGATCGGCTGGACGAATGCGCTCGCGTTCGCGACGTTCGGTGCTCTTTACGGCCTTGGTTCCCAGGCTGGTTTAGTTCCTTCGAAACGTCACGCTGCCGGATAAAAGATCGCACCTGGAAGATAGGCGCGGGGGAGGTCCATGCCGGCCGGTGTTGCGCGTCCCGAGGCAAGATGGTCCGGCAAAAGATGTGTGTGAGGTCCGAGAGGGGACTTTCCGGTTGGAGCAGGGATCGGGGTCAGGACTTCGATGCGGCCGAAGGCCGTTTCAATCACCCGGGCCGGGCTCGCTTCGAGCAAGATTGGTCCGATCTTCGGCAGGTTGGCTGGAAAGGCTGTCCCGGCTGTACGCGCAAGCGCATCGTGTAACGGCCCGGGTCCGGCACGAACGCAAAAGCGTGCTTCTTTGCGTCCAAGACCAAGATCGAACAGGGGCGCGTCCCGGTCCGTGGCTGCAATCGCGGCGTGGTCTCGTCCCAGCGGAGAGAGCACTTGAGCAACCTCTGGGCGCCCGCGTTCCCGTTTGACGGCAAGCATCACCCGCATGTCCCTGGTTGGGGTCTTCTTGGGATCAAACGTCACGGCGTGCACATCATCATTGATGTGAAACCTGAGCCTTGCTCCCGGCGTGGTCGCGACGATGATATCTGCCTCAAGGCCGACATCGACGCTGTTGCCCGGAGCCGCGGTGAACTCACCGACCGCACCGACAACACCTGCGACCCAGGTTCCCTGGTTCTCCTGAAGGCTTCTTACGACGAAAGCGCGTATCTCGTCGGTGTCCCAGGGCAAACGTCGGCAGGCGACGCCAAGCCTATCAAAGCGTTCAGGGAGTGCGTCCCAGATGTCAGCGCGCCAGGCATCTGTTTCACCGCCCCAAAGAGCGATCTCGTCTCCGGTTCTGGCACAGCCTATGCAATACCCGGTTGCCTCATCGAGTTTGCAGGTGCCGACACAGGGGCTGACCATGCTCATGTTTAGACCTTCTGATCGTGATTTAGCGCTGCAAGAATGGCATCAAGCCCATCCGTCAAGGCCGCGGGGCCGGGTTGTAAGATAAGGGGCGATTTGATCTCGACAATATGGCCGTCACGAACCGCGGGTATTGTGTCCCAGCCCGGGCGCGCTGCAATCTTCTCAGGGCGCACTTTCTTGCCGCACCAGGATGCGATGATGACCTCCGGCGCGGCGGCGATGACCTCGTCCGACGAAACAATCCGGTCGCGTGCAGCACCGCTTTTTGCCTGTTTCGGAAAAGTTTCGCGGCCGCCGGCAACCTCAATCAGTTCAGACACCCACTTGATGCCTGAAATCATCGGATCATCCCATTCTTCGAAATAGACAACCGGGCGCGGCTGGCCTTCAGCATTTGCCGCGACCTCTGCCAACCGCTCTTCATACTGGCTGGCCAGCGCTTCGGCTTTTGTTGCCTGGCCAATGGTTGCGCCAAGATGCCGGATCATGGCGAGGATGCCGGCAATGTCGCGCTGATTGTAGGCGACGACAGCAATCCCTGCGCGGATCAGTTCGGCTGCGATGTCGGCCTGCAAATCGGAAAAGGTCAGAACGAGGTCAGGCTCAAGAGCGAGGATCTTTGGGATATCAGCTGACGTGAACGCCGAAACCCTTGGCTTTTCACGCCGAACGCGCGACGGCCGCACCGAATAGCCCGAGACGCCAACGATCCGGTCTTCTTCGCCAAGCAGGTAGATCGTCTCGACAGTCTCTTCCGTGAGGCAGACAATACGCTCAGGCGGAAATGTCTTCATGATTTTGCCTTTGTCCCTTCAAACATCTGCGTTCCTATCGAGAACCCGATTCAAGAGGAAAGCCAAGACGGTTGTCGCGAAGACCGGCGCAAGAATGAGCCGTGGCTCGGAGAACAGAAACATTCGGTACTCATGGATCATCGCTCCCCACTCCGGATGCCCCGTGTCGGCGGACAATCCAAGAAACCCAAGTGACGCAACAAGGATGACGGCCCGGCCGGCATCGGCACCGGCAAGCGCGCCGAGCACGGGCAGCGTGTTCGGAAGCAGGTGTCTGTGAAGCGCACCCGGCAATCCGGACCCCATCGCGAGGCTGGCCTGCCAGTATTGTTCCGCCCGCAACCGATCAAAGAGCGCGGCGAGGCTCAAGGCATAGGGTGCCCAGGTGACCACGATCAGAGCGGCTGCAATCGCCATCAATCCGGCACCGAACAAGGCGGCCAGCACCAGCGCAAGCACAAAAGTGGGGATCGTCAGAACGGTTTCGGCCAGCCACCTGGCTGGGGCTTTCCGTAACCTGTGTGGTTACGCTGACGCCGAGTTCAGCGAGGGCTGCCCGGACAACCGGTTGAAAGGTGACAAGGTCCGGGCGTTGTGGATAGGCCCAAAGCACAAGCTCGAGGCGTTTACCGTCCTTGGAGCGCACACCATCGTCGCCTTTTACCCAGCCTGCTTCGTCAAGCAATGCATTGGCAGCTTCCAGATCCTGTGTGAGCGGGCCGCTCGCTGCGAAGGGATAGCTGGTTGCAAATGCGCCGATTGCCGGTTTTCCGGCGCGGGCTGCCGCGACCAGATCGTCCCGGTTGACTGCCGGATCGATCGCCTTGCGCACACGCACATCTTCAAGTGCCGGATGACGCGTATTCATCCACATCATGTACTGGTAGGCAACCGGAAACGATTTGACTGCCTCACCGCGGGCGCCATCGAACATGGAAAGGGATTCCACGGGCAGATTGAAAGCGAGATCCAGCTCACCGGAGGCAAATGCGAGAGCCAGAGACTGGCCGTCCGCGCTTTGGTATCGGGCGCGAAGCAGGTGGCCCTCACTCTAGCGATACTGAAATGCAAATAACCAAAACAATCAGACACTTTGCCGTCTGGACGCGACGGTTACGGACTGGCATCTTTTTCCAATGGCTCGACACATTGTTCAAACAGCAAACCAAGCCGCAGACGGGCGACGAACCGCACCAGCAGCACTGCGAAACGTTGGTCCTTTGATAGAGGCGTTACGGGTCCGCTTACCTTCAAAAGGACGCGTTCTGGAAGTGGCGAGTGGCACAGGACAACACGCCGCCGCGTTTGCTCAGGCGTTTCCAGAATTGAGTTGGTCACCGTCGGACGTTGACCCGGGCCAAAGGGAAAGTATCGTCGCGTGGCAGCGCGAGAGCGGATTGAAGAACCTTGCCGAACCTTTGGCGATTGACGTATCGGCCCCATGGCCGGTTGCGCGCGGGTTTGCTGAGGCTGTTCTGACAATCAATCTGCTTCACCTTGTCCCGAAACCGTTTGTTTCGCGTCTCTTCGAAGAGGCGCACGGAGCTTTGAGCGAGGGCGGGAGGATGATCGTTTATGGACCTTTCCTACGCGGCGCTGCGTATGCCTCAGAAGGTGACCGCGCGTTCGATACCTCCTTGCGATCACGCGATCCTGCGATCGGTTACAAATCGTTGGAAGCCGTTTCCGACATGGCCATTGCGGCCGGATTTGCTCCCATCGCCGTCGATGCGATGCCCGCGAACAACCTTCTTCTCACTTTCAGTAGATGATTTTCCGATCGGAAGCGTGACAGCAAGACCCCGGCTTACGTCTTGCAGACACTCTGCTAACGCGGGCACTTTCCTTTCATAAAACACGCCACGGCAAACCACTCGCATCGCGGGTCCAGTTTGACCGGATTGGTGCTCGGAAATAGGCCGAACGAGGCGTGTCTTCAGCATCAAATGCGCGATGCACACTGTCGCGAGCTTCTAACTGTTCCAACAGCTTGGTCAGAAAGGGGAGCTGCGTCAGAACCTCGGCCTCGAGAGGGGCATGACGGGGTGCGATCAATGCCCAACGAACACAGCCAGCGAGGTAAAAGTCGCACACACTGAGACCAGAACCAAGCAGCCAGGGTCCACCATTTTGACCAATTGCCGCGTCCAGCATTTTCAAGTGAGAACGCATACGGTCATGGATTTTTGGTCTGACAATTTCTGCCAGATCGTGCCCCACATATCTTTCCGTGTAGTACTGAAGTTGCGCGTCTGAATGTAGCGTATTCGACAAGAAGAACAGGGTTTGAAGAAACACGGCCCTTGACTGCGCCTCTTTTGGCTCAGGAGCAAGCTGGCCATTCTGGTCTGCAAGATAGTTCAGAATGGCTCCTGTTTCCGAAAGAACAGCCCCTGAATTCTCGTCCGCAAGGACGGGGACTATTCCGCGAGGGTTCAGGCGGAGAAATTCATCGCTTCTGTGCGCGCCCTCATGCATGGGGACGATTTCATCCCGGTAGGTTGCGCCCAGCTCTTCAAGAACCATACGCACAACATGGCTTGCACAGTCGGGATAGGAGTAAAGAATGTATCTCATTCGGCCGGTCCATTTGAGATGACGTCGTCTACGCGATAGAAGATACTCCGGCGATCCGGTCCGGCTCACACAAATCAGACGTATCTTGGAAGCACAGCGACACACCTCACCCACAGGTATTCACACATCGCGCAGAAGCGATCGTTTTGGGTTCGCTTGACGCAATCGGCTTGCTCTGTGCGATATCGACCTCCGACGCGGCAAGAGACCTTGAGCGAAGGACTTCCAACGTCATTTGTGCTCCGAATGGAAGCGGTCTGAATGCAGGTTTTCCTTACATGCACCGAATGGTTTTGGACGAGGTTTAGTCCTGGATTTGGCCTTTGGCTGGCGCGCCTTGAGACAGTTCAATCTCCGCCTGTTCAAACCAGGCGACAACCTGTTGTCGATGCTGTTCGCCCCAACTTCCAACAAACTTCTTTGTATCAAAGTTCTGTGTGTCGCGGAGCTCCTTTAACCGCGCGGCGACATAGTCAGCTGTAAGCGGCACTTTGCAAATGTCGGTAATGCAGTGTTTCCAATCGTCATAGGTGCGTATGGGCCGCATGGGACGTCTCTCAGGTTTTGGTGGCTGGAACACGCGCGCCGCATCGTAGGATCCCGGCTGCGGTGTTTTCGGCAGTAAATATCGGTCACGGCGTCTTGCAATTGCCGATCAGGCATCGCATTTATGCTGTTACTTTATAACATTACCTAAAAGTGCCGCCTTATGTCCATCTCTTCCGGTTCAGACCAACGTCTTCCCGTCGCTGTGCTCTACAAAATGCTCGGTGTTGGTAATACGATCTTTTCAATCACAAGAACGAGACAGGCAGCGACATGAGAATTGAGTTACTCGTCGAAGATCAGTGGCAGAGATATCAAGCGGTTCGGCTTCGTGCCTTGCGCGACACGCCCAATGCCTTTGCAAGCACATATGCTGACGAGGAAGCGTTTCTCGAAAAGAACTGGCGGCGGCGTCTGACTTCGGGTGCACAGACCTTTATTGCCGTGCTGGGTGATAAGGATGTCGGCTCGGTGACCGGTGCAGCAAGGAGAGACCGGGACGGTGTTGCCGGTCTCTTTGGGATGTGGGTGGCCCCGGAGGCGCGAGGGCGGGGGGCCGGCAGTCTCCTCGTTCAAAGAGTGATAGACTGGGCGTCTGCCGCCGGTTTCGAACAGGTGTTTCTTGATGTTGCCGACAGCAATCACGCCGCAATCAAGCTCTATGAAAAAGCAGGGTTTCGCCCGACCGGCACTGTCGGGGCTTTGCCATCACCGCGGGAGAACGTTACCGAGCACGAGCGTTCCCTTTCGCTTCGATGAAAGGAACCACGAGACCGGTGATTGAAACCAGCAGGCTGAAACTAAGACCCTGGAAGGTGGGCGACTGGCCGTCCGTGAACGCCATACTTGGCAATGCAGACGTCATGCAATTCAGCGACCAAGGGGTGCTCACCGAGGGACAGCAGGTTGCCTGGTTTCAAGCCGCCTTGGGCAGCGGCAACAAGCATGAGCTACCGCACGTCTTTGCAATTGAAAGAAAACAGGACCGGCAAATTGTCGGATACATCAGTCTCGGGAGCGACCCTGAGCGCGTGCAGCCGGACGACGTGGAGATCGGTTTCCGGCTGGCGAGAAACGCGTGGGGGCAGGGATACGCGACAGAAGCGGTGACAGCACTTATTGAAAAACCGCTGCTTGGAAAACAATCGGATCGCATCGTCGCGATTGTCGACCCGCACAATTCTCGTTCCCTGCACGTCCTTAGCAAGGTCGGCATGTCTTACCGACACGACGTCATGTTCGAAGGGTATGACTATCCCGACCATCTATATGCGTATGATCTGGTGCGGTAAGCTTTGGCAAGTTTGGAAGAGTCGGTGTCAGCACACCAAAAGAGGATGACGCCTTCGCCGAGCGGTCAACGCTTCGGACTTTTCCAATAACGCCAAAAGCAGCGTTTGGTTATAGTCGCACCGAAAGTCTACGAACCGACGGTTTGCGGCCCGGTCTGTTTTGGCGGTTGCTGCTGCAGCGTGCTGGCAAGGCCTTCTTCAAGTGAGATTTCAAGCTGATTGAGCATGGATTCAACGGCACCGCAGTTCGCGCAATCGCCATTACAGGTCTTTCGGCTCACATTCGAAGAAATTGTATCTTCAGTGCTACGACAAGCCATCGTGATGCGTCTCCCTCGGCATTCAAAACGAATTCCATGCTCCTCTTTCGATTAAATTGAAGGCCGGGATTAAAATAAAATCAATACACACTACTACGTATTTATAGTATTAGAATGATTCCAGTTTTTATTTATTCTAATTAAAAACTATGGAATCGCAATTTTTTACTATTGTTGCTGGCCGCCACCCTTTGATTGTTCGCGTTCAAAAGTTCGCTCTGTTCACGGTTGGAGTGCCACCCACATGCACTTTGGGTGGGCCAGAGTATTCCAGACCAAATCAGGAGCCGGGCTGGCTGCGTATTCTCCATTGTTGCCATAGGTCGGATAGCTGGCATGTGGCGTTCGAGCCGCCAGGAAATAGCGGCTGTCTGCTGCCAGTTCACATATTCAGAAATTCAGTTCAGCCCGCAGATCGTGTTCCGCCTTCTGAAGCAGCAGAAATGCTTTGAAGCGGGCGCTGTGGGCCACAGCGGCGTGGTCAGATGGTACGAATTTCCGCTCGACAGACGACATGTCCCGCATGGCTATCTTCAAGTCGGCAAAAGATCCCGATGCAACAGCTCCCAGCATCGCCGCGCCCAGCAGGACCGGTTCGGGAGACTTCGGCGCCAGGACCGGAAAGCCGCTGGCGTCCGCCAGCATTTGCTTGATAACCGGGCTGCGTCCCGCACCCCCGCTAATCACGATGGAACTCGGGGCAACTCCATGCTCGGCTTGCGCCATCATGATCTGGCGCAGCCCATACCCGATGCCGAAAACACCTGCGACATAGGTCCTGATCAGATCGTCGACATCGTTTGAAAGTGTCAGTCCGGAAACCACCGCCGTGGCGCTTGGGTCAGCGAATGGGGCACGGTTGCCGAGAAAATCGGGGACGATCAAACGATGCCCGGCAATTTCAATGGCATCGCTGGCATTTGGCGCGCGCTGTGTCACCTCGTGCAGCAGATAGTCCTGGAGTGAGAGACCGTCACTTTGTGCCAGTTGGGAAGCCTCTGCATGTGCTGGGTGGGATCTGATCAGATGGGCAACCGCTTCTCCGGCTGCGGATTGCCCGCCCTCTGAGAGCCAGAGGCCGGGCACCATGGCCGAATAGTAAGGCCCCCAGACACCCGGCACCTTGTGCGGTCCAGCGGAACTGGCCATCGTGCAGGCGGACGTCCCGAAGACATAGGCCATCGTTGCTTCAGGTCCGGCTTCCGGATCTGCGCCGACAGTTCCGATACCGCCGGCATGAGCGTCGATCAGGCCCGCGCCGACCGGAGTGCCAGCCGGCAATCCCATTTGCTCGGCAGCCTCGGCACTTAAGCCGCTGTCCAGGGCCGTGCCGGGGGCAACGATTGTCTGGCCGATGCGGGCATAACTCTCATCGGCAAGCTCCGGCAAACCGATCTTCTGGAAATAGGACCCGTCCCAGCGGTTTTCGTGGGCAAGATAGGTCCATTTGCAGGTGACCGTGCAGGCGGAACGGATCAGGGAGCCGGTCGCGGCCCAAGTCAGAAAGTCCGGAAGGTCAAAAAACTGACCGGCTCGCGCAAACGCATCCGGCAGGTTCTCCTTGAGCCACAGGAGCTTTGGTGTTTGCATTTCCGGAGAAATCCGGCCGCCGACATAGTCCAGTACCTCATGGCCCTGCGCATTGATGCGGTCTGCCTGATCCTTGGCGCGATGGTCCATCCAGACGATCACGTTCCGCTCGACCGCGCCGGAAGAACTGATGGAGAGGGGGCGCATCTGCCGGTCCAGAACCACCATGGAGCAGGCCGCGTCAAAGCCGATACCGGCGACGTCCTCAGGAGGAATGCCTGCCTCCGTCACAGCCGTTTTCACGCATGTGCAAACTGCCTGCCAGATATCATCAGACGATTGTTCTGCAATATCGCCGTCTCGCCACATCCGGATATCGCGGGCATGGCTCGCCAGCAGAGTTCCTGCGGCGTCGAATACGCCCGCTCGCGCGCTGCCCGTGCCGACATCTACGCCGATGAACGCGCTCATAGGTCGACCGCATTCGGCAGGAGGACAAGATCGCGGATGGTGACATTCGCCGGACGGGTCAGCATGAAGACAACACAGTCGGCAACTTCCTTGGGCTGCATGAGACTGCCTTCAGCAAGAGCTTGCTCCATCTTCGCCTTCGGCCAATCGTCCAAAAGCGCTGTTACCACGGGGCCGGGAAGGATTGCGCCAACCCGCACGCCATGTTTCGACATTTGACGGCGTACGGTATGGGTAAACGCCTGCACTGCGTGTTTGGACGCCGTATAGATCGGCTCCCAAACAACCGGGATCACGCCCGCGACGGAACTGGTCAATATCACGTCGCCGGAGCTCTGTTTCGCCAGATGCGGCAACACGGCCTGCACTGAGCGGAAGGCCGCATTGATATTGAGGTCCAAGACCCGGTCCCAGGCATCGGGATCACCTTCCAGAACATCCCCGCCGATATAAGCACCCGCATTGGCATGAAAGGCGTCCAGGCGCCCGGCCTTCTCAAGGATCTGCGGCAGCATCCGGGCCACGCTGTCCTTGTCCAGAAGATCCGTCACCACCGGAACGGCGTTTTCTCCCAGGTCATTGCAGACCTGGGTCAGAGCACTCTCGTCGCGGTCCACCAGGACCGCCCGCGCGCCAGCCTCGATGCACGCCTTGGCGCAGGCAAGTCCGATGCCTGAAGCGGCTCCCGTGATTGCGACAACCTTGCCAGTCAAGTCGGCCATCTTTCCGTCCTCACTCTATCAAACCATATTGCCGGGCTTTTCCACGCAAAAACGGCAGGCCTTGATCGATGACATGATCTGCACTTTCGGCGACCGGACGCCAGACCGACAGGCCGAACGCAATCTCCGGAGGCATGTTGATGAAGCTCTCCATGGCCAAACCGCCCTTGAAACCAATCGCCGACAGCGTCGCGAAGATCTCGTCCCAGTCGCACGTACCTTCGCCGGGCGTGCCGCGATCCGATTCCGACAGATGGATGTATCGAAGATGTTCGCGCCCATGCAAAATGCCGTTCCCGGCGCCCTTTTCCTCGATATTCATGTGATAGGTATCAAGGTGCAGGAACATGTTTTCCGCGCCGATCCGCTCGATCATGGCAACGCCCTGCGCGGCGGTGTTGATCAAGTGGGTCTCGTAGCGGTTGACCGGTTCGATCCCGAACAAAAGCCCCGCGGCCTTGGCGCACCTGGCAGCCTCTTCGAGCGCACGGGCAACGTTGCTCAGCTCGGTCTCGGTCGGCGGTGCACCGCTTCTCTCGCCAATGCCGCCATAGGTCACGCCGGATAACGCTTCTGCGCCGAGGCCAGCTGCCTTTTCAATCGCCAGCTTTAGAAAGTCCACAGCGCCTTCGGGGTTTTTGGACGCCCAGACCGGTTCCGGCAGGCCAAGCGAGCAGACTGCGGGTAGATCGGCCTGCTCCAGCAGCCGGCGGCCAAGCGCGGCATCAGTCGATGCCGGGTCCAGCAAGGCAATCTCGATAAAGTCCATGCCGGAGCCCTTGGCTGCAGCAATAGCTCTTGCTGCACCTTCTGCGTCCCAGGACATGGTCCACATGCTCGTATGAACGCCAAATCCCTTCATATGCTCGAATACCCGCCTTCAATCATCATGATCGCTCCATTGACGAGACCGGAAGCCGGGGAGGCCAGGTAGAGCGCCATGTCGGCGATTTCCACCGGCTCGCCAAAGCGCCCCAGAGGCGTCCGGTCGATGAACGGATCTTTCTTTTCCGGTGCCGACCACAGCTCCTTGCCCATTTCGGTGAGAACCACTGTCGGACAGATGGCATTGACCTGCACGTTGTAAGGCGCTGCTTCCGTCATCAGCGATTTGGTCAGCGCGTTCATGCCGCCCTTGGAAGTCGCGTAGGCCGCATGGTCCTTGAGGGCAATGACACCGGTCTGGGACGAGATATTGATGATCTTGCCCTCTTGGCGTTCCATCATGCCCGGCAGCAGCGCTTTGGAAAGGATAAAGGGAGCCGTCAGGTTGATCGCCATTGTTCGTTGCCAGTCGGCGAGGTCGTAGTCGATAACAGGTCCAGTCAGAGCAACTCCGGCGGAATTGACCAGAATGTCAATTTTCTCAAAGGCAGCCAGCGCCTGAATGGCAACACTTTCCGTTTGCTGAGTATCCCCCAGATCGCCTGTAATCGCGACAAAGCGGCGACCTTCCGATTCTACCTCTTCCCCGAGCGCGGCAAGGCGCGGAGCATCACGGCCATGGCCCGCAATATCGGCACCTGCCTGGGCAAAAACCCTGGCGATCTCCGCGCCGATGCCGGACGATGCTCCCGTGATCAGCGCGGTTTTTCCTGCAAGGCTGAAGCGTGTCTCCCAGGACATGGTCTACTCCAGGTTCGTATGGTTGGCACGCATGGTTTCGGGGGCGACCGACATGAAGTCCCGCAGATCCAGAACCAGAAGCTCGAAGAACAGGAACATGAGTGCTTCATAGAGCGACCCCATGGGGAGGATCGATGTGGCTTGCGCGTCGGAGGCCATCGTTTGTGCTGGGAGGTGAATGGTCAGATCCGCCTGGCCCGGCACCCGGCCGCCGGGTTCGGCGGTGATGCAGATAACCGTCGCCCCGCTGTCCTTGGCAATGCCGGCAAGGGCAGCGATGGTGGAGAATTCGCCGGGGCCAGCGCTCACGAACAGAACGTCCCCAGCCGCGACCGGCGGCGCGGTCATGTCCCCGACGACATGCGCATCGCAGCCAAGGTGATAAAGGCGCATGGCGAGCGCCTTCATCATGAGCCCCTCCCGGCCGACGCCGTGGCAAAGGATACGCCGCGCTCCGGCCAGCGCTTCAGCAAGAGGTTTGAGCTGCGCAAGAACCTCATCGGAAAGCCCGGGGTGAAGCTCTTCGAGGAGCTTGTCGGCACGCCCGCTCATGACCCGTCCAGCCTGATCTGGATCTTCACGTCCGTTGGGCGGGCTTCGACTGCACGATCAAAGGCCTTGATGCTGTCGTCGAATGAAAAGGTTTCGGAAATCAGCGGTTTAAGATCAACCTTACCGGAAGAAAGGAGCGCGATTGCCCGGTCATACATGTTGGCATAACGGAATACGGTTTCCATGCGGATCTCCTTGGATTGGGCCAGCACGATATCCACCGGCACCGGATCGACCGGCATGCCAACCCAAACGACGCAGCCGGCGGGTGCCACGACCTCGAGCGCTGATTTGATGGATGTTGCCGCACCAGCGCATTCGAAAACCACATCAGCGCCCCAGCCCTCGGTTTCGCTGCGCAGAACCCCGGCAGGATCGTCTCGACCGATCAGAATAGGCTCGATATTGTCGTACCGTGTCGCCACCGAAAGCTTCTCTTCGACGAGATCGGAGATGAAGACCTTGGCGCAGCCGCCCGCAAGCGCAGCCAGCGCCACCATGATGCCGATAGGCCCCGCGCCTGTTACGAAAGCGACATCGCCAGGTTTGATTTTGGCGCGCGCCGCCGCCTGCATGCCAATGGCAAATGGTTCAACCATCGCACCTTCGGCAAAGCTCACGTGATCCGGGATGCGATAGGTAAAGGCGGCAGGATGGACAACCGAAGGGGTGAGGCACCCGTGCACCGGCGGTGTCGCCCAGAACTGGACGTCGGGATCAACATTGTAGACACCAAGCTTCGAGGCTTTGGAATCCATCTTTGGAATCCCCGGTTCCATAACGACCCGGTCGCCGACACTCAGATGAGAGACGTTCTGACCGATTTCAGATATGACGCCGGCGGCCTCATGGCCAAGCACCATTGGATCTTTGACGACGAACGGACCGATTTTGCCATGCGTATAATAGTGCACGTCACTGCCGCAGACGCCGACCGTATCGATGGCTATACGCACATCATCAGGTCCAAGCGCATCGTTCAGTTCGATGTCACGTAGCGCGAGTTTGTTCTTTTCTTCCAGAACCAGCGCCTTGGCCATCATCGCCTCCTCATCGTTGCATCAGGCCCTTTCCAGAAGGGCTTTTGCCGTGTTCTCGTCGGTCACCAGTGTGTCGACAAATCCGCGCTTGATCGCGGCGGTTATAACCGGAACCTTGTGCGCTCCGCCTGCCGCCAGGACCACGTTCTTGATTGCCGTCATCTCGTCCAGCGACAAGCCGATCACGCACCGGTTCACCGGGTGGTCCACGAGATCGCCTTCCGCGTTCAGAATGTGTCCGGTAATGTCGCCGACGCCGCCAAGAGCGATCAGTTCAGCCGGATCAATACCGTCCGGCAATGCGTCGCGTACCAGAAGCGAACTTTGCAGGTCGCCGGTGGCGAGCGCGATGGCATCGCACAGCCGGATCTTTTCCAGCATCTCCCGGATGACGCCCTGCTGCATGAAGAGTTCCTGGCTTTCCGGACTGCCGGCAAACAGCGGCGCCGTGAAAAAACTGTGTTCTGCGTTGCAAAGATCCGCCAGACGGGTCGTGATCTCGTATCCGTTGACGTCCGAACCGCGTGTAACGCCGCCCATGATCGAGACGATCTCCAGATCGGGGCGGTCCAGCGGCTGCATGTGACGGGTCGCCAGGTTCAGAGTGTTGCCCCAGGACATGCCGAATTTGGTTACGTCCGGGCTTTGCAGCAAATCGCTCAGATGAGCGCCGAGCCCTGCAGCGACAAGTGGTGTGACCGAGGTACTGTCTTGGGGCGAAGGCACGACAATGGCGCGCATCAATCGGAATTCCCGCTCCAATTCCCATTCCAGTTGGGCGGCAGCCGCAAAAACGGAATCGACGCTGACGCGCAGGATGCCGCGCCGCTTTGCCTCGCTCAGCGCCTTGTTGACACGCAAACGGGTGACACCGAACCGCTCGGCCGCATCCGACTGCGTCATCCCTTCGACCTCGCAGGCCCAGGCAAGGCGCACCAGAAGTTGTTCTTCCGTGTCGATCTGGTCAAGTTTGATGTAGCGTGACATGGCCCTTCCTTTCAGCGGGCACTGTCTAGCGACGTGCCATGATGAAGTACAGGGCGAAGGCAAATCACTTGACCGCTCCCATGGTAAGGCCGCGTACAAGCTGCTTGGACGCGATGAGAGCAAAGATCAGCACCGGAATCACGATCAGCGTCGAGGTTGCCATGATCTTGCCGTAGGGCAGGTTGTACCCCTCCATGAAGGAAACGGCCATCGCAGGCGCCGTCTTGGCTTCGTTCCGGGTCAGGATCAGGCCGAACATCAGCTCGTTCCAGGAAAAGATGAAAGAGAAGATCGCCGAGACAGCCACACCGGGCATGGCGAGCGGTAGGCAGATCTTGCGCATGATGGTGAACTGCGATGCGCCCTCCAGGCGTGCGGCCTCGTCCAGATCATAGGGGATCCCACGGAACTGATCCGTGACGATCCAGATGACGATCGGCAGGTTGAACGTCAGATAGATCAGGATCAGCGTAATGTGCTTATCCAGAAGTCCCAGGTTACGCGCAATGAGGAAGAAGGGCAGGGCGAGTACGATGGGCGACACCATGCGGTTGGTGATGAACCAGAACCACAGGTCTTTCTTGCCGCGAAACTCAAAGCGGGCAAGAGCAAAGGCAGCGGGAACGCCGAGCAGCAGGGCCAGCGCCGTCGTACAGATCGCGATGATGATCGAATTGATGAGTGTCCTGAGCACGCCATCTTCGAACAGCGCTTCGCGGTAATTGTCCAGCGTGGGCTCGAAGAGCCAGACCGGCGGCGCTTCAAGCGCAACGATCTGCGTTTTCAGCGAGGTCGTCACCATCCAGTAAAACGGAAAGACACAGACAAGAATGATCAATGCCAGCAGGGCGATTTGGGACCAGAACGAACGCGGGGATGTCATGGCTCAAACCTCCTTGTAGAAGACACGGATGTAGATCTGCGCCAGCACGATGGTGATGATCAGCAGGATGATCGCCTGCGCCGAGGCCAGGCCCTGGTCGAACCCCCGGAAACCGACCCGCTGGATCATCAACGAGATAAACTCGGTTGAAGATCCAGGTCCGCCTCGGGTCAGCGTGAAAACCATATCGAACAGTTTCAGGGTATCGGCCGTCCGAAGGATCAGGACAGCGACCAGGCCTGGCAGCAGGAAGGGCAGTTGCACATATCGCAGGATTGTCCAGGTCGATTTTGTCTCAAGCCGTGCCGCCTCTTCCACTTCACCCGGCACCATCGTCAGGCCGGCGAGGAGGACAAGCGCCACGAAGGGTGTCCACTGCCAGACGTCCCAGAAGATGATCATGGCAAAGGCGTTGTTCGGGTCGCCGATCCAGTTGATGTCGACACCGCCGAGTATCTGGTTCACGACCCCGAATTTCTGGTTGAACATCACCTGGCCCAGGAGCCCGACAACCGCATAGGTGGTTGCCATCGGCAGGACCAGGCTGAGCCGCGCCAGCGTTTTCACAAGGGTCAGGCCCGGCTGGTGCAGAACCAGAGCAATTCCCAGACCAAGTGCTATCTGAAGGGGCAGAGCGGTGCCGAGCAAAAAGAAGGTGCGGCCCATCGCCTGCCAGAACACCTCATCGGTCAGCACCGTGAGGTAGTTGTCAGCGCCGATGAATTCGACACGCTTGAGCTTCGTGAGATTGTAAAAGTGCAGCGAGGTCCAAACCGCGTAAAGCAACGGCGCGATACCCACCATGGCCAGACCGATGACGGCGGGGCCGATGAAAGCAAATATGGTTCTGCGTGGGACCTGGCCGCGCATGGTTGTCCTCCCGGAGGCCCTTTGAGGGCGGACCGGGGGCGCGAGACGCCCCCGGCATTGGCTAACTGGGGTGGATTATTGTGCCAGTGGTTTTTCGCCGGAGTAGTAGCCGGCGGCTTCCAGCACTTCTTCCATGCGGGTGCCGATCTCTTGCGCACCCTCTTCGGTCGTGACTTCACCGAGCATCATTTTCGTGCCCCATTCCTGCACGATTTCGGTGATTTCGGGCCACTCGGCAAAGCGTGGACGGAACTCCGGCACGCCTTCCTGCCAGCTTTCGACCAGCGCCGGCACGAATTTGTAGTCTTCGAGGCCGTCTTCCTTGTAGACCGATTGCCGCGCCGGAACGCCGCCGCGCTCCAGATATTCGCGCGCATTCGCCTTGGAAGTCGCCCATTGGATGAAGAGATAAGCTGCAGCCTGTTCCGCTTCATCGGCCTGGGCCGCCACGGCAAGAGAGAACCCGCCGAGAGCCGGTTTACGTCCTGCAGGTCCGGTCGGTTCCGGCGCGATCTCCACACAATCCGCCACCTTGGATGTGTCGGGTGAGACAACCGAGGAATAGAAAGCCGACCATTCGGTTATCATCGCCACGTCGCCCTGGCTGAACGCGTTGACGGTTTCAGCATGGTCATAGGCCACGATGCCGTCCGGCATGTACTGCATCAGGTCCTGACGGAATTTCAGACCATTCTGGCTCTCTTCGCTGTTCAGGTTGGACTTAAAATCAGCGTCGAGGAACGACCCGCCAAAGGGCCAGAGCATGCGTGCGAAACTGTCCGCAGACTGGGTTTCGTTCCGCTTCGACTGAAGTGCAAAGGCGTATTTGCCATCCTTGGTCAGCGCCGGGCCATATTCGTCCTTCAACTGTTGCCAGGTCTCGGGCGGGCCGTCGAAGCCGGCTTCCTCCAGAATGCAGCGATTGTAGAACATCAGGCCGGAGTAGTTGTCGAACGGCAAGCCGTAGAGGGTATCGTTCCAGCCGCCGAACGCATTCAGGACCAGCGGGAAAAAGTCATCGATATCAAGGTCAGGGTCGACGATGTCTGGGAACTTCGCCTGAACGTCTGAAAGCGGGATGATCCAGTCATTTTCAGCAAAGTTGCCGATCCAGACAAGGTCAATCAGTGCAATATCAAGGTCGCCACCTGCCACGAAGTCGCGAACCTGTTCGCCAAGGGCATTTTCATATGGGTGCTTGATGATATTGACCTTGATCCCGGTTTCTTCTTCGAAGGCAGGCAGCATCGCTTCGATGGCCTCGTAGCCGGGACGCAGCAGAAACACGACGTCAATGGTGGTGCCCGCATAGGGCTCGGCTGCCTTCTTCAGGCTCCAGCCATGGTTATCGGCCATCGCGCCGGTGGCAAGAATGCCGGTTATGGCGACGGTGCCGAGCAAATTCTTCAGGATTTTCATTTGATCGATCTCCTCCCAGATCAAGGTTGCGAGGGCAACATTTGTATCCGCTCTGTTACAAAAGTAGTTTTCAGCTTGATTGTCAATACATTTGTAAGTATCACGATACAAACGTTACAAGCATGCGGATACGCGCTTGCAGGGAGTCAATGCGATGGCGGGCATCAAAATAAAGGGACTCAACAAGTTCTACGGAGACGTGCAGGCGCTGTTCGACGTAAGCCTGGACATCATCGACGGAGAATTTGTGGTCTTCGTCGGACCGTCCGGATGCGGAAAGTCGACACTGCTTCGCACGCTTGCCGGCCTGGAAGGTGCCGACTCGGGGCAGATCGAGATTGACGGGCGCGATGTCACATCGGCTGAACCCGCCGATCGGGACCTCTCCATGGTGTTCCAGTCATATGCCCTCTACCCGCATATGAGCGTGCGGGACAATATGGATTTCGGCATGAAGGTGAATGGCTTTTCGGCTGAGCTCCGCAAGGAACGGATTGCCGAAGCAGCCCGAATCCTCCAGCTTGAGGACTATCTTGATCGCAAGCCCGGTCAGCTTTCCGGCGGTCAGCGTCAGCGTGTGGCGATCGGCCGTGCGATCGTCAAGAACCCCAAGGTCTTTCTGTTTGACGAACCCCTTTCAAACCTCGACGCCAAGCTGCGTGTCCAGATGCGGGTCGAGCTTGAGGGGCTGCACAAGCAGCTGGAAGCCACGATGATCTATGTGACGCACGATCAGGTGGAAGCGATGACGATGGCGGACAAGATCGTCGTCTTGAATGGCGGCCGGGTCGAGCAGGTCGGCTCGCCGCTTGAGCTTTATCACAAGCCAACGTCACGCTTCGTGGCGGAATTCATTGGCTCGCCGGCCATGAATGTGTTTGCCCCAAGCAAAGACGTTCATGGTGTGCCCTTCGTATCCGAAGCCGCCTTCATCGGATGCCGGCCGGAGCATCTTGAAATTCTGGCCAGTGGCGACGGGCAGTTCGATGCCGTCGTGAAGGTCAAGGAACAGCTTGGCGGCGAGAGCCTCCTTTACCTGAACATGGCTGGTGGCACTGAAATCGTCGCGCGTGTAAGCGGTGACGATGAAACGCCTGTTGGTCAGTCCGTTGGACTGCGTATCCCCGATAACCGGCTGCACCAGTTCAACGCGGCAGGGCAAGCACTGTGAACCGGAGCCTCATCGATCCTACATGACCACCTCTTGCGACCATAGCCAACACGCCATGTCCGACCTGTTTGAAAACATCGAACTTGTGATTTTCGATTTTGACGGCGTGATTGCAGACAGCGAGGTGATCTCCCTCGCGACTTTGCGAACGGCTCTTCAGTCCTTCGGCATTGATTTGACGCTCGACGACACGCGCAAGATGTTCCTTGGAAAATCATTGGAGACGATAGAAGCCTACGTACGGGCGAACGGCACGCAGGACCGGCAGGATTTCGGGTCTTTCTGGGAAACCACGCTGTTTGACCACTTTCGTGCCGATCTCAAGCCGATGCCCATGGTGACCCATTTTCTGGAACGGCTTGACCGGGTAGGTCTGAAATACTGCATCGCGTCGAGCGGAACACTGAAACGCATCGGTGTTGCGCTGGATGCAATGAAACTCAGGCAGCGCTTTCAGCACGTGTTCAGCGCTCAGCAGGTTGCGCGAGGTAAGCCGGAGCCAGATCTGTTTTTGCATGCCGCGCGCGAGTTGGGCGTCAGACCTCAATCATGCCTGGTGATTGAAGATTCTCCCTTCGGTGTAAGGGCTGCCAAGGCCGCCGGCATGCGCTGTGCAGGCTTCACGGGTGGCAGTCATGTGAGCGATGTTGAAACGGAACACGGTGACCTCCTGCGCCGCAACGGCGCAGAAGTTATCTGGTCGACATACGAAGATCTTTTTCCGCACATCCTCGCGAAGTAACGACCAAGGGACTACCATGCCGGCGCTGGTAAAGGGATGAGAACATGAGCTACCTCGGCATCGACCTTGGGACGTCAGGGCTGCGTGCTCTACTGGTTTCCGGCGACGGTCAGGTATTGGGATCTGTCGAGCGGTCTTATCATTCGGAGCACAAACACTCCGGCTGGAGTGAGCAGGACCCGTCCCATTGGGTTGCAGCGCTTGATGAAGCAGCCTTGAAACTCAGGGAACGGTATCCGGAATTTGCGGATCTGAATGCGATCAGCGTCGCCGGTCATATGCATGGTGCGACACTGCTTGATGAATCGGGCGAGGTGATACGCCCCTGCATTTTGTGGAACGATAGCCGGGCTCACATGGAGGCCCGGCAACTGGACGAGACACCAGGTGTTCGGGAACTCTCAGGAAACATTGTTTTCCCAGGGTTCACCGCGCCAAAACTGCTCTGGGTGAAAAACAACGAGCCGGAGAATTTCGCGCGCGTTGCCAAGGTGCTGTTGCCCGCAGCATATCTCAACTACCACCTGACCGGCGACTATGTCGCCGACATGTCGGATAGTGCCGGAACGTCCTGGCTTAGCGTTTCGGCGCGTGATTGGTCGCAGGACTTGCTCAGAGCCGGAGACATGCGTGTGGATCAGATGCCACGGCTGGTCGAGGGCTGTCAGCCCGCCGGAACGCTGCGCGCGGACCTTGCCGCACGTTGGGGTGTCACGGATCAGGTCATCGTCGCGGGCGGGGCAGGGGACAATGCGGCGGCGGCCTGCGGGATCGGAGCGCTCAACGAAGGAGACGGGTTCTTGTCCCTTGGAACCTCCGGTGTTCTTCTGGCCGCGAGGGACGGGTGCTATCCGGCTCCGGCCTCAGCCCTGCACACGTTCTGTCACGCCGTGCCTGACCGGTGGTATCAGATGGGCGTGATGCTGTCGGCGACAGACAGCCTGAACTGGCTCGCGCAGGTCACCGACAAGACCGCAGCAGAACTGACAGGCGCCTTGGGCAACTCTCTCCAACCTCCGGGGCGCGTTCTGTTTCTTCCCTATCTGTCGGGCGAGCGAACGCCTCACAACGATGCGGCCATTCGCGGCAGCTTCACGGGTCTGGGAAAGGATACGGCGCAAAACGATCTGACGCGGGCAGTGCTGGAAGGCGTTGCCTTCGGGTTGCGGGACTCGCTTGAAACCTTTTCTCAGTCGGGCACGAAGATCGAACGATTGATAGCAATCGGTGGCGGTGCCAATTCGACATACTGGCTCAAGTTGATCGCGACGGTCCTGAATGTCAGCCTTGAACGGCCGCAGGATGGAGACTTTGGCGCTGCACTTGGTGCCGCACGGCTTGCCAGAATTGCACACACGGGTTTGCACCCGGAACGCGTCCTGCTGAAGCCGGATATCGTTGAAACAATCGAACCGCAGACAGAACTCGTGGGGCCTTTCGATGAAACCTATCAGGTCTTCAAGGCAGCCTACCCAAAAGTGCGCGACATTCAGATGCCGTCAGGCTCTTAAGACGCTGATGACCTGCCGTGCCCGCAGGAAAATTTGCATTGCCTGCGCCGGACAAGGTCTGGCTTCGCTCTTCCAATCCCACTCAAATCAGCGCACTCGCGGCAGCAAGCCGCTCACATGGGTCGCTTTCATCGCGTTCCACCCGTAGGGCATTTCAGGCCGCACCGGTTCTGGCTTCTGTGAGCACGCGGTGCGGGCGTGAGTTCAGGTTTTCGTTCGCGTTGACCTTTTCGTTACAGGTCCATGTGAGGGGTCGGCATGGCGCATTTTCTCCAATCGAACATCCCGGTTGCCTAATTAGAAAATGTTATATAGTAACACGAGTGAATAGATATCATCTTTGGAGGCGTTTTGTGATCACGCGTGGAGAAATGTGGCAGGCTGAGGTCCTCCGTGTTTTGCACCGTAGCGATGCGCCAGTCACAGCCTATGAGGTTCTTGAAGTATTGCGCCAAACCCACGGGAAGGTCGCGCCAACGACCATTTATCGAGCCCTGTCGACGCTGACAGACTGTGGCCGGGTGCATCGTGTTGAATCCCTGAATGCGTTTATCGCTTGCCAGTGCGACCGGCACCAGCATACCTCTATCCTGTCCATTTGCGAAGAATGCGGTTCTGTCGAAGAAAGCGTCGCACCTGAATTGCTGGATGAAATTTCCGGCCTGGTGAGTAAATCCGGGTTCACGCCAATGCGCCATGTGATCGAAATACACGGCATGTGCGGTTCGTGCAGCGTAGGGAAGCTACAGGCATGAGTGCAGAAAAGACACTACGGCTGCTTCTTGTCGGGGCAGGGGCCCGCCTTGTTGCCGCGCTTTTTGTTGTTGCCGCGCTCTGGGCAGCCTTTTTCTGGGCCACTTCGACACCGGGGGCCCTATGACATCTGCTCTTGCATTTCGAGACCTCACGCTGGGATATGATCGCCTGCCCGCTGTTCAACAGCTCCGCACGGATATTGCCGAAGGCAGTCTGACGGCGATCTTCGGACCAAATGGTGCGGGAAAATCCACCTTGCTGAAGGGAGTAACCGGAGCGCTCGCCCCTTTGCAGGGAAATGTGGAGTTTGGCTCGCTGGCGCGTGAGGATATTGCCTATCTGCCACAACAGTCCGACATTGACCGCACGTTCCCGCTTTCTGTCGTTGATCTGGTTGCCATGGGACTGTGGCGCGAGATCGGGCCCTTTGGCTGGCTTGGCAAAAAGCAGCGCGCACGCGTTGATGCAGCCCTGGCTTCCGTGGGACTGACTGGACTTGAGTCCCGTCCCATCGGCTCGCTGTCCGGTGGTCAGATGCAGCGGGCGCTTTTTGCACGACTGCTGCTTCAGGACGCACGTCTGGTCCTGCTCGATGAGCCCTTTACCGCGATCGATGCCCGCACCATGGCAGATCTTCTTGACGTGATCCGCAGCTGGCACACAGAAGGCCGAACGGTTCTTGCCGTCCTGCATGACGCCGAGACTGTTCGCGCTCATTTTCCCGAGACGCTCTTGCTGGCGCGTGAGCTTGTGGCACACGGGCCAACGGAACAGGTGCTCACCGCCGAAAATCAGTTTCGCGCGCGCCAGATGTGCGAAGCGTGTGCGGGTCCACCACATGTCTGCGGACGGGACGCGGCATGATCTGGGAAATCGTCATTCAGCCTTTCGCTGATTTCGGGTTCATGCGCCGCGCATTGCTCGGCTGCATCGCGGTTTCGCTAGGCGCAACGCCGGTTGGGGTTTTTCTGATGCTCAGGCGCATGAGCCTGACGGGAGACGCAATGGCGCATGCGATCCTGCCGGGTGCTGCGGTTGGCTTTCTGATCTCAGGTCTGTCACTTGGCGCTATGACCGTCGGGGGACTGATTGCGGGTATGGCGGTGGCGCTGCTGTCCGGATTGGTCACGCGCGTGACGTCCCTGCGCGAAGATGCCAGCCTTGCGGCCTTCTATCTGATCTCTCTTGCGCTTGGCGTGTTGATTGTCTCGACGCGCGGCAGCAACGTGGACCTGATGCATGTGCTGTTCGGGACCGTGCTGGCGCTCAACAACGACGCACTCATTCTGCTTTGCTCAATCGCGAGCCTGTCGGTGCTGGTTCTCGCGATCCTGTTCCGTCCACTGGTTCTGGAATGTGCAGACCCGCAGTTCCTGCGCTCCGTCAGCAAGCTCAGCGCAATCACGCATTTCACGTTTCTGTCGCTGGTGGTTTTAAACCTCGTTGGCGGATTTCATGCCCTCGGCACGCTCATGGCAGTCGGCATCATGATCCTGCCTGCTGCGGCAGCCCGTTTTTGGGCCAGCAGTATAGGCGGGCTCATTCTCGTTGCAGTCGCTATTGCATTTTTCTCCAGCTTGAGTGGCCTTCTGCTCTCCTACCATTACAGCTTGCCCTCCGGGCCGGCGATCATCCTCGTAGCCGGAATTGTCTACGCGGTGTCCCTGGTGCTTGGCCCGGCAGGCGGTCTCATTGCACAGGTGCTGCCACGCCGGCCCCTGCAGAACTGAAAGGAAACCTCATGACGCCCCGCAGAACAGTCCTGAAATCCGCGACGGCCCTTGTCGCGCTTTCGTTATTGTCGCCAACGATCGCTTGGGCAGATGATCACAAGCACGTTGTGGCAACCTTCTCCGTTCTGGGTGATATGGTCGAACGGATCGGTGGCGAGCATATCGAATTGACCACTCTTGTTGGTCCCGACGGGGACGCTCATGTCTACCAGCCAACACCGCAGGATGCGCGTGCGGTCAGTGAAGCGGATGTGCTGATTGTCAACGGCCTGGAATTTGAAGGCTGGCTGGAACGTCTTTCCGAGGCTGCCGATTTCAAGGGCACGCTTGTCGTCGCCACAACCGGCGTGGATGCGATCCCGTTTGGCGAGCATGATGACCATGACGACCATGGAGATGAGCATGCGGAAGCAGAGCATGAACATGACCATGAAAAGCACGCCGAGGCCGGTCACGATCACGATGATCATGACCATGAAAAACACGCTGAAGCGGGCCACGACGACCATGACCACGACAAGCATGAAGAACATGCCGAAGCGGAGCACGATCACGACCATGAAAAGCACGCCGAGGCTGGGCATGATCATGACGATCACGACCACGAAAAGCATGCTGAAGCTGGCCATGACGACCATGATCATGACAAGCATGAGGAACATGCTGGACATGATGACCACGATGATCATGAAGAGCACGCCGGACATGGCCACGAAGGTCACAATCACGGGGCCTTTGATCCTCACGCCTGGCAAAGCCTCGACAACGCTGTAATTTACGTCGACAACATCACCGCGGCTCTCGCCAAAGCAGATCCTGCACACGCCGGTGTCTTCTATGAAAACCGCGAAGCCTATGTCGCGGAGATCAAAGCCCTCGAGGCTGAAATCGACGCCATGATCGGTGCGCTTCCGGAAGACCGCCGCACCGTTGTCACGTCGCACGATGCATTCGGATATTTCGCGGACCACTACGGGTTGACCTTCGAAGCTCCACAGGGCCTGAGCACTGAAAGCGAACCATCAGCCGCCGATGTCGCCAAGCTGATCACGCAAATCCGTGAAGATGGTATCTCGGCGGTCTTCGTGGAATCGATCACGGATAATCGCTTGCTCGAGCAGATTGCGAACGAGACGGAAGCAACAATCGGCGGAACGCTCTACTCGGATGCGCTCTCCGGTTCGGATGGTCCGGCAGGCACATATCTCGATATGATGCACCACAATGCCAAGACCCTCTCGGAAGCGCTTGGGTCCTAAGACCCCTTAAAGCCTAAACGCGGAAAGAACCGGCCATCCTGCGATCCAAACAGAAAAGCAGTGATGGCCGGCTCGAACTTCCAAGCCTAACGAATTGATTCTCAGGGAGTTTCAAAATGAAAACCCGTGCCGCTATTGCCTGGGCACCGAACCAGCCGCTTGAGATCGAGGAGATCGACCTTGAGGGCCCCAAAGAGGGTGAAGTGCTGGTGCGGATTGTCACGACAAGTCTCTGCCACACCGATGTTTTTACCCTCTCGGGAGAGGATCCCGAGGGCCTCTTCCCGTGCATTCTCGGCCACGAAGGCTGCGGCATTGTGGAAGAGGTCGGCAAAGGCGTGACTTCGGTCGTCCCGGGCGACCATGTCATCCCGCTCTATATCCCCGAAGATCCCGACTGTCCCTACATCAAGTCCGGCAAGACCAATCTCTGCCAGACCATTCGCAAGACGCAGGGCGCCGGTCTGATGCCGGATGGCACGTCGCGTTTTTCCTACAAGGGCAAGCAGATCCTGCACTACATGGGTACCAGCACCTTTAGCGAATACACGGTGCTGCCAGAGATTTCAGTGGCCAAGATCACCAAGGAAGCGCCGCTCTCCAAGGCATCTGTCATGGGATGCGCTGTTCCGACAGGTATCGGAGCCGTGCGTAACACAGCGAAGGTTGAGCCCGGGTCGACGGTTGGTGTGTTCGGTCTCGGTGCGGTTGGCATGGCCGTCATTCAGGGAGCGGTTCTGAACGGTGCCTCGCGCATTATCGGGATCGATATCAACACCTCAAAGTTCCCGCTCGCCAAGGCGCTTGGTGCCACGGAATGCATCAACCCGAAGGACTTTGACGGACCCATTCAGGATGTCTTGGTCGAGATGACCAACGGCGGACTGGACTACACTTTCGAAGCGGTCGGGAACGTCGAGCTGATGCGCTCCGCGCTTGAGGCGTGCCACAAAGGGTGGGGCGAGTGCACGGTAATCGGTGTTGCCGGCGCCGGCCAGGAGATTGCGACCCGGCCCTTCCAGCTCGTCACGGGCCGGGTTTGGCGCGGCACCGCCTTTGGCGGTGTTTTGGGTCGCAGCCAGTTGCCGGGAATGGTCGATGAGTGGCTGCGCGGCGACTTCAGCGTGGACCCCTATATCACGCATCACATGAACCACGAGCAGATCAATACAGCGTTTGATCTCCTGAAAGCTGGTGAGTCAATCCGCTCAGTGATCCACTTTCAACCGAGCGAAACGTTGACGGTCAATTCGCTGCCCGGAAAGATTGTGACCTAAAGCAATGCCGTCCAGTTGATGGCTCATGTCGAATGAAGCAGCGGGCTGAAGGTAGTCTTCAGCCCGCCGCTTTAGCCGCTGCAATCGATTTGGTACACCACTTCCCGGCATCCGTTCCCCAGATTCTACCCAGATCGACCGCACAAAACTGCCAGCGTATTTCTGCGACCGCGAAACGGCCTGCAGTGCGAAGGGGCGATATCTAAACGCCCGCTGCCTTGGCCACGTCCGCTTTGGTCACTTCCGACAAGGTTGTGTGTACCCGAAACTTCACGATCGGCTTGTCAGGTTCGAGCACGCCAATCACTGTTTCGATGTCTGGGCACCCGGCGTCCCGGCAAGCCAATTCGGCAACGGTGATGGGCGTATCTTCCGGCAGGCCCATCAGTTCGCGGGTCCAGGCCTTGATTTCAGAAGACTTTGCCTTCAGCCGGTTGACTTTCGGTGCGAGCGGATTGTTGAACCTGGTCATTCCGCTGCGATTCCTTCGTGAATGACGCACTCCGTGAAGCCGGCTTCGATCTTGTCGCGCGGAAGATTGCGACCGATGAACACGAGCCTTGTTGTCCGCTTCTCGCCAGCTTTCCAGGGCCTTTGATGGTCGCCTTCCAGCAGCATGTGAACCCCTTGCATCACGAAACGATCGTCATCGTCCGCAAATGCGATGATCCCCTTCATCCGCAGCATGTCGGGGCCGAACTCCTGTGCGATCATCTGCATCCAGGGAAAGAACCTTTGGGGGTCGAGCGGTGCATCGCTTAGAAGCGAAAAGCTCGTGACATGGTCGTCGTGATCGTGGTCATGGAAATGCTCCAGGAAATGCGGCTCGATCTCCAGCACCCGGTCCAGATCAAAGGCGTTGCGCCCAAGGACTTTGTCGAGGTCAATCTGACAACGTTCGCTGTAGTGGATTTGAGTTGTTGGATTGATCCTGCGGATCCGCTTTTCAACCTCGGCACGTTCCTGTTCGCTGACAAGATCGATCTTGTTCAGGAGGACAATGTCGGCGAAGGCCAGCTGTTCCTGGGCTTCATGGGCCTTGTCTATCTCTTCAAGCAGGTGCTTGGCATCCACAACGGTCACGATCGCATCAAGCTTGGTCTTCGATTGAACGTCCTCGTCGACGAAGAATGTCTGGGCAACCGGGGCCGGGTCTGCAAGTCCGGTTGTTTCGATCAGGATTGCGTCGAAGTGATTTCGCCGTTTCATAAGGCCTTCGATGATCCGGATGAGGTCGCCGCGCACGGTGCAGCAAATACATCCATTGTTCATTTCAAAGACTTCTTCGTCCGCGTCGACGACAAGATCGTTGTCGATGCCGACGTCACCGAATTCATTGACGATAACCGCATATTTTTTGCCGTGATTTTCCGAGAGGATGCGGTTCAGCAATGTGGTTTTTCCTGCGCCCAGGTAACCGGTAAGCACAGTGACGGGCGTCCTTTGCATATCATTCATTGTGACCTCCGAGAGAGACTGGTGATGTTGGAGAAAGTTCGGGAAAATGAAGCGAGCAGAGCGTCGCCCGCATTTCTGAGTGACTTTGCAAGTGAGAAAGAACGGGCGTTGATGACGGCCGTAAAGAGTTCGCGGACGGGTTCCGGGTCGACCCCGTCCGTGATGAACACAAGCCGCGTGCGATGATCCTGGTCAGGCCAGGCGGGCAGGCGAACCGGATCTGAAACAGTGTGCTGGACCGCATGGACGATCAGCGGTTCTTCCGGCGTGTTCTCGGTTGCAACGATCCCCTTGACGCGCAGCAGCCTTTGTCCGGCCGAATTCTGCAGGAGACCGAGGAACTGACGGAACCTTTTTTCAGGCAGCGGCGTGTCGCTCACGATGCTGAATGTCCGTATACCGGAGCCATGCCTGAGGAGGGTGTTTTCCTCGTCTGCTCGAGTGCCATGCCCGGCTTCCAATGCCAATGCGGCTTCCAGAGCGAGCCAACCGGCGACATCTTCTCCGCGGTCAACAGCAGCGTATGGACGCGGTGAAAACAGCGTTGTCAGATCAACAGACCGACGATCGATGATGTCCGCGCCGGCGTTCAGTTCGCGCAATTCACGCATCAGCGCGCTGCACTCCGTAGCGGTTTCGCGGCCGTCTGCCAGATCCATTTTCGTAAGCACGATCCGATCCGCGAAGGCGATTTGTTTAAGCGCCTCGAAATGGTTCTCGACGGAAACGGCCCCGGTACTGCTGTCGAAAAGCGTCACAACCCCGGCCAGATAGAATTCGGGAACGGCGGCGTCGTCAGACCGTTGGCTGGCAACGTCACTGCTTGTGGAAAGCGCATTGACGAGCGAGGCCGGATCTCCAAGTCCGCTCATTTCCACGATTACGCGCGAGAAAACACCCGTCAGCCCCTGAAGCGACGCGTCGCGCAGATCCTCAAGCGTCTTGCGGATGTCCGTTGTGTCTGAACAGCAAAGGCATCCTGTCGATACCTTTTTGATCGCGGTTTCTCCCCGTCGAACCAGCAGGTGATCGACCGGAACATCGCCGAATTCGTTGATGATAACGGCTGTATCCTGGACGGCGGGATTGTTTAGAAACGCGTTCAGCAGCGTTGACTTGCCGGAGCCGAGAAAACCACTCAGCAGGAATACAGGTATGCGTTCTGGAATGGTCATGCGTGTCTGGTCACTTGATCTTGTTTGCCTCGGGGGCGTTCGATGTTTCATGGCGTGTTTCAAACACAGCGCGACGAATGGTGTCCGGTGATGAGCCAACGCCCATTAAATTCTTCGAAAGTGAACAGGAACCGGGCAGGTACGGTTTCCACTCCAGCGGCTCTCTGGAAAGAGAACGTATAGATGCCGCCGATCGTGACCGTGCAGCGATCCCTATCAATCCGGCAGTCTTCATGGTCGACGGCACAGGTGGCACGCCCGTTGGACAGAAAAAACTCAAAGTAACTGCGGCGGCCGTCCTCGGTAACGGCGATCTCGTTGGTCAACGTGGGGACAAGAATAGCGTCTTTGGCATAAAGGTTCAGGATCTCTTCGATCCGTCCCGATGCCACGGCTTCAGTCCATTTCTGTAATATTGAGCGGGCCTTCCCGAAATGGGTTAGGTCGCCTTCCACTGTTTGCTCGAGCAGGTTTTGTTCCAACTTTTGCTCCCGGATACATTCCATGCGCGGGTCCGCCAAGGATCAGCAATCGCTCGAAACCCGGCTTGGCCTCACTTCTGCCGCCTTATGGCTTTTGAACCCATTTCCAACTTGATTTGTAACGTTATATCGTATCATGTCCAAATCAAGGAAGTGCAGATTGGGTTTTCCCATGTGAAAGAAGGGTTTTCGATCCCTTAAGGGGATTATCGCGTCAGTTAACCAGCCAGAAAGACTGGAAAGCGTGGCAACGCAGAGTCCAGTGCCAGCTAAGACGTTGCATCTCAGCCCGAAAATCAACAACAGAGGTTTTGAACATAATGACTTACGCTGCGAGTGTTGCGGCCATGGAAGAGTATCGCAAAGAGCACGGGTTGCGCCCTTCGCGCGAAGATGCTGAGGCAGCCGTGCGCGTCTTGTTGGAATGGAGCGGTGATGATCCGGATCGCGAAGGGTTGGTGGACACGCCCGCGCGCGTCGTGCGGGCATACGAGGAGTTTTTCGAGGGGTACAGCATCGATCCGGCTGAGCTTCTTGAACGCACGTTCGAAGAGACGAACGATTACGATGATCTGATCGTGCTTCGGAACATGCGGATGGAATCCCACTGCGAGCATCACGTCGTTCCGATCATCGGAAAAGTACATGTCGCCTACCTTCCGGCAAACCGTGTCGTCGGCATTAGCAAGCTGGCGCGGGTGGTGGAGGTCTATGCAAAACGGCTGCAGATCCAGGAGACATTGACGTCCCAGATCGCCGACACCATTCAGCAAGTTCTTCAGCCGCGCGGTGTCGCAGTTGTCATTGAAGCCGCGCATATGTGCATGACGACCCGCGGGATCAAGAAACCGGGCGTGTCGATGCTGACCCGGAAGCTTCTCGGCGAGTTTCAATCCGATCCGGAACTTCGCAGAGACTTCCTGTCATCCATTCCGATGGCGAACGGAGGGCTCGGATGATGTCCGACAAACACGTTTTTGCGAGCCGCCGCTCAGTTGAGCAAGTCGAAGAGGGCAGGCAACTGGCACCCAAATTCGATGAAAATGGTTTGCTTCCGGTCGTGACCACTGATGCTGAAACGGGTGACGTTCTGATGATGGGGGTTATGAATGAGGAAGCCCTGCTGCACACCATCAGAACGGGCGAGGCGCACTACTGGAGCCGCAGCCGCAAGTGTCTCTGGCACAAGGGGGCAACCAGCGGGCTGATCCAGAAAATTGTGGAGATGCGGATCGACGACGATCAGGATGCGGTCTGGTTGCGTGTTGCTGTGGAAGGCGGTGCCAGTTGTCATGTCGGTTACCGCTCCTGCTTCTATCGCGCAGTGCCGACAGAAGTCGAAGGCGGTCCTATAGAGCTGAACTTCACCGAGACAGAAAAAGTCTTTGATCCGCTTGAGGTTTACGGCGACGCACCCAATCCGACCCAGCTTTAATGCGCTTTAGCGGCGACTGATTGTCCGGCACTGCAAGCGTCAAAAGAGTATGCAGCCGCAAGATTTGAAGCGTTGCGGCTGCGTGCTGGTAACATTGGAGCTCACACGACCTCGACAGGGCCGTGATCGTCGCAGTGCCCGTCATGCGGGTGATGCAGGCGGCCATTCACGAGATAGCAGACGTGATCGCCATGAGGTACAGCCTCGTGTCCGCACCCCGGACCATGGACATGGTCGGGATCATGGCCCAGGTCCTGTGTACCGACTGGAGCGCAGCCTCCAGGGTTGGATGCAGAAACCTCGATCACGTGCTCTTCGACGCGACCACCTTCCTGGTGATGAAGATGACCGTCATGAAGATAGTCGACATGATCGCCGTGCCGGATGGCCGTATGGCCGCAATTGGGTCCGTGCGTGTGACTGTGGTTTGGGTCGGTGGGGCCGTTGTTGGTCAAGAGTTTTCTCCTTCTTTTGTCATGTTATGCGTGTTGTCTTCTGCGGCATGATCGAGGATGTCGCGCAAAAGATGCACGACGTGATGATCCGCGAGCGCGTAGTAGATGTGTTTGGCGTCACGGCGCCTGGTCACCAGCCGCGCTGAATGAAGCAGTTTCAGGCGCGCGGAAACCGTTGCGACTTTCTCGCCCTCTTCTTCCGCGAGCTCGGTCACGCACCTTTCGCCATTTGCCAGCAGAAGCAGAATACGCAGCCGGGCCGTATCTCCGGCCGCACGCAGCATCATGGCCGCGCTTTCAATAGTTGCCGTCGCCGGCAAGTCGAAAGGTGCGCGCTTCTCGTGGCCGTCCGTACCGCAGCTGGGAAGATCGGTGGCTTCTGACACTGTGTCATTCTCTCATTCAATAGATCGATAGAATGACATGATTAGCGCGGCACCTCAAGCGAATTCAAACGCACGTCTTCAAGCGCAGAAAAACGCCTTCCTTGCGTGGCAGTCAAGGAAGGCGTCTGCGCCATGAAAGCGGGTGCATTTGTCATGCGCCCAGCAATCTGCACAAAGGTCAGGCGAACAGGTTATTGCCGATCTGCTCTTGATCGAGTTGCTGGCCGAGGACGGTAAAGTCGGAGATCACACCGTCGAAATGATTGCCTGTCCAACCGATTTCGCCGGACGGGCTGCTCCAGCCATTTGCCCCGATCATCAGGTACTCTTCATTACCGAGCCAGTCGGATTCAAATGCGTCATCTTCGGCAACGGCAACCCCGTCGACATAAAGAACGGCGCCGTCTTCACCGAATGTGAATGCGAACTCGTGTTCCTTGCCGACTTCAAAGACGTCTTCGGCCTTGAGCCAGAGCGAACTGGTCTCGTCCTGAAAACGCACCTTGATGTTGCCGCCATCCGTGACCCATGCCGTGAGATGGCCACCGGTGACGTAGCCGCTCGCATCCTTCGAAAACAAGGCGTCCGAACCGCTTACGGTGTCCGCCTTGAATGAAAACGCGATCGTTCCTTCCGCGATTTCCATATCCTTGGAATGTTCGATGGCGATCTGACCATCGCGGGTTCCGTCAAGATTTACGTCTCCCGCGATTGCAAAGACGGGTGTCATGCCTGCGGGGAGGGGGAGGTCGTCCTGTGTCGGGATATCGTCGGGCGGTGCGATCTCGCCGCGGTCCGTTCCCATCTCGATGGGTTTGATGGCCTCGTCGATATCGGTGATGGACTTCACGATGCCGTAGGCCGGTTTTGCGGTGGTGGAGATGTCGGAGAGCGTGATCAGGTCGCCATAGACGGTGACGGTGCCCAGGTCGTCGTTGTTGTGGGCGCCGCCGCCTCTGCCCTGGTCGGAATAAAGGGCGACGACGGAGTGATCGACAATGCCATCATCGTTGGCATCGCCATAGGTGATGGAGCGGACCTTGGTGGTGTGGCCCTCGATCAGGATGCTGTCGCCCTCGGCGCGGTTGAAGTCGGTGATGACGTCGTCGCCGATGACATCGACCCAGTGATTGTGGATGTCGTCATTCTCACCGGCAACGCCATGCCAGCGGATGGTGCCGTCATCCTGGGTGTGTTCCTCGATGAAGCGCGCCTTGGCGTTGATGAGGGTCTGGAAGTAGAAGGTGTCAGCCCCCAGGCCCCCGGTCATGACATCGTCTGCCGGGATCGGCTGGTCGGGATAGAGCTTGCCGTCGGTGAGCTCATTGTCCGGATCGCCCTCGTCACGGTCCGGGTCGTAGGCAACCGGTCCCTCGCGTCCGTCGGACTGGGAGATGAGCAGGTCGTTGCCGGCACCGCCGTTGAGGATGTCCTCACCGTGGCCGCCGTCGAGGACGTCGTTGCCGTCACCGCCATTGAGAATGTCGTTGCCGTAGGAGCCCTGGAGGATGTCGTTGCCGTCCTTGCCGTTGACGGTGTCGTCGCCGAGCCCTGCATTGATGGCGTCGGCCTGATCGGTTCCCTCAATGGTCTCGTTCTGGTCTGTGCCTTCCTGAGGGGCGGCGTTGGCGGTCATCTCGCCCATGTGGTTGAAGCCGTAGGCCATGGCAAGCGCTTTGGCCTCGTCGGAGCCGTGATGGAGCTGCTGGAAGGCAGGCATCAGGTCGTCCTGGGCGAGGGCGGCCAGGGCATCGGCCTCAAATGCCGGGTCGACCTCGCCGGCCAGCGCTGCCATGGCCTCGCCCCCAACCTGTTCGTCGAAGACCATGACGTTGGAGATGGTGCCCTTGAACTGCTGGCTCGCAGTCTGGCTGTCGCTGGAGCGCCAGGCACCGGAGGCGCCGACCAGGAAGGAGCGCTCGTTCATGTCCATGCCCTGCTTCATCTCCGGCTCGGCGGCAAAGAGCTGGCCGTTGACATAGACGTTGAGGCCGTCCTCGCCGAAGGAGACGGCGAGGTGATAGTCGGTGCCCTTGTCGATCTTCAGGTCGGGGACCTTGAGATACTCGGTGCTCTCGTCGGTCTGCTGACGGACGATGATCTCGCCGTTCTTGAGCCAGACGGTGAGATGCCCGCCCTCGTCATAGCCGCGCCCGTCCTTGGAAAAGAGCGCCTGCTGACCGGAGACATGATCGGCATTGAAGGTCAGCGCAATGGTGCCGGCCGCCAGCGACAGCGCCGCCAGATTGCCCCCGTCCAGATAGTCGCCCCTCTCACCGGAGAAGGCCGTGTCTCCCGCGATTGCAAAGACGGGTGTCATGCCTGCGGGGAGGGGGAGGTCGTCCTGTGTCGGGATATCGTCGGGCGGTGCGATCTCGCCGCGGTCGGTTCCCATCTCGATGGGTTTGATGGCCTCGTCGATATCGGCGATGGAGCGGACGATGCCGTAGGCCGGTTTGGCCGTGGTGGAGATGTCGGAGAGCGTGATCAGGTCGCCATAGACGGTGACGGTGCCCAGGTCGTCGTTGTTGTGGGCGCCGCCGCCTCTGCCCTGGTCGGAATAAAGAGCGATGACGGAGTGATCGACAATGCCGTCATTGTTGGCATCGCCATAGGTGATGGATCTGATCTTGGTGGTGTGACCCTCGATCAGGATGCTGTCGCCCTCGGCGCGGTTGAAGTCGGTGATGATGTCGTCGCCGATGACATCGACCCAGTGATTGTGGATGTCGTCATTCTCTCCGGCAACGCCGTGCCAGCGGATGGTGCCGTCATCCTGGGTGTGTTCCTCGATGAAGCGGGCCTTGGCGTTGATGAGGGTCTGGAAGTAGAAGGTGTCGGCTCCGAGCCCGCCGGTCATGACATCGTCGGCCGGGATCGGCTGGTCCGGATAGAGCTTGCCGTCGGTCAGCTCGTTGTCCGGATCGCCCTCGTCACGATCCGGGTCGTAGGCGACCGGTCCCTCGCGTCCGTCGGACTGGGAGATGAGCAGGTCGTTGCCCGCACCGCCGTTGAGGATGTCCTCGCCGTGGCCGCCGTCAAGGACGTCGTCGCCGGCCCCGCCATTGAGGATGTCGTTGCCGTAGGACCCCTGGAGGATATCGTTGCCTGCCTTGCCGTTGACGGTGTCGTCGCCGAGCCCGGCATTGATGGCGTCGGCCTGGTCGGTTCCCTCGATGGTCTCGTCCTGGTCGGTGCCGTCCTGAGAGGTGGCGTTGGCGGTCATCTCACCCATGTGGTTGAAGCCATAGGCCATGGCGAGCGCTTTGGCCTCGTCGGATCCGTGATGGAGCTGCTGGAAGGCAGGCATCAGGTCGTCCTGGGCGAGGGCGGCCAGGGCATCGGCCTCAAATGCCGGGTCGACCTCACCGGCCAGCGCTGCCATGGCCTCGCCCCCGACCTGTTCGTCGAAGACCATGACATCGGAGATGGTGCCCTTGAACTGCTGGCTCGCGGTCTGGCTGTCGCTGGAGCGCCAGGCACCGGACGCGCCGACCAGGAAGGAGCGCTCGTTCATGTCTATGCCCTGCTTCATCTCCGGCTCGGCTGCAAAGAGCTGTCCGTTGACATAGACATTGAGCCCGTCCTCGCCGAAGGAGACGGCGAAGTGATAGTCGGTGCCTGCCTTGACCTGAAGATCCGGCACCTTGAGATATTCGCTCTTGTCGTCGGTCTGCTGACGGACATAGATCTGGCCGTTCTTGAGCCAGACGGTGAGGTGCCCGCCCTCGTCATAGCCGCGCCCGTCCTTGGAAAAGAGCGCCTGCTGACCGGAGACATGATCGGCATTGAAGGTCAGCGCAATGGTGCCGGCCGCCAGCGACAGCGCCGCCACATTGCCCCCGTCCAGATAGTCGCCCCTCTCACCGGAGAAGGCCGTGTCTCCCGTTAGTTCAAACACGGGTGCAGGAATTGTGGCTGAACGTGATGTCGGCATGCTTGGACCCCCATGAGAAAGGCATAATGAGCCTTCAATGCCGTATGATTTCCCGGCATTTTTTTGATTGTGTCCAAGCGGATTAGTTGGGTGATGTGTTCTTGTGCCGTTAATGTATTCGCGAGATTTTGACGAAAAATCTGGTCAATTGCGGCGAAAAAAATGCAATATTTTGAAAAAAGTCTGGCCGAAGTAATTTAAATAAAAATACGTATTTTTGACAATCCTTGAAAGGTCTGTTTTTTAACGCGGAATTGCGCTGCCCAGCTTGCGAAAGTGGAGCCGCAACGCCGATTTATTGCTTAGCAGGAGCTTAATCTGCAAAGGGCAATCTATCGATGCTTTGTAAGTCTTTGTTCAGCAGTTTTTCTATTAACTTCATCAGTCTAATTTTAATCAGGTTGTGGCCCGGTTGTGGTTTGGTGAGAGCGCCGGCAGCGCACTCGAAATCAATTGTCTAAAGGGGAGCGCGCAACCGTGGATCGAAATGGTCCGGTGTCTGATCTTTTCCACGGCATGAAAAACGACGTGCGGGTCACCAGAGTAAGGCTCGAAAAACCGGAATCTGATTCTGGATGAGGCGCTCGCTTTTCACGGATTGACGGCAAGAAGCGTCGTCAAATGCCGCGTTGAATGCCAGCGCCGGGCAGGTCCCGGCGCTAAGGCCGCAATGCCGTCAGCCGCCAAGTTTGACCCAGGCGGCGTTTTTCGCAGAGGACCGGACACAGGCATCAACGAACTGAACACCTGCTAGCCCATCGCTGATACCAGGGACAAGCGTGCTCGTGTCGCCGCCGCTTTGATGTGCCCTGATGGCATCGGCGGCGTCCCTGTAAAGGTTGGCAAAGCCTTCGAGATATCCTTCAGGATGCCCCGGCGGGATCCGGGTTGCAGGCCCGATCGTTTCAAGCATGCCGGCACCGCCACGGGTCAGGACGCGCATCGGCTCCCCGAAAGGTGTAAAGTAGAGGTAGTTCGGGTTCTCCTGATGCCATTCCAGACCACCCTTGTCGCCATAGACCCGGATCTTCAGATTGTTCTCGTTGCCGGGCGCGACCTGTGAACACCAGAGCATGCCGCGTGCGCCGCTGGCGTACCGCAGCATCACGTGGCCGTTGTCATCGACCTGCCGCCCAGGAACGAAGGACTGCAAATCGGCCGCAAGGCTTTCGGCAGCTTGTCCCGTGATGAAGCAGGCAAGGTTATAGGCGTGCGTCCCGATATCACCGGTGGATCCGCCGGCACCGGAGCGGGCCGGGTCTGTGCGCCAATCGGCCTGTTTGTTGTTCTGCTCAACAGTTAGCCAGTCCTGCGGATATTCCACCTGGATCACGCGAATGGCGCCAAGATCGCCGCTTTCGACCATCTCGCGCGCCTGCCGGACCATGGGATAACCGGTGTAGTTATGGGTCAGAAAGAAGAGGGCGCTGGAGTTTTCGGCCGCCTTGACCAGTTTTTTGGCGTCCGTGAGTGTCGAGGTCAGCGGCTTGTCGCAAATGACATGGATGCCGCGTTTCAAAAAGGCTTTTGCAGCCGGATAATGCACGTGGTTGGGCGTGACGATGGCAACCGCTTCGATCCCGTCCTTCAGCCGTGCTTCCCGCTTCGCCATTTCTTCGAAATCGGCATAGATGCGGTCTTCCTTCAGCCCAAGCGCATGACCGGATTCTTTTGCTTTTTCAGGCGTTGACGAAAGGGCGCCAGCCACGAGTTCATAGCGCCCATCGATCCTGGAGGCGATCCTGTGAACAGCGCCGATGAAAGCATCCTTGCCACCCCCGACCATGCCGAGCCGGATCGGTCGCACTTGCGGATTGTCTTTTCCTTCTATGGCCATGTCACTCCTCCTTGTCGCCCCGAAACCCGAAGGGCGCTCTTCTTGTAATCGATTACATCTCTATAGGGAAACACGTTTGCGGGCAATCACCGCATTGCGTCTCCTGGTTCGTTCGCTGATCGCGTATGTATGGGCAGACAACACCGGGAAGCGATGATTGTCTGCCGGTATCAGGCAAGTCGTTGTGTCAAAGGTGATGCTGATCAAAGGAGTTTCACTCTTTAACGAAGCCGGTGTTCATGAGCGGCTGAAAACCGCTGTCAGTCCTGACCGATCCCCAGCATCCGCCGGTTGGCCGCATCATCTGTACCGCCGTCGGCGAAGTCGTCAAAGGCTTTTTCTGTCACCCGTATGATGTGATTGCGCACAAACTCCGAACCCTCGCGGGCGCCGTCTTCCGGATGCTTCAGGCAACATTCCCATTCAACGACGGCCCAGCCGTCAAAATCGTTCGCTGCCATCTTTGAAAAGACAGCGCTGAAATCAACCTGTCCGTCGCCGAGAGAACGGAAGCGGCCAGCCCGGTCGACCCAGGAGCTGTAGCCGCCATAGACACCTTGCCTGCCGGTTGGATTGAACTCAGCGTCCTTGACGTGGAACATGCCGATCCTGTCCTTGTAGATGTCGATGTTGTCGAGATAATCGAGACACTGAAGAACGTAATGGGACGGATCGTAAAGCATCTTGCAGCGGCTGTGACCGTTCAGCCGCTCCAGAAACATCTCAAAGGTTATGCCGTCATGCAGGTCTTCGCCGGGATGGATTTCGTAACAGACGTCGACACCCATCTCGTCCGCATAGTCGAGGATGGGGCGCCAGCGTTTGGCCAGTTCGTCGAAGGCCGTCTCGACCAGTCCGGCCGGCCGCTGCGGCCATGGATAGAGATAAGGCCAGGCTAGCGCGCCGGAAAAGGTCGCATGCGCGGAAATGCCGAGATTGCGGCTTGCGGCCAGCGCCATTTTGACCTGGTCTACGGCCCAGGCCTGCCGCGCAGCCGGATTGCCACGGACTTCGGGCGCCGCAAACCCGTCAAATGCGGTGTCGTAAGCCGGATGCACCGCGACGAGCTGGCCCTGAAGATGGGTTGAAAGTTCGGTGATCTCGATACCGTTTTCTTTTGCAGTGCCGACCAGGTCGTCACAATACGTCATCGAACTGGCTGCCTTTGAAAGATCGATCAACCGGTTGTCCCAGCTGGGGATCTGAACGCCGGCATATCCGCAATCGGCCGCCCATTTCGTGATGGAAGCCCAGGAGTTGAAAGGTGCTTCGTCGCCTGCGAACTGGGCAAGAAACAGAGCCGGCCCCTTGATGGTTTTCATGATGTGCTCCTGAAGCTGACTGGAAACAAAAAGGGCCGGGATCCCATCGCAAAAGATCCCGGCCAGGTATTGAGTGCTGATTAGAAAGGAGAATCCGGGAAATAGTAGCTTTCGGCGTTCTCACGGGTAATCAGGGTCGCACCCAGGATGTAGCGGCCGGCGACCGGTCCGTTGGATTTGAAGGCATTGACCGTCGCATCCATCGCGGTTGCGATCATTGCAGGCGGATAAAGAACGTCCACCGGAATGAGTTCATCCCCGTCCATGATGCCCTTGATGATTTCCTTCATGCCTGCGCCACCGACGACAAACATGCCGTCGCCGTCACGGCCTGCCTGCTTGAGGGCGGCAACCACGCCGACAGCGATGTCATCGTCTTGCGCCCACACGGCGTCAATGTCCGGAAAGCGGGACAGGAAGTCCTGCATGACCTCAAAGCCATCATCACGGTTCCAGTTGGCGTGTTTGTGGTCAAGGACGTTGATGCCCGAACCTTCGATTTCCGCCATGAAGGCATCGAATCGCTCATTGTCGATCACGGTCGGTATCCCGCGCAGGATGACAATGTTGTCGCCTTCTTTCAGACGGCCTTTCATGTATTGGGCAGACACCCGACCGAGTTCCGGATTGTTACCGGCCACATAAAGGTCCTCGATGCCAGGCTGGCTGAGACCGCGGTCAACAACCGTGATCCAGGCACCGGACTTCTTCACATTGAGAACCGGGTCGGTCAGCGGTTCGGATTCAAAGGGCAGAACAACCAGAGCATCGATCTGGTGAACGGAGACAAGGTCTTCCAATGCGCTGGCCTGCGCACCAGGGTCCGGGGAGTTGACCAGGATAAGATCCACATCCGGATAAAGTTCTTCAAGGCGCTTTTCCGCCTGCTCGGCATGCCAGTTCATGCCCGCTGCCCAGGCATGGGTTGGTGTGGGATAGCTTACGCCGATCTTGATCTTGTCGTCTGCCGTTGCCGTGCCTCCAAGGGCCAGCAGACCTGTCAGCGCCATTGCTCCTATTGCGGATTTCCAGGACATTGTTTCCTCCTCCAATGCTGTCATTTGGACGCACCTCTCCCGTCCGGTGCGCGCCGGTTGTTGTGGGGGACGGGCCCCGTCAGGTTGATTTCAGAACGTCAGGACTTTCCGGCTTTGCCGAATTTCCAGTCACTTCGCTGCAGCAGAACCGCGACGATAATGATCAGGCCTTGCATCGTTCCGTTGAGATAGTTCGAGATCATGTCGGTGAAATTCAAAATGTTACCGATCGTGGTCAGGATCAGGGCACCCAGGATCGTGCCGCCAATCCTGCCATAGCCGCCTTTCAGCACTGTGCCGCCTATGATGACCGCTGCGATCGCCTCGAGTTCCCAGAGAACGCCGGTCGACGCGGAGGCCGAGCCGAGCCGCGGGACGTAGATGATCGTCGCAAAGGAAACGCACAGGCCCTGAATGATGTAGGTCAGGGTTTTCACCCGGTCGACATTGATGGCGGAGTATCTTGCGACAGCCTCGTTGGAACCGATCGCCGTGCAGTAGCGGCCGAACGCGGTCCGGTTGAGCAGCAGCCAGCCGCAGATAGCGACTCCGATGAATACCCAGACCGGGAAGGGCAGGCCGAGGAAGCTGTCGTAATAGACCGGGCGATAGGTTCCGCGAATGTCAAAATTGAGCGACAGGGTGCCGCCGTCGGCGAAGTAGGTCACGAGCGAACGGTAGATACCCATCGTGCCGAGCGTGACAATGAAAGCCTCGATCTTGCCTTTGGTTGTCAGAGCACCGTTGATCCAGCCGGCGCCGATGCCGAGCAGTATCGCGAGACCGCAGCCAAGCAGAACCGTCGGCACACCGGTCCCAAGAGTCTCGACTGCATTGTTCATGACAATGATCATCACACCCGAGATCGCCGCCGCCATGGAACCGACGGAGAGGTCGATCCCCCCGGCGGTGATGACGAACGTGGCGCCGACCGCGATGATGCCGATAAAGGCGGAGCGCGTTAGCAGGTTGGTCAGATTGCCTTCGCTGACAAAAGCAGGGTTCAAAAGAAACCCGATCACGCAGAGCAGGAGCAGCGCGAGTGCGGGCCCGAGCGTCTTGAAATCGACGGACATCCGTCTGGCAGTCTTGGCCGCCGCGTCATCTGATGCGGTCATCATGGTCAATGGAGTTCCTCCCGTTTCAGCCCGGCGGCGTAGCGCATGATTTCGTTTTCGTTGATGTGGTCGCCCGTCAGAACGCCAGTGATATGACCTTCACGCATGACAACAACCCGGTGGCAGATCCCGATGATCTCCGGCATTTCGGACGAGATCACCACCACCGAGACGCCTTCGGCGGCGAGCGCGGCAATGAAGTGATAGATCTGCTGTTTGGTGCCGACATCGATCCCGCGTGTTGGTTCGTCGATGATCACGATCCGCGGGTCGCATTCCATGATTTTGGCCAGCAAAAGCTTCTGCTGATTGCCGCCGGAAAGTTTGCCGACGGTGATACCGGGGTCACGCGCCCTAACGTCAAATCTGCGGATTGCGCGGTCAAGTGCCTTGTCTTCGGCTTTCCGGTCGATCGCGAAATGCTTCACGAATTTCGGCAGGGCAAAGAGCGTGAGATTGGGGCGCATCAGCTTGCTGAGCAAAAGGCCTTTTTCTTTCCGGTCCTTGGTGAGATAGGCAAGCCCGGCATCGCGCGCTTCAGCGACGTTCATTGCGCCGACCGGGCGGCCGAACAGGCTGATAGAACCGCTTTCGATCGGGCTAAGACCGCAGACGGCCTCGAACACAGCGGTTCTGCCTGATCCGATCAAACCGGAAAAGCCCAGGATTTCGCCTTTCCGCAGGCCGAAGCTGACATTGTCAATGCCTTGCGCCTTGAGATTTTTCACCTCAAGAACGAGTTCAGCATCAACATCGGCTTCGTGCATGGGCGGATAGAGGTCGGACAATTCACGTCCAACCATCATTTGGGCCATTGTATCAGGTGTGAGATCCTGAGAGGGACGCGTATCAATCCACTGGCCATCACGCAGGATCGTGATCCGGTCGGCGATCGCCTTGACCTCGTTGAGCTTGTGCGAAACGAAGACTATGCCGACACCGCTCGATTTCAGCTTCTCGACCTGCCGGAAAAAAACCTCGGTTTCCTCCTCCGTCAGAACCGCCGTCGGCTCATCCATGATGAGAATACGCGCATTCCGGCTGACCGCCTTCACGATTTCCACCATTTGCTTCTGAGCGATCGTAAGGTCGGAAATCCTGTCGGTTGGGGCAATGTCTAGGCCAATCTCGTCCAGAAACGTCTGGACGGATTTCCGCATGGCTGCTTTGTCCAGAAAGCCGCCGCGTCGAATTTCACGCCCCAGGAACACGTTTTCCTCAACGGTCATCTGCTCTGCAAGATTGAGCTCCTGGTGGATGAGCACGATGCCAAGCTTCTCGGCACCGCCATTTGGGGGCAGGGAGACCTGTTTGCCGTCGAGACGGATCTGGCCAGAAGTCGGATCGTGAAAGCCGGAGAGAATTTTCATCAAGGTCGACTTGCCGGCGCCGTTTTCGCCGATCAGTGCATGAACTTCGCCTGGGCGCACGTCCATGCTCACACTGAACAGGACCGGCACAGGACCAAAAGACTTGCTGATGTTGACAGCTTCAACGATCGCCGCCGAAGCGGACGTTGCAACATCCATCTGAAATTCCTCCCAGGCGCTGAAGGTCACATCCATGCTTGCGCCATGAATCTCGTGTAAACGTTTTCATAAGCGATGTAAACCTTTACATTTCAGTTTGTAAACCTTTTCATGAATCAATTCAGGCTCTATACAGCTGTAAGAGCATTGAATTTGATGAACATTCCTTGCGCTCGCGGTGCAGCATTATCGAGGCCAGAAAATGAGCGAACCGCTGGACCGGCCGGCGACAATTGAAGACGTTGCAAGGCTCGCGGGCGTATCCATCGCAACCGTCAGCCGAGCTTTGAGGTCGCCGGAAAAAGTCGCGGAGAGCACACGCAAGAAAGTCACCGCTGCCATCGCGCGCACCGGCTATACGGCCAACGCCATGGCGCAGAACCTGCGCATGCAGCGGTCCAAGATGGTTCTGGTCCTGGCCTCGTCGATAGCGGATCCGAATTTTGCAGGCATTCTGACGGGGCTAGAAAAGGCAGCAAACGACCGTGGCTATGGCGTCCTGATCGGCAATACGGAAGGCACCACCGGCCTGGAGCAGAACTACCTGCGATTCCTGTCGACGGGAATGGCGGATGGACTTGTGCTCCTGACGGGCCATATCCCGGTGGCCGGAGAACCTCAAACACCCCTGACCACGCTGCCTCCGATTGTCGCGACCGAACGGCCGGTGTCCAACACTGAGGTCAGCTATGTTGGTGTTGACGACGTGGCCGCGTCGAAGATGGCAACGGAATACCTGATTTCACTCGGCCATCGCCGGATTACATACATTTCCGGTGGCCGTGCAGACATACGCAGTGATCTGCGGCATTTCGGATATCGGCAGGGGCTCAAGGAATCGCCGGAAAGTCTCAGGGATTGGCGGGTGGAGGGAGATGGCACCAGCGAGAGTGGGCGCGCCGCAGTCGAGCGCTTGTTCATCAAGGACGATCTGCCAAGCGCCTTTTTCTGTTTCAACGACAACACAGCCGTTGGTGTCATCTCGGCACTGCAGTTGAGAGGATATCGGGTGCCGGGCGATTTCTCGGTGCTCGGGTTTGACGACATTCCGTTTGCAAGCAACTTCTCGCCCGCGCTGACAACCATACGACAGCCGAGACAGCACATTGGCGAGAAGGCCATGAACATCCTGCTGGACCGGCTGGCGAACAAACCGCCCGACACGCAGAACCACCTGCTGCATGGCGACCTGATTGTGCGAGAGAGCTGCGCCGGTCTCGCCAGGAAACGGTCTTGACCAAAGGTCAGGCGCTAACGGAACTTTGCAGGCGCGGCTTTTCCTCTATCGCGGACATGACTTGTTCCGTTACGGCGCGTGTTCCCATGTCGCCACCGAATTCCATCGGCCTCAGCGCCTTGTTCTGAAAACCTGACATGACAGCAGCGTTGATAAGGTCTGCTGCGTCGCCGAGATCCGGTTGATCCAGTTTTTCGGCAAGATAGTCCAGCATGAGCGCGCCGCTCAGGATCGACGCCAGCGGGTTGGCCTTGTCCTGGCCCATGATATCGGGCGCACTTCCGTGGGCAGGCTGAAAGAGGCCGTTGTTGTCGCCAATTTCGGCGCAGGCCGCCATCCCCATCCCGCCGACGAGCCCGCCGGCAAGATCGGAAAGTATGTCACCGAACATGTTTTCCGTGACCAGCACGTCGAATTCCCAGGGCTTGCGAACGAGATCGAGCGCCTGCGCGTCGACATAATTGTAGCTGACCGGAACATCGGTATTGTCTGCTTTCACCTCGTCGAACAACTGGCGGAAAAAGGCCAGTGACGTGAAAACATTCGCCTTGTCGACGCAGGTGAGCTTGCCGGACTTGCCACGCTCGCGGCGCTTGCGCGCGAGGTTGAAGGCATATTGGTGAAGTTTGGTCGTGGTTTTGCGGGTGATCCTTAGGACGTCCTGAACCTCGTCGTCATTGACCACGAGGCTGCGGTTGTGGGTTGCCGCCGAATAGAAGAGCCCCTCGGTCGACTCGCGCAATATGACGAGATCGATGCCTGCCGCTCGCGGGTCCGCCAGGCGTTGCGGCGCGTTGGGATAGGCCTTTACAGGGCGTACGCCCGCATAAAGCCCGAAGGAATCCCGCAGTCGCAAGTGCGGGGAAATCTCGGTGCCGTCTTTGTGGCGTATGGAGGGCAGTCCGATTGCACCGAGAAAGATTGCATCAGCGGATTCCGCGCGCTGTTCCCCATCAGCTTCGATGTCCAGTCCGGTTTCTGAAAAATAGCCGGCACCCGCATGGATTTCATCATAGGAAGGCCGAGCAAACCCGGTCTTTTGAAGCGCTGACTCAACAACGGCCATAGCCGCTTCGGCGACATCAACGCCGATACCGTCGCCTTTGATCAGGGCAATTCTCATCTGGTCAGTCCTCAATTCCAGTCAACATCAAATCGCTCGACAATCCGGTTGATTTGCGCAGGCTCCAGGGCTGTGGCCTGGGTACCGCGCAACAGCAACGCCAGCTTTGCCGTCGCTTCAAGTTCTTCCATGGCGTTCACGGCCGCTTCTAGATCCTTGCCCGCAACGACCGGTCCGTGATTTGCCAGCAGAACCGCTGACCGTTTTCCGGCAAGCCCGCGCACAGCTTCTCCCATCGCAGGATCTCCTGGTACGAAAAACGGGAGCAAACGGACCTTGCCAAGCAGCATAATTCCGTAGGCAGTCAGGGGTGGTAACACATTTTCAGGATCGATGTCCGGCAGAAGCGAGAGCGCCACAGAATGGCATGAGTGCAGATGCACAACGGCACCTGTGCCGTGACGCGTGTCGTAAAAGGCCTCATGCAACGGCATTTCCTTGGTCGGCCTGTCGCCCGACAGAAGCTCTCCCGTCGACGAAAGATGACTTATGCGGGCCGGGTCGAGAAATCCCATTGAGGATCCGGTTGGTGTCACCAGAAGGCTGCCGTCTGAAAGGCGCGCGGAAAGATTGCCTGTCGAGCCGTGCGTCAGACCCCTGTCAAACATGGACTTTGCATAAAGCGCCATTCTTTCGCGCTGGGTCGAGAGCTCGCTCATGAACGGCTCTCCAGCACCGAGAGTGCTTCCTGGAAGAAATCAGGGCCGCCGAAATTGCCGGATTTCAAGGCGAGAACAAGATCCCTGTCCGCGACTTTGAGCGCGGGAACGCCCGCAGCGATCCGGGGGCCGACTTCGAGCGTGTCTGCCGCTGTTCCTGACACCACAGCACCGGACGTTTCGCCGCCAGCTACAACAATCCGTGTTACACCGGATTGTGAAAGCGCTGCGGCAAGATTCGAAAACAGACCTTCAACCGCTTGAGAGCTCTGCTCTTTTCCAAATCTGTCCTGCGCCGCCGCGACAACCTCAGGCTCTGCTGAAGAATAAATCAGCGGAGGGCTTTCCTGCCGCAGAACCCATTCAACAAGCTCTTGAAGCGACAGTTTTTCATCCATGATGTCTTCAACGCTGATCTCCCGCGAGGGAGCAACGGTCTTGAAACGCGCAACCTGTTCACGCGTTGCAAGCGAGCACGATCCGGAGATTACCACGGCCTTGCCGATGAGCCCGCGCCACGCGATGGCCTTGTCTTTAACTCCGAAGTTTTCAGGAAGGCCGATCGCAATTCCCGAACCGCCGACAACCAGCTTCCGGTTCTTGGCGGCGCGCCCTATGGTGACAAGATCGGCGTTTTCGATGGCGTCGGCAATGATCATGGACTTGCCCGCGCTCACAATGTGTGAGGTGAGGGCGGCGTTTCCCTGTCGCACGCTTGAAATCGGTGCATGCGAGACAGGCCAGTCCGTTTGGCGCGAGAGAACGCGCCGAAGATCAGGGTCGGTCATCGGCGTCAGCGGATGGTTCTGCATGCCGCTTTCGCTCAGGAGCCTGTCCTTGACGAAAAGATGCCCTTCATAAACGGTGCGCCCGTTTTCGGGAAAAGCGGGGCACACAAGCACAGAGGTTTCGCCCAGATGCTCGGCGAGCGCTGCAGCGACGGGTCCGATGTTGCCTTCGTCGGTGGAATCGAACGTTGAACAGACCTTGAAGACAATCTGACTACAGCCTTGACCCAAAAGCCAGTCGCAAGCTTTGAGCGACAGACTGACCGCTTCTTCAACCGGCGCGGTACGTGACTTCAGGCTTACGACACCAGCGTCGATTTCTGCGCTAGGTGCCTTGGACGGGATCCCGACGAACTGCGCTGCCGACATGCCTCCTTCGGCGAGGGTCAGGGCAATATCAGACGCACCGGTAAAATCGTCAGCAACTACGCCGAGCTTCATGATTTGATCCACTTTAAAGGGCCGCGATCGAGACGAATGATATGGTCCGGGCCATGTGTGGGGAAAAACTCTCGCACGAGCGGATCATGTCCGGGCACCACAAGCTTGTCGGAACTTGCAAGCTTTCGGATCGTTTGAAAGCCCGTGAACATTTCCGTCATGTCGACGACGATCGGGAAAGGCTTGCCGTCCAGGAAGTTCTCGTAATAGTGCGAAGCATCAGACGCCAGGCACACCCAGCCGGCCTCTGTCAGAACGCGCACGGCCTGCAACCCTTTGCTGTGGCCGCCTGTCAGATGAACGGTGACACCCTCACGCACTTCCCCATCGCCTTCGTGAAAGACAACGCGTCCGGAGTAGAGGCGCTTTACGGCTTCGCAGACATGATCCACCGTGAAGGGCGCTTTTAAGGTGCCGTGGCACATACAAGGACCCGTTGCAAACGCCATTTCGGCGGCTTGCAGATGAATGGTCGCATTCGGAAAATGTTGCAGGCCGCCAGCATGATCATAGTGAAGGTGGGTCACGATGATGGTCGACACATCGTTCGGCACGATCCCCAGTGGTGCCAGCGCTTCAACCGGGTTTAACCTGATTGGCCTGCCCCGTCTTTCTCCTTCGTCCTCATCATAGCCGGTATCCACGAGGACGATTTCGTTGCCCTGACGCAGCACCCAGATGAAATAGTCCATGTCATGCTGGGCGTGGTGATCATCGTCAAAAAGAAAGCTGTCGTTTCGCGTCCGCTCGTTTCGCTCGGCGTATTTCACTGCAAAGACTTCCCAGGGCGTCATGAGCTCACCTTCGAATAGGTCGCAACGGTCTTTTCGGCAATCATCGTAGAGACTTGTGCGTCGAAGGCCAGAAAATGCTGTGTTTTCAAGTGAGTCTGGAAAGCTGCGGCATCATCGTAGAGTTCGTAGAGGAATACCTCGCCGGGCCGCTCCGGGTCGCTGCACACATCGAACTGCCGGCATGCCGGTTCGTGTTCGAGAGACGCTTTGGCGTTTTCGAGCATGAGCGGCATGAAGGTATCCATCATGCCGTCGTGGATCTTGAACTGTACCGTTACTGCAAACACCTCTTTGCCTCCTTACCGGAACAGATGGACCATACCCATCGAAACGAACGGGATATAGGTAACTGCCAGAAGGGCGGCGATCGCCGCAAGGTAAAGATGTGCCATCTTGCGGGCAATCGACAACACACCGACGCCGGAGATCCTTGAAGCGACATAGAGCGTTGCACCGACCGGTGGCGTGAACAACCCGACCGCGACGTTACAGGTCATGATCACCCCAAGGTGGACCGGATCGACGCCAAAGGCCTTGGCGGTCGGAAGGAACAGCGGTGCGGTCAAGAGGATCGCAGGCACCGGATCGAGCACGAGGCCGAGGATTAGGAGAACGATGTTGACGAGGAGCAGGAACATCCAGGGGCCGCTCGAAAATTCCTGTACGAAGCCGACCAGGATCTGGGGCATTTGCTCCAGTGTGATGAGCCAGCCGAGCACCGTCGTCGCGCCGATAACCACCATGACCACGGAACTGGTAACGAATGAATCGACCAGAAGACGCGGCAGATCCCTCAGCTTGAAGTCGCGGTAGACGACGGTTGTGACAAAAAGCCCGTAGACCACGGCCAGCGCTGCTGCCTCGGTCGGTGTGACCCAGCCTGTGAAGATGCCGCCAAGGATCAGAACAGGCATGAACAGTGCCGGTGCGGTGCCGATGAAGGAACTGGTGAGTTCCTTCAGAGTTGTCGTCCGGCCGCCCGGATCGCAGTTGGTGGTCTTTCCGACGTAGTAGCAGACCGCCATGAACATGGCGCCGAACAGAATGCCGGGGACCATGCCGGCAAGAAACAGATCCGCGACAGAGACGTTGCCGACGAAGCCATAGATCAGCATCGGGATGGAGGGAGGGATAATGATCCCGATCGTACCGGCGGCGGCGACAAGCCCGGCCGCGAATGCGGTGTTGTAGCCCTCGCGAGACATGTTCTTGATCATGACCGAGCCGATGGCCGCACTGTCGGCGATCGCCGAACCGGAGATGCCGCCGAAGATCATCGACGCACCGACGACAACCATGCCAAGGCCGCCTGCCATGAAGCCGAAGGCGGCGCGCGCGAAGCCGATAATGCGCAGGCCCACACCCCCGCGGCTCATCATTTCACCGGCAACGATGAAGAGCGGGATTGCAAGAAAGTGGTTGGGTTCGACACCGCCGATAAAGTTGAGGAACAGTGCCTGCAGCGGGTAGCCCAGATCGAAGACGATAATCGGCAGCACAGCCGTCAACAAGATGGCCCAGACGAGGGGAATTCCAAGAAAGACAGTGGTCAGAAAGACCGCCACGACGAAAAGCAGGATCATGAGAGGGCCTCTCCACCGTCAGAGTGGGCAGCATGGGGAACGACGGGGTTTTTGATGTCGAACACCATGTTGAAGAGATGGAAAATCAGGGTCAGGGTCATGCCGATGGGCATGGAGGCGTAAAGAAGTCCGACGGGCCAATAAAGGACGGTGGTTTTCTGGGCCCAGGTGTGAACCGAAATGTTGTACCCAGTGTAAATCAGACTGATCAGAAGGATCGCGATGATCACATCGATCGCGATCGACAGGATCCGCTGACCCTTATGGGGCATCAGCCGTTCCACAATTTCTGTGACCCGCATATGCGCGCCGCGCGCAACGGCAGCAGCGCAACCGATAAACGTGCTCCACAGCAGCAGAAAGCTTGTCACTTCAAGCGACCAGGCTAGGTCAAAGCCAGCAAATCCCCTCAGTGAGGCATTGCAGAACACAAGTGTGACGATTGAAAAGCCACCAATCATGAGGCACACGTCCACCAGGTGGCTGAGCCAGCGCAGCACAGCCGGATAATGATCTCGGTAATCCAACGGTCTTCTCTTTTTGAAAAGGGCCGGAACCCTAAGGGCTCCGGCCAGTTGACGCTCACGTTGCTCGATCAGTTCTGTGCCGGGAGCGCCTCTCTAATCGCCGCGGCATCAGAAAGAATGTTGTCGACGGCTTCTGCGCCATAAACATCCTTCGCCTTGGCGTAGACCGGTTGTACCGCTTCACGGAAGGGGCCGATTTCAGGAACGCTGACCTTTGCGCCGGCTTCTTCCATTTCTGTCAACTGGCTGTCGACCGAGCTTTTTACGAGATCACGGCTGAAGGCAGCTGATTCCGCCGCTGCTTTCAGAACGGCTTCCTTGTCTTCGTCGGAAAAGCCCTGCCAGGTTTTTTCCGCGATGGTCAGCGGCAGCGGGCTGTAGACGTGACGTGTCAGGGTAATGTTCGGCGCAACCTCGTAAAAGCGCAGAGACTTGATCGTGTCGACCGGGTTTTCCTGACCGTTGACGATCCCCTGTTGGATCGACAGGTAGACGTCGGTGATCGGCATAACGACGGTCTGGAAGCCGATGGCCTCCATGGACCAGCGGATCATGTCATTCGGGAAGACACGCATTTTCATCGATTCCGCATCCGTTGGAGATGCGAGCGGCTCATTCGTGGTGAAGCTGCGGAATCCGGCTTCCCAGGTCGACAGGACGCGGAAGCCCTTTTCGGGAAGTTTGTCGAACTCGCCCTGCAGCCACTCTGAATTGTCATAGAGTTCCCAGCCCTGCTCGTAGGTATCAACGAGGAAAGGCATGGCTGTAAGGTTGAGGGTCGGCAGGTGGGTCGCATAGCTGCCCGTTGCGGACACAGTGAAGTCGATGCCGCCGAGCTGAAGAAGTTCGATGGCCTTCGGGTCGTTTGCCAGCTGGCCTGACGGGAAGATCTGAACTTCGTAGCGGCCGTCCGTGTATTCAGCAACTTTCTCAGCAAAGAGCTCGGCCGCCGCCTGGCGGGAACCGCCCGGGTTGTCAGTATGGCTGAACCGAAGCGTCTCGGCAGCAAGCACACTGCCGGTGCCGGCAACGACAATTGCGGCACTCAAAAAAAGACGTTGCAGGGATTTCTTATCAAGCATTTGGGTCTCCTCCCACGATCGGATTAGGGATCGTATCAAATTGCACATTTGTTTGCGTATACGTAAACCAATCCCTTGTCAACTCGGCCGTTGTCTACTATCACCAAGGGCAAAGGGCGGTGGCCGAAAGTGTCCTGCTGAAATCAACGGATGGCAGTTGCACATCCCAAAAGAAGGGGAGGAGAACCTATGCTTGAGGGGCGCGAAACCTTGCGTGTTGCGTGTCTGGGAGCCGGTTATTTCGCCCGGTTTCACTACGAAGCGTGGCGAAAGCTGCCGCGCGTCAGGCTCGTTGGTGCCTGCGATCGGGATCTGGAAAAGGCACGTGCAACAGGCCTGTCATCCTTTGATGAACTGGACACGATGCTCAAGATGGCAACGCCCGACCTGCTCGACATCATCACGCCGCCGCCGACACATCTCGTCGCAATCAAGGCAGCGATCGAGTACGGCGTCAGAGCCGTCATTTGCCAGAAACCGTTCTGCAATTCGCTTGAAGAAGCGAAACACGCAACGGAACTCGCGGAGGCGGCAGGCGTGGTGCTCGTCGTTCATGAGAACTTCCGGTTCCAGCCGTGGTACAGAACGTTGAAGCAGGCAATCGATGAACGTCTGATCGGAGATCTCCACCAGGTTACCTTTCGACTGCGCACCGGTGACGGACAGGGGCCGGGCGCCTATCTGGACCGTCAGCCATATTTCCAGACGATGCCGCAGCTGCTTATTCACGAGACCGGCGTGCACTGGATCGACACGTTTCGCTATCTGATCGGTGAACCCGAAGCCGTCTATGCGGACCTGAGGAAAATGAATCCGGTCATCGCAGGAGAAGACGCGGGATATTTCATCCTGGATTATCCGGGCGGCGTAAGGGCGCTCTTTGACGGCAACAGGCTGCTCGATCATTCAGCGGAAAATTGCCGCACCACGCTTGGTGAGGCTCTTGTTGAAGGAACGCGCGGAACGCTCTCACTGGCCGGGGACGGCTCGGTCCGCTTGAGGCATTTCGGCACCCAGGAGGACAAGGTCCTGCTTGCGCCGCGGCAGTGGGAGGGCTTTGGCGGCGATTGCGTCAAGAATCTGATATGTCACGTCGTTGATGGTTTGCTCGACGGCAAACCCTTGGAGAACGAGGCGAGGGACTATCTCAAGGTGATTGCAATCGAACAGGCGATTTATCAGTCTGACCGCTTGGGGCAGAAAATTCGGGAGTTTGTAAGTGCTTGAAGCGCCGAAACCCAAGACGATCACGACACAGGCGATGGAGCAGATCCGTCAGCTGATCTTCGACGGTGAACTGGCGGCAGGGTCCGATCATCTTGAGAGCGAACTTGCCGATCGTCTCGGCATGTCACGTACACCCGTGCGGGAAGCGACCTTGATGCTGGCGCAGCAGGGCCTGCTGGAAGTACGGCCACGCAAGGGCGTGCGGATCGCAACGCTCTCCTTGAAGGATATGGAAGATATTTATGCCGTCCTGACGGAACTCGAAAGCCTTGCGGCGGAAGAAGCAGCGGACAAAGGCTATTCGGAAGACGATCTTGAAGCGCTTCAACAGTCGATTGAGGCAATGGAAGACGCCCTTGAACGGCAGGACAGGGAGGCGTGGGCAATCGCCGACAACGCCTTTCACGAAGAGCTGGTCCGCCTCGGCGGCAATTCGCGCGTGCAGACGATCGTCTCGATGATGGCAAACCAGGTGAGGCGCGCGCGCGCCATGACCCTTTTCATTCGTCCTTTGCCGGTGAAGTCGAATGAGGATCACCGCGCTGTTTACGACGCGATCCGGCTGGGAGACGCGGCACAGGCCCGCGAACGGCACCGCAACCACCGCCGCGACGCCCGGAAGGTCCTGATTGAATTGCTCAAAAAGCACAAATTGTTTCAGCTATAGGTTTCTTGCCAGATAGCTCGCTCTCGGGCCACTTTGTCGTCCCGGTCCAGAGCGCGGCCTTCAACTCAAATGCGCCATCCATCGTCATCCCGGCCAAGCGCAGCGCGAGCCGGGATCGGAGAGGCATAAGCCTGTCGGCGGTCCTGCGCCCTAATTGAAGATCACCGGCTCCCCGATCCCGGCTCTCCGCTTCGCTGCGTCCGGGATGACGAGATTGGGAGAGAAGCCATTCTTATGATTTTTTTCAGCCGCTACGTTGTTTTCACTTCTTTGTCGTCATCCCGGTCAAGCGAAGCGCGCGCCGGGATCGGAGAGGCATAAGCCTGTCGGCGGTCCTGCGCCCTAATTGAAGATCACCGGCTCCCCGATCCCGGCTCTTCGTTTCACTGCGTCCGGGATGACGTGAGAGGGAAAGGGGCGAAGCGTTGAGCATCATTGGTGTGATGTGGCGCGGTTCCGCATCAGTGTTCTGGCCCAGTTGGCAGTTGGTGGGAACGAAAATTGAGGCGAATTCACATGGTCTCGTCTTACGGAAGATCTCGCAATCTTGTCATTCCTGCGGAGGCAGGAACCCAGTAAACACCCGGCCTGCGCCGAAGCCATAGGGGCCCCGGGTTACTGGTTCCCGGATCTCCGCTTCGCCGCGTCCGGGATGACAATAGTAACGGCTTGTGGCCCGTTATCCGCCTTGCCAGGTCTTGATGGCCTCGATGGGATAAAGAAGCATAATCACATTCAAAGTGAGATTGTCCCTGATCACCCAAAGCGCCAGCAGTTCAAAGACGATGGCAACGAGGATTGTGACCCAGACCGGCACGCGCCAGGCAAAGAAGAATCCGGCCAGCATCCAGATGATGTCGAAGACGGAGTTCAAAACGCTGTCACCTGTGTAACCGACGGCAATAGTTGCCTCGCGATAGCGATCGATGATCCATGGGCTGTTTTCGGCAACTTCCCACGCCGCTTCGAGAAAAATCGCCCCAAGCGCGCGTTCGCAGACGCTGTTGCGCTGGAACAGGAGCCAAAGCACCCAATAGAAAATGAAGCCGTGGATGATATGCGAGAACGTGTACCAGTCGGCGATGTGCTGAGACGAGCCGGCAAGATCGTCTGCCGGCGTCCAGAACAGGACATAGCCACAGTCGCAGATTGGAATGCGGCCCATGGCCAGCAGGATGACAGCCGTGGCAACGATCATTAGGACGCCGATGATCAGGCATTTCTTATGGCTCAAATGTGATTACTCCAGTCTCAGAAAAATGAGAATAAAGAGGGCCATACCGATACTACTTCTTAAGTAACCGTGCCAGATATGACTCCAATGTACGAGTGCATTCTTCGCTGTGTATTTCAACAGAATCATAAGGAAGATAAAAAAGGTAGTTCGCTGGAGAATTCGGGTTGGTAAATAATTTGTAGTTACAATTTCTGGGAATTTCATTCACCAACGGATAAATACCCAGTTCTCGAATTCTCACAATGTCCTTTTCCAGAAACTCGTATTCAGCGAGGTCATTTTCGGAGATTGCCGCATCAAAACAATTGAAAACACGTCCATCCGGACCAGAAAAAATCACCACGTTCTTGTTTGCCGGAAGCCGCTTTTGGACTTCTGCCACTCTTTCCAGAACAGTCAACCACGACACCGGGCATCGGGAACTGCCGAGCGTTTGGCCAAGTGCGGGTTGAAGTGCAGGTCCCAGCGTAAGCCAAAGTCCAACCAGGACAAACCAGCGAAAGTGGATCAATAGATTGAAGGGCTGACAGCGCGTCATTTCTAACCTGGCTTGAAACAGCGCGCCTGGAAGGTCCGATGCGCGCTCACCTCACATATTCACTCTGGAATTTTCTTCACATTCCCTCTATGACCTTGCGCCAACGAAACATCAATCCGTCCGGCCCTTGAGAGTGTTGTTGCGCACCGGTTTCAACCGTCGCGATTGCGCAGCCCCTGCCGGATCAACGGACCAGGAGACTTTCATGGCTGGCCTCAATGGCGCGGCGCCGTTTCAAGCACGGCGTACGTTTGCGATCATTTCACACCCGGATGCGGGTAAGACGACCCTGACCGAAAAGCTTCTTCTGTCGGGTGGGGCGATCCGTGCGGCGGGGCAGGTGAGGGCGCGCGGCGAGCGCCGCCGGGCCCGTTCCGACTGGATGAAGATCGAGCAGGAACGCGGGATTTCCGTCTCGTCCTCCGTCATGACCTTCGAGCGCAAGGGCATTATCTACAATCTGCTCGACACGCCGGGCCACGAGGACTTTTCCGAAGACACCTACCGCACGCTGACGGCTGTTGACGCTGCGATCATGGTGATCGACGCCGCCAAGGGCATCGAGACCCAGACCCGCAAGCTTTTCGAAGTTTGCCGCCTGCGCGATATTCCGATCATCACCTTCGTCAACAAGATCGACCGGGAAGGTCGCCATGCCCTGGAAATCCTCGACGAGGTTCAGGAAGCCTTGGCGCTCGACGTCTCGCCGCAAACCTGGCCGGTCGGCATGGGCTCTGACTTCTTCGGCGTCTATGACTGGCAGAAAAAGAAGTTTCACACGTCTGAAGGCGAGCGCGGCGGGCCTTATGCGGAAACAAAGGACGTGTCGGGTCTCGAAGACGAGACGCTGACGGGAACCGTGTTCGACCGGATCATGGAGGAGCTCACCGAGAACGTGGAACTCGGCGCGGAAGGGTATGCCGAATTCGACAAGGAAAGTTTCCTTGAAGGTCACCTGACGCCGGTCTTTTTCGGGTCGGCGCTGCGCGACTACGGCATTGAGGAAGTGCTCGATTTCATTGCCGACAACGCCCCGGCGCCCCATTCCCAGCCGGCCACCGGCGGGCGCACGATCATGCCGGAAGAAGACAAGGTCACCGGCTTCGTCTTCAAGGTGCAGGCTAACATGGATCCCAAGCACCGGGACCGCATTGCCTTCGTGCGCCTATGCTCGGGCACCTTCAAGCGCGGCATGAAGCTGAAACATGTGCGCGCGAACAAGCAGATAGCCGTGTCGGCACCGATCTTTTTCTTTGCCGAGGAGCGCGAGATTGCAGATCTGGCTTATCCGGGCGATGTCATTGGCGTCCCGAACCATGGCCAGCTGCGCGTCGGTGATACGTTGACCGAGGGTGAGAACATTCACGTCACGGGCCTACCGGCTTTTGCCCCGGAAATCCTGCGCCGGGTGCGCCTTTCCGACACCATGCGCGTCAAGCAGATGCGTCAGGGTCTTCAGGATCTTGCCGAGGAAGGTCTTGTCCAGATCTTCAAGCCGGATCTCGGCTCCAACTGGATTGTCGGCGTGGTCGGAGCGCTTCAGCTCGATGTTGTCGTCGATCGCCTGAAAGCGGAATACGGCACGGAGATCGGCTTTGAAGCTGTTCCCTACAACACCGCCCGCTGGATCGAGACGGACAGTCAGACGCTGCAGAAGATCATCGAGGCGCATCGCATGTCGGTCGCCAACGACCGGGACGACAAGCCGGTGTTCCTGTTCAAGAACGCCTGGGAAGTCGGTCATGTCACCGAGAAATTCCCAGACGTGACCTTCCGCGAGACGCGCGAGATCGTCTACGAGGCCTAGGCGCTGAACCGCCGGAGGGCGCGTGATGACTGTAACCATTCGGCCTGTGGTGCAATCCGACCTTGATCTTGTCTGCCGCCACAGAGAAGAAATGTTCCGCTCGTCCGGGCACCCGGAAGAGGTGTTGGCCGAAATGGTTGGCCCATACCGCGCATGGCAGGAGGCCTCTCTCGAAGATGGTTCCTATTTCGGCTTTGTTGCGGAATGTGACGGAACCGCCGTCGGCGGCATCGGCGGGATGATGCTGGACTGGCCGCCGCATCCGCTACATCCGCAAAGCAGCAAGAGAGGCTATATCCTCAATCTCTTTGTCGAGCCGGGCTGGCGCGGACAGGGGATTGCAAGAGACCTGATGCGCGCCGTGGAAACGGACCTTCGCGCCCGCGGTCTCTCCTTCGCTATCCTTCATGCGACCCAACAGGGGCGGTCTCTTTACGAAAAATCCGGCTGGAAGCCGACCTCGGAAATGGCACGGCAGATCTGACCCTCACCCGGGCAACAGGCATTGGGAGATGCGCCTGATTTTGGGAGGTGTGCTCAAGGCGATCTCAAGAAGTGCCGCCTTCCTTATGACAACTACTGATCCGAAGGCTGGATGCGCCGAGCGCAGCTGTTAAGATTGCAAGTCGAGTTGTCCTCTTGGAATGGGGAACCGCAATGGCAGGCTATGACAAGAATCCCTCACCATATCTGCAGCAATCGGTCGCCGAAAATCCCTACAGGCTTCTGGAGTGGACTGTCTTTCTCAACGAGCTGGGATCTGTCAAAGGCAAGCGCGTTCTGGATCTTGCCTGTGGCGACGGCCGCCTGACGCGTGTTCTGGCGCATGGCGGTGCGGCTGAGGTCCTGGGGCTTGATGTTTCGGAAGAAATGCTGGACCGGGCAAAGGAACAGAATGCCGTCGGCCAGCCCGAAGCCTTTGCGGACCGGATCACCTATGCGCACATCAGCGCGGCGGACGACATGTTCGAAATGACACCGCCGGCTGACATGGTCACGGCGATGTATCTGTTTCACTACGCGCAAAGCGTGGATGAACTTAACCGCATGTGCGGCCTGATCGGCCGGAACCTTGCGCCGGGTGGACGCTTTGTCACCTATACGATCAATCCGGATTACGATTTCACCAGCGCGCCCGACGACATGGAAGCGCGCATCGGCTTTCGGTATCGGACCATCGACCCGCCTGCCCACGCGCTGGTCATTAATGACTTCGAGGTTCCGATCTGGCAATGGAGCCGGTTGCAGCACGAACAGGCGCTGGAACTTGCCGGGCTATCGAACATCTGCTGGCATCCGCTGCGCTTCCCGCCGGACCAGCGCCACCACGTGGTCGGCTGGGCCTGGTATCTCGACAACCCGAGCTGCGTTGTCCTGTCGGCGGAAAAGATGGGGTAAGCCGGATGTTCCGCTATGTCGTCCAATGGCTTTGGAACGATCATTGGCAGCTCGTTCGAATCCCTGACGACATTTGCCTGACACAAAACTTCGCAACCTTGGACAATCGGTCAGAATTTGTTTTTAATTCCACGGATAGCTCGGGAACTTTTTGAATAATGATTACGGTGCCGGAATTAGCGGCCGATGCGCTCGGTGACTTCCTGACAGCCTACGTGCAGCGTCGTTTCGGCCAGTCCGATCCGGAACTGGCGGAACTGGTGCCCTCGTTCGCCCGGATTGCGTTGGAATGTATCGGCAACAGCGATGCGCTCTATCACAATATCGAGCATACGATGCTGGTCACCCTGGCCGGGCACGACATTCTGCGGGGGCGTGCGCTTCACATGCATATGGCGCCGACGGATTACGCGCACATGATTGCCGCCTGCCTCACACATGATATCGGCTATGTGCGTGGCATTCTGCCGGGGGACGATGAGGACGGTTTTGTTGTCGATAGCGATGGCAGGAAGGTAAAGCTGGCGCGTGGTGCTTCGGATGCCGCCCTGACGCCATATCACGTCGACAGGTCCAAGCTTTATGTGTTTCAGCGGCTCGCAGGGACAGACCTGCTCGACCCTGCGCGCGTCGCGGAAGCCGTTGAAGGAACGCGGTTTCCAGGCCGCTTTCCCGACGAGGATGAGCCTGCCTGCGAGGAGGCCAATCTCCTGAGAGCAGCCGATTTCATCGGACAGTTAGGCGACCCGCACTACATCCGCAAGGCGAATGCGCTTTATTACGAGTTCGAGGAAGCCGGCCTCAACAAGCAGCTCGGTTACGAAACGCCGGCGGACCTTGTGCATCGGTATCCGCAGTTCTATTGGAACAGCGTGGCCCCCTATATTCAAAAAGCGATTGAGTACTTGAAAATCACGGCGTCCGGCCGCCAGTGGATCGCAAACCTTTATTCTAACCTTCTTCTGGCTGAAAAAGACATGACGCTTCTCGGCCCTCAGCGCTAAATGAAAACAGACGAAGATTTCCAAAAGGATGTTGATTGATCGAGCACATCATAGGTGCCGCATTCACCGTTGATACAATCAGTGAAAGCCCTGTTTCGCGTTTCAATTTCCGCGCGAAAGTCTCTAAGCTGGATATCAACGAAAACCATCGCGATTGAAAGAAGAGGGTGTCATGTCAGAGCCGAAAACAAAGCTGACACCCAAGGCGATTGTGGCTGCATCGAGCGGCAACGTTCTCGAGTGGTACGACTTCACGGTCTACGGATTCCTCGCACCGACACTGGCAACTCTGTTTTTTCCATCCGATGACAAGCTGGCTTCGCTGCTGTCGGCCTTTGCCGTGCTTGCTGTCGGCTATGCCGCGCGCCCGCTGGGCAGCGTGATATTCGGCCATATTGGAGATCGCATCGGGCGCAAGTCAGCGCTGATGATTTCCGTCCTCTTGATGGGCGGAGGCTCCGTTTCCATCGCGGCGCTGCCGACATACGACCAGATTGGCCTTACGGCCGCCATACTGCTTGTCGCCATCAGGGTCGTTCAGGGCGTTTCGGTCGCCGGCGAATATACGGCGTCTGGTGTTTTGCTGGTTGAGCAGGCAGGCGAGAGCCGACGGTCGATGACCGGTGCCTGGGTTGCCTTTGCCATGATGTGGGGCTGCGTGCTCGGTTCTGCAGTGCCGGCGGGATTCAGTTCGTTCCTCACGGCCGACCAAATGACCGACTGGGGATGGCGCATACCTTTTGCGCTCGGCGGTGTTGTTGCCGTCTTCAGCGCGATCCTGCGCCTGAGCCTCACGGAAACAGTGCGCGAAGACGATCCGGATGAAGATACTTCGCCGGTCTGGCAAAGCCTGCGCGATCATTGGCGGCTGATCGGACAGATGGTTGTTTTGCTGATCCCGACCGCGGTTATCTATTTCGTGATCTTCGTCTATGCGGTTTCTTACTTGAGTTCGGAAGCCGGATTCTCGTCATCCAGGGCGCTGGATATCACCACGATCAACCTGATCGTCATGGCATTGTTTGTTCCGGTATGCGGCTGGGCGGCGGACAAGTTCGGTCTGCGCCCGGTCTTGCTTGTTGCCGCAATCGCAACCCTTGTGCTTGCTGCGCCGTGCTGGTGGCTGATGCACCGTCCCGAGACGGCTTCCGTTTTCCTGGGGCAGTTCGGGCTGACGCTCGCGAGCACCGCAGGCTGGGCGCTTTCAGTCACTGCGCTGACTCTGACCGCTGCGCCGCACCTCAGGTGCAGCACGGTGGCGCTTGGCTACAACATCTGCATGGCGGTCTTCGGTGGAACGACGCCGATACTGGCGACTTATCTGGTCAACCGGACCGGTGACGACTACGCACCGGTCTACTACGTCATCGTGGCGACACTCATTTCCATTCCTGTAATCTGGCGCTTGCCGGCGCTGATCAGGAAAGCGGCGGTGAGATCATCATCCGCTACAACATAGCCGCTTAAATCCACGGGCTGCCTCCCTCCGGATTACGACGGAGAAGCAGGTCCGCCTTATTCGCCGACCTCAAGCCTGACGCCGGTAAAGTCGTAGGAGACCGGAGGGCGTACAGTGTCGGTCGTATTTGGTGCGGCATCGATTGCCAGAAACTCAACGAGCGAATTTCCTGAAATGGAGTTCGACGCCGGATCGGCGCTCGCTGAGACGGTGACGCGCGCCATGTAGCGGTCAGTATCTGCATTCGGCGTCGTCGTAAAATCGAAAGTCACGATCTTGATCTTGTTGCGGCCATTCTCGGTGCCGAGGCATCGCCAGGCGCCACTGCCGCTGGAGAAGGGCTGATAGCCGTTGACACCGCCCTCGGCGGAATCGGTGACGAGGGCATGCCCGCCATTGGTCAGCGCAATCAGGCCGCGATCGACCCTGTTGTTCCCGTCGATCACCGAAGACCGGCTGGTCATGTAGGTTCCGACGGCGTCGAGGCAGCCGCTGATGTTCGCAGCCTCCTCGGCAAGCGAGATCGAACCGGGAAATGCAAAGAATGACACCGCAAGCGGTACAACGAGATTTCGCCGAAACATTGAAGGCTCCCATTTCTGAACCGGACTGCTTTCAGCCATTCTAGCAATCTTGATCGTTGAAACCGAGAACCAAAAAAGCCGCCGGAAATTCCGGCGGCTTTGGCGCTTGGAGCGATACAGGTGCGGGCCTAGGATGCTTTCGCGGCCGGCAGTTCGATGTCGATCCCGAGTGTCGTCACATCGCCTGACCTGTCCATTTCCAGACGAACGGAATCCGGGTCGATTTCGACACGCTTTGCGACGACGGCGAGAATGTCTTCGCGCAGACTTGAGATCAGCACCGCATCGGAGCCGTCGTCGGCTCTTTCATGTGCAAGAAGGATTTGCAGCCGGTTCTTGGCAACAGAGGCGCTCTCGCCTCTTTTGCCAAAGAGGCTCAGGATGTTCATGCCGCCCTCCCTTTGAAGAGCTTGCCGAAGAAGCTCTTTTTCTCTTCCGGGATCGTGACCGGGATGTTTTCCCCCAGCAGGCGGCGAACGGCCTCCATATAGGCTTTCGCCGGCGGTGAGGTCTCATCGGAGAGCGTAACGGGCAGGCCGACGTTCGACGCCTTCAGGACGTCTTTGCTCTCGGGAACGACACCAATCAGCGGAACGGAAAGGATGTCGACAACATCCTCCGTCGCCAGCATGTCGCCTGTCTTTGCCCGGTCGGTGTCGTAGCGCGTGATCATCAGGTGCTTGGGCATCCTGCCGCCGTCTTCCGCAATCTTGGTTTTCGCGTCGAGCAGACCGATGATGCGGTCGCAGTCCCTGACCGAAGACACTTCCGGGTTTGAAACGATGATCGCTTCGTCGGCGTGGCGCATCGCCAGGGTGGCACCACGTTCGATCCCGGCCGGGCTGTCGCAGATGACCCAGTCGAAATAGGTACGCAATTCGCTGATCACATTGGCGACGCCTTCCTCCGTCAGGGCATCCTTGTCCCTCGTCTGCGACGCCGGCAGCAAATAGAGATTGTTGAGCTTCTTGTCGCGGACCAGGGCCTGCTTGATCGACGCTTCGCCGCGAACCACGTTGACAAGATCGAACACGACGCGGCGTTCAGCGCCCATGATCAGGTCGAGATTGCGCAGTCCGACATCGAAATCGATCGCGCAGACCTGATAGCCTTCTTTGGCAAGCGCCGAAGCAATTGCAGCGGTTGTTGTCGTCTTGCCGACCCCGCCTTTGCCCGACGTAACCACAACGACAGTGGCGTTGCTCATGGTGTCTGTCCTGTATCTGTCTTCAGTCCGGCCATTCAGCAGCCGGAACCGCGGTTAGTTCAGTTCTTCAAAGACCAGCGTTTCGTTTTCGAAGCGGATCTGCGCCGGAGAATTGCGCAGGGTTCCGTCAAAATCGTCCGCGACCTTGTAAAGCCCGTTGATGGAAACAAGCTCTGCATCAAGCTTGGTGCAGAATATTCTTGCATTGTCCTTGCCGGCGACGCCGGCCAGCGCACGCCCGCGCAGTGCGCCATATATGTGAATGGAGCCACCGGCGATGATCTCCGCGCCCGAACTGACGGATCCGATCACGGTCACGTCCCCATCGGGGTGGAGAATGCTTTGCCCTGAGCGAACGGGTTCTGAGATCACGATTGACGAGTTTCCTTCCTTTGCCTGCTGATTCTCAAGCTCTTCCAGAGACTTGGCAAAAGAATGGCCATTGGCGTTCTGGCCGTGGTCATCATCGGTTTTCACCTGTGAATTGTTCTTGTCCGGCTTTGCGTCTCCGCTCTCTCCCGATTTTGAGGCCGGTTCGGGCACCTCGACGTCCGAGGTCAGGCGCCCGCCGCCGAAACTCGGTGGCATTCCTTCTTTCAGGCGGGTTCCGGCAACGCCATCTATCCCCATGACACGGATCGACCTTTCACGCAGATCGGCAAGAAGCTGCTCCAGATCCGCAATCGGTATGTTGCTGCCCCGGACATCCAGAATGATCGGGCGGTCCACAAAAAAACCGGGTGATCGCGCAATGATCCTGTCGACTTCCTTGAGCCATTCTTCAAAGGGCGGTTCTGGTGAAAGAACGATTGCAATAAAGGATTTTCCCTTGAACTTCATCTAAGAGGTCCGGCGGCATTGTCTGGTTGATTGATTTGGTTCGATAAACCTAGCATTAACCGCACGTTACATCGCAGAGGCGGTCCGTTTTCCACCGATATCGATTTTTTTGAACAATTTCAGATAATTGACGGTTCAACCAATCCTGACAACGATTTGCCGCGGTTGATGCTCGGGAGAATTGCCAAGAATCACGTCGAGAATCACCTTTATGATTCAGTGTGAAATTGCTTTGCCGGGCCAGGATTTAACTAAATTCGCGTAAAATGCTGGAATTTCGCCATATTGCAGCGCACTATAGGATGTCGGATGCGTTCCGGCGTTTCTCGTCTGGAGTTAAATTATGAGTAATTTCAGTGATATGGTTAGGTATATCGGCCTCTCGATGGATGAGGCTGCAGCCGCTTTGGACGTATCGACGGACGAGATTATTCGCTGGTGCGAAACAAACGAGGCGCCGCCACTCCACATTTGGCAGGGCCTTGTGCGAATGCTGGACGAGATCCGGATTTCTGCCGAAGAGGCGGCGAAATCGGCAGATCTCGATCAACTCGAGGCGGCCGATCTCAATCGTGTCAGCCTGACGGTGCCCGGACAGGCTGCTTCTGAATTTGACGGGCCGAAACGGGCGGCCACGGCGCTTGCCGTCGCAACACTGGCCCGCGTGTTTGTCTGAAAGGCGTCCGGAGCCACGCGTTGATGGTTTCCTGATGTAATATTGTATCCCTGAAGGCCTTGGGCGGGTCTTTGGTGAACGGCCACTTTCTGGTATTGGAAATCTTCAGCGCCTCACCTGACAGGTGAGTTGTTGAAATGGCGCATCATCCTTCGCGTCGCCGTTTCGGCCTACCGTACTCGCTATAAAAGCATACACACCAGAAAACCCTAAAGAGGCTTTAGCTATGACAGCTACGCTCAGGGGACTCCTCGCAGCACTCGGCGCCTTCGCGCTGTTCTCGACCCACGATGCCGTCATCAAGTCGCTTGGCGCGACTTATGAAGTCTTCCAGATCATATTCTTTTCGATGTTGTTTGCGTTTGTGCCAATGTCGATCATTATGCTCGCCGACAAAGCGATCGACAATTTCCGTCCGCATTTCCCGGTTCTGGTTTTGTGTCGTGCTGGATTGAGCATCGTTGCGATGTCCTGCGCGTTTTACGCCTTCACGGTATTGCCTCTGGCGGAAGTCTATTCCCTGCTCTTTGCAACGCCGCTTCTCGTGACGGCCCTGTCTGTACCGCTTCTCGGGGAGACTGTCAGGATGCAGCGCTGGGGCGCGGTTCTGGTCGGCCTCATCGGAGTCCTGATTGTCCTCAGGCCCGGTGTGACCGAACTAACGCTTGGCCACATTGCGGGCCTGATCGCCGCTGCGGCGAGCGCCATGTCGTCCATATTGGCCAGAAAACTCGGCGGGAAGGAACGCCCCGCTGTGTTGATCCTTTTTCCGATGCTCCTGTCAATGCTGGTGATGTCAATGACATTGCCGGTTGTCTATGTGCCCGTAACACTGCCGGATCTCGGTCTCATGGCGATTGTCGGGTTCCTGTCGGTCCTTGCCCAACTCTGCATTCTGGGTGCCTACCGGGCCGCACCGGCTGCCTTTGTTGCGCCGTTGCAATACAGCCAGATCCTCTGGGCAACCTTGTTCGGCGCATTGTTTTTTGCCGAAACACCTGACCGGTACGTTGCGATCGGCTCGTCTGTCATCATTCTGTCGGGTATCTTCGTTGTCTGGCGTGAAAGCCGTGAGAATGTCTCCGACCAGACACCGGTTCTGCGAACCGCCAACCCTCGGGTGGACACGGGACCGCAACCGAAATAGGCGCGGCGACACCAACTGGGCAAGCGTGTCGCTCAGTCTGACAAACGGCAAAGCCCATCAAGTGGAAACGCATTGGAATGGATGCGACGGTCAAACACGCGGCTGTCCAATTGAGAAAGTTGGATTGAGCACATGTCATTGAAAAAAGAGCAATTCGGCCTGACGTTGGGTCGCGATACGGAATGATCTCCAGAACTTGTCGTCCCGGTTTGACGCGCAAGCGGCAAGACCGGGACCCAGTACCCCGTGTGGCCGGCGGCGAAAAAAGGTGAAACAAGAGTCTACTGGCTTCCGGCCTTCCGCTGCGCTTCAGCCGGAATGACAATTTTTTCGACAGGTGAGCGTCTCAGAAGATCGATTGAGGATTACACCGGACAGCAGCGGGTCAAACCATGGCATGACCTCGGAACGAGGGAGGCTAGTCAGGCGGCCGGTCCGTCATGCGGCAACCATGCCAGTTGGAGCGCATGCCGGGTTCGGGGAGGCACAGGCCCGCCGGTTTGTTCGCTGCCTTTGACGACAAGACCCTCAATCCAGCCGTTTCTTGAAGCGCATCGCGGCAACGATCATGCCGAGCACAAGGAAACCGACCATCCAAAGAACGTCTCTGTGCAGATCGATAAGGCCGGCATCGCGCAGGACAAACCCCCGCACCATGCGCATGAAATGGGTCGCTGGAAATGCTTCAGCGATGTATTGCGCGATCACGGGCATGCCTTCATAGGGAAACATGAAACCGGACAATAAAATGGAAGGCAGCAGGACGAAGACAGTCATCTGGGTCGCCTGCAACTGGCTCTGGGCAATGGTCGACAGGACCAGCCCCAGCGACAGGCTGGCACCGATGAAGAGCAGCGTTCCAACAAGTAAGTCGAAGGTTTTGGATCCAAACGGCACGTTGAACAGAATGTGCCCGAGGCCAAGAATGATCACCGTCTGCAACAAGCCGATGAAGATGTAGGGGATGATCTTGCCGATCATCAGTTCCATCGGCCGCACCGGTGTGTTGATCAGCATTTCCATATTTCCGCGTTCCCGCTCGCGAACGATGGCGGCGGACGTGAACATGATCATCGTCATTGTGAGAATGATGCCGACAAGCCCTGGAACGATGTTGACTGCCGTTATCTGTTCCGGATTGAAAAAGAGGGCAACTTCGAAGGTTGGTGTCGACCGGTTCGGCGCCTGGCGGTTAAGTTCCGAAAGCGGCATTGATCGAAGGGACTTGATCGCACCTGCGATCATCGTATCTGATCCATCGACGATCCATTGAGCAACAGGCCGGCTGGTCTCCTCGTCCGTTGACGGAGGCGTGCCAAGACCGACGGCAGGCGAGCGCACGATCCGCTTCGAAAGATCGTCGGGCAGGATGAACGCGGCTCTGACACGTGCCGCCTTGATCGCTGCTTCCGCTTCTTCCGGTGTCGACAGGCGCTCGGTCACTTTGACGACCCGCGTCGCCTCGACCATCTGAATCAGAATACGGCTGAGACCGGTCTGGCTCTGGTCGACAACGGCAACCGGGATGTCGCGAATGTTTGTATTGATGGCGTAGCCGAACAGAATCAGCTGGATCAGCGGGATCATGATCACCATGCCGAAGGTCATCCGGTCACGGCGCAGCTGGGCCAGCTCCTTGAAAAGGATCGCCGAAATGCGCGACAGCGATTTCATTGGCGGCCTTCTCCCGTTGCGGTGACGAAAACATCCTCAAGGTTTGGCCGCACGCGTTCGATGATCGTTGCTCCATTCGTCTCCGGCTTGTCTTTCAAAAACGCTTCCGGATCCGCAATGTCGTCAGTAACAAGTACACGCAACCGGGCGCCAAGTTGCGCTGCTGCCATGACGCCCTGTGAGCCGAGCAGATGACGGCGGATGTCCCGAAGGTTCGGGCCCTCTATTTCAATGACGTTTGCCCCCATGGCCGCCATCAGCTCCTTTGGAGCACCGTCCGCCCGCTTTTGACCGGCTTCAAGGATCGCGATCTTGTGACAGCGCTCGGCCTCGTCCATGAAGTGGGTCGTGACGACGATGGACGTACCGTCATCCACCAGGTCGAAAAGCTGCTCCCAGAAATGACGCCGTGATTCGGGATCAACAGCGGATGTCGGCTCGTCCAGAAACAATAGTTGAGGCTCATGCAGAACGGCAGTCGCAAGGGCGAGACGCTGTCTCTGTCCACCGCTCATCTTGCCTGCAAACCGGTCCTTGAGATCCGTCAGTTCATATTTTTCCAGGACTTCACGAACCCGGTCCTTCCGCTTCTGACCCGTAAGCCCATAGATCGTCGACATGAAATCGAGGTTTTCCTGAACGGTGAGGTCGCCATAGAGCGAAAAGGCCTGGGTCATGTAGCCGATCTTGTATTTCAGGGTTTCTGCGTTTTTTGGAACCGACAGGCCGAGCACTTCGACGGTTCCCTCCGTTGGAGTGAGCAGCCCTGTCAGCATCCGCATGGCAGTCGTCTTGCCGCAGCCGTTTGGCCCCAGAAATCCATAGATCATGCCGCGTTCGATGGTCAGGTCGAGCCCGTCAACCGCGCGAAAACCCTTGAATGATTTGACCAGCCCCTCCGCGCGTACAACGATGTCGGTGTCGTGGACACTCACGGCAAAACCACCTGGGCCGGGACACCGTTCGGAAGATTTGAAGCGCTTTCGGGCAGCTGAATTTCGGCAACGTACATCAGCCTTGCCCGTTCGGACTGGTTGAGAGCGTAATAGGGTGTGAAGGATGGGTCCGAGCTGATCCACCGGACACGACCTTCAATAGCGCCGTCGAGCCCGTCGATCCTGACTTCGAGTGTGTCGCCTTCATTTATATTCACCCTATGCGGTTCGGGAACGTACACGCGCGCGTATGGTGCATCGCCTGCAAGCAGCACCGCTACGGGGCTCCCGACGGTGACCCTTTCACCAAGATTCCAGGGCAGGCTGTCGAGAACGCCGTCTCGTGAGGCGACAATTGTCAGGTCGGAAAGGATCGTCTCCTGTGTAGCGAGACTGGCTTGTGCGGCGGAAAGCTCCGCCCTTGCGATTGCAATATCCTCGGGACGGGATCCTGTCACGAGTTCCTTAAGCTCTTCTTCAGCGCTTTTCAGGCTGGCTGCTGCGGCATCTCGGCTTGCCCGGGCGCTGTCGAGCTGCGCCTGACTGGTTGTACCGCGCCCTGTCAGGTCGTTGTAGCGCTGGAACGAGGCTTCGGCATCCGCCAGTTCTGCATTGGCACCGGCGACACTTGCGCGCGCTTTTGCGATTTCCTCTTCGCGTGCTCCGTTTTCCAGCTTGTCCAGGTTGGCGCTGGCCTTTTGCACCTCCGCACGGGCCTGGTTGACGACGGCCTGTTGTTCTGCCGGGTTCAATTGCGCAAGAACGGTGCCTCTTTCAACAAATGTGCCTTGCGGAACCGGCAGATCAATCAACACTTCATTGGCGGTTGCGGTCAGAGCGACCCGGTCCCGTTCAAGTGTGCCGAGCGCCACGTCTCCCTCTTCACCCAAGCAGCCTGCCAACAGCAGGCAGACGGCGCAGACCTGGGCCGCACGGAGGTGAGACAAGACCATGATTTCCTCCCAAATCGACTGCCGGCCGGTTTCCGGCATCTGGAATCATCTCACTTTAATCCGGCGTTGGCGGTACACAAGGAGGGAACGTAAAAAGCCGGGCAGGGCCCGGCTTCAGGAAACGCGACTTGCAAAGGGTCAGCTTGCGCGCTTGAAAATATTGTACCAGCGTTTCCTGGGGATCTTGATGGCGCGTTCCAGGATTTCGGCCGCATAGAGCGACGCGTTTTCCCGCGCCTTGGCAACGCCAGAAACCACCGACGCGTCAAGTGTCGACAATCCGCCGCCGAATTCGAACAGGTCGCGGAACGCGGCCCGTTCGACGATCGGTGTCATTAGGACATCGATATTCTGCGCGGACAGGAAGTCCTGGACGGCCTTCATGGCGCGGGTGGTCACAGCCGCGTTCGTGCGTGTAAGGACAACACAGTGTTTGATGTCCTGTCGCACAATTTTTTCGAGCTTTTTGATCAGCGTCAGGATCTTGGCGCCGCCGCGCGCGTCCATTGAAGACCCCTGGATAGGAACGACAACAAGGTCGGAGACCGACAACGCGTTGGCGACGATAAGGTTCTCCGTGCCTTCCAGATCGACAATAACGTAGTCTGAATATTCGGCAGCGTGGGTGATCTGCTCGGTTATGGAGGCGGGCGACATTTCGCTGACAACCGATATGCCCGGGCTTTTCTCCGGCAACTCGTACCACTTCGTAATCCACTTTTGCGGATCGGCATCGAAGATGGTCACGCGCTTTCCCCGTGCCGCGACTTCTGTCGCCAGCAACAGCGCAGCCGTGGTCTTGCCGGCGCCGCCTTTTGCGTTTGCGAAGGAAATGACTGGCATCTGGGTTCTCCTGAACTTGCCGTGCATCGTCTTGCGGTTCGGCCTCTTTCGGACCTATCTCTTGAAAAGTCTTGGGTTTTTATGGTTACCAATTCCTTAAATTCGCAATTTGCGAGGAACTTATTCAGCCTGTCAGAGGCAGTGTGGATAACCTTCGAGGTTTCCTCCGTAGTTCTTCCATTGGCATAAAGAGAGATCCCGGATCATTTGTCCTGCCAGTGAACCCGGCATCGGAAGCCGGCCGGATTTTGGGCAACAACAATCTTGCGTTTGTGAGCAAGAACCAACGGTTTTTACCGCGCTTGCAATTGCGCCCGAATTACGCGACGCGTAGGTTAACGCGCACCATGTTGATGCTTTTTCGGAACAAAGGACGCTTTATGCTGCAACGATTGATGTCCGGCCGCCTGGTTCCGCTGGTCGGCGGGTTGATAGTGGGAGCTGCTGTTGCATTTTCCGGCGTGGCGCAGGCAGATGTTCTGAAGCCGTATAAGGATCGTCTTTTCAAATACAAGAAAATCACCGAAACGCTTTACGACGGGGACTTCATCGTCGTCGAATATTCCAAGCAGCGCGATTTGCGTGACCGCGACGAGGTCGATGAGCGTAAGGTCTTCGGGAATTATGTCTCCTATAAGCCGAAACGGGGCAGGGGTAGCGCCGAGCTGCAGGCGAATGGCCGCACGATCTCCTATATGGGAACGGGCAAGTGGAAAGGCGGTGCCAGGGCGATCGTCATCTACATTCACGGCCAGGGCGGCAACCGTTTCCAGGGCATGAATGACGTTTCATTCGGCGGCAACTTCAACCGGGTCCAGAACCTGATGGTGCGCAACGGCGGCGCTTACCTCACTGTCGACATCAAGAATTTCGACAAGCGCGGGACCGCGGATGTTGCCGCGTTGATCCAGTATCAGAAACAGCTTTCACCCGGCGCAAAAGTGGTTGTCGCCTGCGGCTCGATGGGCGGGATCATCTGCTGGAACCTGGTGCGAAACGCCAATTACTCAAGGCTTCTGAGCGGTATCATGCTGCTTGGGTCGCCAAAGGATCCGAATTTCCTTGGCTCCGGCGCGCTCTCGCGCAATGTTCCCATCTATATGGGGCAAGGGACGCTCGACCGTGTCTACAATTGGGAGACGCAGGCCAATTTCTACAAGCAGATCAAATCCCGCGCTCCGGGCTATCCGATCAAATTCACACTCTTCGATACCGGTACGCACGGAACCCCGATCCGCATGACCGATTGGCGCCTCGTGCTCAACTGGATGCTTCGTTAGGAAAGTTTTTTGCCGCTAAAGGTGTCGAAAAGCTGCTGGTGCCAATGAAACAATGACTTCGACCGTTTTTGAATTGCTGGACCCCCGTCCAAATCAGCTGGAAGCGCCTTATACGTTTTACCTGCCGGGTGAAGAAGAGCTCTCCGAGATTGCGCCGGGCCAGCTGGTGCAACTGATCTTCAGGGCTGTTCCGCCGACAGAAACTTATGGCGCGGAGCGCATGTGGGTGAAGGTGGAAAGCAGAGAGGGAGACCGGTTGACCGGCATTCTGGACAATGACCCGGCGGACATTCCAGGTTTGGAATGCGGCGCAAACATCGATTTCAGCCTCTTTCACATCATCAGCATCGATTGGGAGGATCCGGCCCAAAAGGAACGCTTCAAGAGTGGCTTTAATCGCTGGTTTGCCCGTTGCTTTGTGGATGATGCGGTCCTTGAGGGCCGCGCGCGGGTCGGGTTCCTGTACCGAGAACCGCCCGAACATGAGGAGAGTGACAAGTATCCCGATACGGGTTGGCGCATCCGGGCGGATGTCGATGAACTGTCTGACGAGGAATACAACGACGATCCCAGCCCGTCCTATGTTGCAATCGGGGCGGTTCTCAACAGGGACGACAGTTTTGTCGATCTCCTGTCATCGCCGGTTGGAAGTGCGTTTCTGCGCGGAGAGGGCGATACTTATACGCCGACTGACCTGGACAAGAACGATGACGACGATTGATGTGCTTGGTATTGGCGCGACCAAGCTGGTTTGTCCGACGCGCGGGCGTGGTTCGGTGATGTCTGGCTTCGAACAAGTCCGGACGACTGCGATCCTACTCCCCGTGGCTGGCCAGATGTAGTGCTAGGTCGGCCAAAATCGCCCTGGATTGTGCGCATTCGGTCGTCCCCGGTCTGCAGACAAAGTGCAATTCGTAAGCTTGCTGAGGGCATGTGACGACAACGAGCGCAAGGTCGCGATACGGCCCGCCTCCGGGTCTGATCAGGCAATCCAGTTCATTGTTGAATAGCATATCGATGTCCGAAGTCTCGATGCATTCCCGCACGTGCCGGCGCAGGGTCTCATTATGATGTGGCCAGTTTGCCGGAAGCCGCGTGCGAATGGATGGACACAGACCAACCGTGAATTTCCGGCTGTTGATATCCGGCGCGATCTGTTCGGTCGCGTGGGTCAGGTCTTCAAAAACCTGCGTGATCGCCGGCAAATAGGTTTCGCCTTCACGTGTCAGCAAGAGACCGTTCGGCAGACGGCGGAACAACAGCACACCCAGCGAGTTTTCGAGCTTCTTCACCTGCTGGCTCACGGCGCCGGCAGTAACGCCCAGTTCGTCTGCGGCGGTCTTGAAGCTGAGATGCCGGGCGGCGGCTTCAAAGGCCCGCAACGTGTTCAGTGATGGAAGTCTGTACGTCATTCGTTTTCCCATGGTCCGTCTAGCATGAAGCGCCTGGCATCAAGACCGAGAATTTCTATGCCTCCGCGCGAGAATGTCTGAGTTGAGGGCTTCCACCCGGCAAGGCAGTTTTCGTCTGAACGTGATTGGAGACTTGACCATGAATGACCGAAGCGGGCTTCACGCGATCCGCAGCATCGACTACGTGATCGTGCTTTGTGACGACTGGAAGAAAATGAGAGCTTTCTTCATCGACATTTTCAATTTCGAAATCGAACAGGAGGAGGAAGGGCATTTCATCGCTTTCCGGGTCGGTACCTTGTTTCTGGCGCTTCGCCCGCGTGGTCGCGCTTACGACGGCCCACCGACACCGGCCGATTCTGCCGGTATTCAGCTGAGTTTCCGGGTCCCGCCGGCAGACGTTGATCTGGCCTATCAGGCGCTGAGGGCGAAAGGCGTCGATGTCATCGAACCACCGACCAATCAGGACTTTCCGCACCGTACCCTGTTCTTTCGTGACCCGGAGAACAACGTGATCGAGATTTTCGCGGATATTCACCCACGTGATACCTTGGCTTCATCGTCGGGCCTTCATCGCATAGCAACAGGCGCTTGAGTTCCTAGCGTCATCCGGCACCGGCCTCGCGCTTCACCTTCAGCAAGCCATCGGCCAGATGATCGAAGACCATCCTTATCCTGCGGCTGGTGTGAAGTTCACGGTGGGTCACCAGCCAGATCGGAAAGGTGACTGGGTCGACATCGTCAAAGGCCGTTTGAATTTCAGGGCATCTTGCTGCGATTTCGTCGGCCATGATCGACAGACCGAAGCCTTCGCGCACATATTGCCAGGCGACAATCCCGCTCGGCGAGCCGAGCCTGATATTGGCTTCACTGACATCAAGGCCAAAAGCACGCAGGTATTTGACCAGTTCCGCATTGTTGTCGTAGCCGACGAAATCGAGATCCGGCGCATCTTTCTTTGACAGTCGCCGGCCGAATTTTTCCAGGTAGGAACGTGCCGCATAAATCCTGGCATGTGCCTCGCGCAGCTTGCGCGCATAAAGGTCGGGATGGTCGGGTTCAATGTGACGGATCGCGATATCGGCCTCGCGCCGGCGCAGGTCGCTGAGACTGTTGGTACACAGGATCTTGAGTTCGATGGACGGCGCCTTGGCCCTCAGCTCACGCAGTATTTCCGGCAAAATCAATGCCGCGGTGAGATCCGTCGCCGAAATCGTCACCAGTCCCTCGATCTGCTGGGATTGTCCGGAGGCGGTCAGCGAAATCCGGCTGGCGGCTTCTCCCATCGCGCGCACATGCTCGGCAAGTTCAATGCCGGCATCTGTCAGGATCAGGCTTTTGGAAACGCGTTCGAACAGCGTGACGCCAAGCGCTTCTTCCAGCGCCGCGACCTGACGGCTCAGCGTCGGCTGCGTCAGCCCCAGTGCGCGGGCAGCCGCTGACAGCGACCCTTCTTCCGCTGTTACCAGAAAGGCGCGGGCCTGATTCCAGTCAAAGGAGATGCTTTTCCAATTCATACAAATTTGTATATCAGCCAGTGAAATTTCGGCAATTCCCATTCGAATTTTTAAGGCTTAACTACGCGGTGAAAGGAGTGCCGCCGATGAGCCCGCACTGGATTTTGCTGCAATTGTTCAACATGACGCTTTCGGTTCTGGAGATGATTTCTTCACCCGCGGGCGGCCTGGATATTGGTCGATCGCTCCTGCAGCAGGTTGGACTGCGAAGAAGGAACGGGAAACGGAAATGACGCTCGACGCGCACGACCAGAACATTCCGGTTTTCGATCGGTGGTTCGGGACCTGGCACATATCTGTCAACAGAAAGGCCTATCCGGTACAACAGCTACGGCGCAGATACGATGCGATTGCACCCGGCTGGGATCGGAAAGTTTCGCGGCTCGGCTTCCCATCCGCCTATCGTGGCTTGATACGCCGGGTCCTGCCTGAATTGCAGGAAATGGTGCCGGGACCTGGCATCAGGGTGCTCGATTGCGGTGCAGGAAGCGGCGCGCTTTCCAAGGCCTTCGCTGTTGAAATGAAGCAACCATTCGACTTGTCGGTCGTTGATATTTCGCCCCGTATGCTGACTTTGGCGGAAAAGGCATTGCAGGCCGAAGGCGTGCGGTGCCGCCCGGAACTGGCCGATATGCGGACGCTTCCCTTCAAAAACGAGGAGTTCGATCTTGTGATGTGCGCGCACACGATTGAACACCTGCCGGATCCCGAAACGGCGCTTGCCGAAGCGCTCAGAGTGCTGAAGCCGGGGGGAACGCTCATTCTTGTGCTGACACGGAAATCCCTGTTCGGCGCATACGTGCACTTGAAATGGCGCACGCAGCAGCTTTCATCTTCCGGTGTCTTGGGATGGCTCAAGAACGAAGGCTTGACTGACGCGCATAACCTAAGGGTCGGCACAGGTGTTTGGACACGAAACCTGAGCCGGGCCATCGTGGGCCGCAAGGCAAATTGCGGGACATCGGACCTGCACAAGGCTGCTGGTCCTCATCACCCCATCGAGACCGTTTAAGAGTATAACAAATGACTATGACGATGACGCAAAATGAAAACCTGAATACGGTGTTCTGGGACCGTCTGGCGCGCAAATATGCCGCGCAGCCGATCAAGAACCAGGCCGCTTACGAAAAGACACTTGAACGTACGCTCGAGCATCTTGGACCAAACGATGCTGTGCTTGAGCTTGGCTGCGGAACCGGGTCGACGGCCCTGTTGCTGGCAGGTGATGTCGGAGCTTACCTTGGAACCGATTTTGCTCCTGGAATGATCGGCATTGCCGACGAAAAGCTTCAAGCCGCAAGTGAAAAGGGAGAGTCGCCGGCCGGATTGAGCTTTGCCGTCGCCGATGCCTTCAGCGAAGAGGTCGACAGGACCGGTGGCTACGATGCCATTCTGGGATACAACTATCTCCATCTCGTCGAAGATCCGGAAAATGTGCTGGCCCGCGTCAACAGCCTGTTGAAGCCGGGTGGCCTGTTCATCTCCAAGACCGTCTGTCTGAAAAGCAAAGCCTGGCTGTTTCTGCCGCTGATCAAGGTGATGCAGTTGTTCGGAAAAGCACCCCATGTGCGCATGCATTCGTTTGAATCTGTCGAAGACATGATCAGCGCAGCAGGCTTTGACATTATCGAGACCGGCACTTATCCGGCACCGCACAGCAGGTTTGTTGTCGCGCGGAAGATTTAATGTTCCGCTCGCTTGCGGAGCAGATCCTTCGGCGCTGGGAGCAACACGGTTACTCCTGATTTCCGCTCATTCGAAACGCGATGCTCGGGAACCAGAATGCAAAAAGCGGCTCGGAAGCCGCCTTTTTCAATTCGTGGAGTGAGAGTGACCTCAGGCGGCCTTGCGCCGCCGCCAACCGGCGAACCCGAGAATTCCCAAACCGCCCGCAAGCAGTGGCAAGGCAGCTGGTAAGGGCACCGGGGTGGTCGGTACGACATCTTGCGTGATCCCGGCATACCGTACCTGGCTTTGGGAGAAGTTGTAAAAACCGAAAGAGCCGTCCGTGAAGGAGCCTGCATAACTCAGTTCGGTCACACCATCGACCTTCACTTCGATCAATGAGGATGTGAAAATGATATCAAATAGATAGGTCTGATTGTCGTTCCATCCAACGCTGCCCAGGTTCGCGGCTCTCTGCACTTCGGAAATCGGGCCGGCATGGTTCCACCAGCCGCCGTTTGACGAACCTGATGTTGTCGTCAAATCGCCACTGACCTTACTTAAAGCCAGACCTTCTAAAGCCGGGCCCTGGTCTGCCTGTTTCCAGTCGATGAGCCAGAAGTCAGCGTTCGTACTGTTTATTTCGTTGCTCTGGTACCCCAGGACAAAGCCGATGAAATCGTCATCGCCCGTTGTTTCGACGGTGATGCTGCCGCCAAGCGAGGTTCCCTGGGAATTGGCGGTCGGGTCAAAGAAAACCGTAGGGTTGCCGTTACGTGACTGGACAACAGAGTCATTGTTGACGCCTTGTACCGTCCAGGTGCCCGCATTGTTGTTCGGTAGTCCGTTTTCAGTCCAGCCAGATAGGTCGACAGGCGCTGCCTGAGCCATCGCCGGTATCAAAATTGACACCGCGGCCGCTAATAGTAATTTCTGCATGTGAATTTTCACCCCTAAGTAATTTCACGCGAAGGTTTAAAGCAAAACGCTGTGTGATATGGTTCCCGGAAGCACCGAACGGACGCGCCTCACGTCCGAACTCGTATCTTTCAAGTGTCGCAGGAAATTTCTCTCCATTAATCTGTAAGCGAAATAATTCAAGCAGCTGCGCGGCAAATAAAGACAGCGCATCCTTCAGGCAATAGAGATCAACCACGCAGTGTTGCTTGCCGATAGACTAACAGTTAATTTTTCGACATCCCGGCCAATATGCCCTCGTTTTCCGCCAAATCGCATCGGGCCGTTGCTGTCACAATGTTTCCAGACGCCAAGCTATTGGATGTCACTGGTCGAACGCAGGTTTTAGAGGACGCAAGATGAAGGGGGGAGGCGAGGCGAAGCAGAACCTCATGATTCAACAGGACCGTCCGGCGAACGGATATTCTTTGAGGCCTGAAGAACGTTAAGCAACCAAATTGGCCCGCGAACTGTGCTGGCACGAACATAAAACGTCCGCCTGGCACATTGGTTTACACCCGTCGACCGCCATCGGGACGATCTTATGAGTGGTCACTCGTTGCGATCAGGGAGAGTGAAGTAACTGCGGACAAAGCTGGCAGGGAATGTTCCGCATTAAACGGCCGTTTGTCGCAGTTCATCCCATCTCGCTTCTATTACGGAGGCATAACGCCTTGGGGAAAGACCATAAGCGACAGTTGAGTATCCGTCATTGACCTCCACGACGATCGTCTTGTCACCTTTGGTAACGCCAAAGTCGATGGCGCAGGCTGCCGGTGCAGCCCGGTATGCGCAAATAACGTCTCGAATTACTTGGGAGTTTGGAAAAACCAGCGGATCTCCTTTGTAATGACGAAGTCCAATTAGTTCGCCACGAACAACGAAACTCCGGTATTCGGATATGAATTCAACAGGCTCAGCGCATTCTACCTGTTCCGTATCTTCAATCCCTGCGGTGGGAATTAAGTCGCGAAATGATTGTAAGAGTTGGCCGCCGAAGAGTTTGTGCCGTTCTGGCAAGGGTTTGATGAAAATCATCTCACCTTTTTCAACACACATTCTGACCTCACCCATCGTGCTGCGCCAACTTCTCCGCCCAGCAAAAGCTCTTAGCTCAGTTGGTATCGATTCAAGTGCTGGTATTGGAATGCCAAGCCTTTCCATGGCGCAGTGTGCAAAGTGAATTCCTCCGAACACGATGTCATTTTTTGAAATTGGTATGTGTTCAATCTCTTCTGGCCTAAAAAGGCGAACTTCCTCGCCTTTCAGAATAAAGCCCACGGTCGCGACTTTACGATTGATGCCGAATTCGGTCTCGTCCGGCGCTAAAACATAAATGATCAACTTGATTGCCACCGATCATGAACGCGCTGGACGTCTCCATTGCATTCGGATTGAAAACTGAAATGCCGCTCATCCAAAGGTGTTTGACCTCGATCGCCGAACCGTGCCTGACGTTCCTCATTCATTAAGTCCGACAAAAACAAACATTACCCAAATTCAAGTTCAACTTGGAAGTAGCTAGTGTCAGCTTTTTGCCTAGCGAGTCTAAAGGTCTCGAACGGTCTCGAAGCTAACCTTCGTTGCATTTTGTACGAGCCGGAATACTGAGCCCTCGTTTCGAGCATTCATCCGTTTACCGCCCCAAAAAACGAGGCGCTTGATGCAGCGAGGATAAATGCTCCGGTCTGATGGCACGCGAGTGTCCTTTCAAAGGCCCAGGGGCGTCAGCCGCGTCGGAGCGGCTACCATTCGCGGCAAAGGCCGTTTTGCGGTTTTCGCAGAACGGTTCGGAAAGTCGCTGCTTCGGGCGATAATGTTCTCTGATATCCACGCGCTCGGGAGATCTTGGGCTACAAAGCGAACGCATATGATACAATTGAGACACCTCTCAAGGCCTACCGGATACATAGCGTTCCTACCTGTCCTCCATCAGCAATTAGTTTGAAACCAGACTGAGATGGAGAAAGAAAATGGCTTGGTACGCGAAGTTTGACGGAGTTGATGGCTCTTTGGATGCGACAGAAAACGGGCGGGACAACACCACCCAAGGCGTGTCGAAAGAAGGTAACAAGGGTGGACAAGTCGAAACCACCTGGAAAATCGAAGAGGGTGAGGCCAACGTTCAGCCGCTAGGGCTCGCTGCCGGTGATGCTGGCGTGGAAACTGCACTCGCACGCGGGAAAGCCGTTATCGAACCTGAGACCCTTCAGGTGTTTGAGGCGCAGTCCATGGATCAATTCAACTTTGCCGTAAGCCCTAAAGACGCGCAGCCCGAACCGGAAAGCATCAACAAAAGCGAGATGGTTGACGTCCTGGTTCCTGTCGATCAGGAGGCCGCGGATTATACCGTTTGGCGAGATGGTTTGGGTGGCGACGCAGAACCCGAAGCGATCGTGCCGCACTACATGCAGTTTGACGATGTCATCTTCTAAACTGTTCTCGCTGTAACGCTCATAAGCTCAGGACAGCCGCGTGGCTCTGTCTCAAGCGCTGTGTTGAGAGATCCATGTCACGCCGTGTGTACTGTTTGAGCCACCCGCCAAAGGGTGGCTCGACAGCGTTCCTCATAGCTCCAGAGCCGGAGCGTAAAAGGCTAAATCAAGACCTCAGCGCCGCAGCCAAGCCTTCTTTACAACGGCCGAAAATCTGCGACATGTCACGCGGCGCAAGCATGTAAGCTCCAGGTCGAAATGTGTCATCTGTCCAGGCAATGTGAACGTTAGCCGTAATCACCTCATAACGATTATCCAACCGTCCCTTCCTGTCCCCATTTCGAGAAATTGCTCCAACCAGGATCAAGCGCAACTCTCACACGCGTTGCAGCAAAAAACTGCCCGTCACCCGGTTTTCGCCTTCGGAAAAGGCGCAAGAGCCGGTCCTGTCGCGCACGCAATGTCGTGACTGGCGAGTCCTTTGGTCGTCCATTTTGAACCAGGGGTGCTACGTCGGCCAACAACTGGATCCATCCGACTTGCGAGCGGAGACAACCCGGCCGAAACCCGGCCGGAACGGCACAGTCCGGTTGCTTCGAGCTTGCAGCGCCTTGCGACCAATGCTAGCCAAAAGAACCCTCCTTGCGGCGCATTCTTGAAAGATCCAGATGCTCGTTCGCGATCGCGCATTTTTCGCGTCCATGTTCCTGACGGTGCTGGCCGACCAAATCCTTTTGTTTCTGGTGCCTTTGGTGATCTTCCAGATCACCGGCAATGTCGCGTGGTCTGGTCTTGCGTTTTTCTTTGAAACGCTGCCCCGCTATCTCATGTTTCCTATTGCCGGTATTTTGTGCGACAGGATCAATCCGATCCTTCTCCTCAGGATCAGCCGCATCCTGCGCGCCGTCGTCTGTCTGGTTTGTATCGCGGGTCAGATTGCCTTTGGCGGTGTGTGGTGGCTGATTGGCCTGTCGGCACTGGTGGGTGTTCTGACGACGCAGGGATTGCTCGCGCTGGAGATGGTGCTGGTTAGGGCGTTCAACGATCAGCGCTTTGAAAAGGTGGCCAGCTACAGCCAGCTCGCCGCGCAGATGGGGGTCGTCCTCGGGCCGCTCATTGCCGCTTACCTGATGGCGATTTGGCCGTGGGAAACGGTCGCGGTCGTCGCAACGGCGCTCTTTTTTCTTTCAGACGGGCTGTTTTTGCTTTGGAGCGGCCAGTCCCGCATGGAACCTGTGCTTGAAGTTCCCGCAAGGCATCCCGTTTCGGAGTTCAGGAAAGCCCTTCATCTTGCTTGGAGTCTCCCCGGCCTGATGCGGGCAATTCTGCAGGCTGCCGGCGTCAATCTCATCATCGGGGCGACCCTGGCAACGGCCGCTGCAATGATGACCGGTTTTTTTGCGCAGAGCGAGCAGACCTACGCGTGGCTGCAGGTGGGCGGCGCGCTGGCAACGCTTGCCGTGCTGAGCCTGACCGCTCACATCCATTTAGGGCTGAAGATCCTCGGCCGGACTGCCTACGCCTTCATCTGCCTCGGCGCAGTGCTGACCGGGCTTGGAGCCCATCCGCTGATTTATGCCGCTGGGTTTTTGCTGATCGCCGGCTTCGACAAGATGTTCAACATCTATGTGCGCACGCTGCGCAAGGAGATCATTCCACCGCAGGATTTCGGCAAGACGACTGGCGTTATCATTTGCCTCAACAATCTGTCGCAACCGCTTGCAGGTCTGATGGTAGCGCTCTTCGCGTCCGGCGATGATGCGCGCGCGGTCCTTCTGGCGCTTGCCGCCGCCATGGCTCTTCTCGGCATGCTGACCTTCAGGACACGCTGATCCTCAGACAGTGGGGTCGTCTTCGTCCGGGCGTATGGTCTTGATGTCCTGGGTCGCCGCCCACTGGTGAATGTCCTCCTGGCGGAGCGCACAGGCCATGAGGTCGGGGAACTGGTCCGGGGTCGCCGCGAACACCGGGACGCCGAGCGTGGCCATCGTCGCGGCCAATCGGGCATCATAAGAGGGATTGCCGGTGTCCGTCAGGGCAAGCAGAACAATCACGTTCACGCCCTGACTAATCAGCCTGCCGACCCGCGCAACAAGTTCCTTTGCATTGCCGCCCTCATAAAGATCGGTGATCAGAACCAGGTGGGATTTCGATGGCCGCTCGATCTTGTCTTCGCAGTAGGCAACAGCCTGGTTGATGTCGGTTCCCCCGCCAAGCTGAACTCCGAAGAGCACGTCGACCGGATCCGCGAGATCGTCGGTGAGGTCAAGGATAGCAGTATCGAAGCAGACGAGTTTTGTCGCGACCACGGGCAGGGACGCCATGACAGCGGCGAAAATGGAGGCATAGACTACGGACGAAGCCATCGAGCCCGACTGGTCGACGCACAGAACGACCTCGTCCAGATCCACGATCCGCCGTTGCCGGCGCATGAAACCGATCAGTTTTTCAGGGACGATCGTGTTGTGATCCGCCTGGTAGTTGTGAAGGTTCGCCCGGATCGTTCTCGGCCAGTCGATATCGGCAAAGCGGGGACGGAAGGTGCGTTTGGATTTGTCGACCGCGCCGCGCAGGGCTTCCGCCGTTCTGCGCTCCAGGCGTTCCATCAATTCCGCCACCACCTTGGTGATCACTTCACGCGCTGTCTCCTTGGTTTTTTCCGGCATCACGCCGCGCATGGACACCAGATCGGCGACTAGGTTCACGTCGGCTTCCATGACCGCCAGAAACTCCGGCTCCATGAGCATCTGTCGCAAGCCGAGGCGATCGAATGCGTCTTTCTGAACCACCTGAACGACGGAGGAAGGGAAGAATTCGCGGATATCGCCAAGCCATCGGGCGACATTGGGCGCCGATCCTCCGAGACCACCACGTTTGCCCTTGCCGCCTTTGCCTGTTCCGGTCGACCCGTCTTCAGGATTGTAGAGCGCGCTAAGCGCGGCAGAGAGCCGCTGGTCGCGGCCTTCCAGGGATTCATCGTCACCGCCAAGGGCCAGTCGCCAGCGCCGTCCACGTTCATCCATGTTTTTCCCCCGCCAGTATTCCGGTCAGGATATCCAGATGCCGCGGCCAGCGCGTTTCTGAATCCGGAGCCGCGATCAAATGTGTCCCGCCGCTGCGCACTGTGTCGAAGAGTGCATCCATCAGGCGCTTGCGTTCCGCCTTGTCCATTTGGGAAAAGACACGCCGGAAGAGCGGCAGATATTCGGTGAAGGCCTCTTCTTCTAGACTGACCAGCCAGCCGTCGACGCAGCCGCGAAGGCCTTCGTCGTAAAGCAGTCTTTGTCCGGCGCCTTCCAGAAAACCGGCGAAAAACGCGGCCGCGTCAGAGACTTCCGTTCCCGGAGACAACATTCGCGTCAGCAGTTCAACAGCTTCATCCGGGCTCATCACGTCGGCTTCATAGAGCAATCGCGCGGCAAGACCAGACAGGAGCCGGTTGGCTTGCGGTTCCGAAACGATGGACTTCAAGGCGTCTTGCCAGGTTTTGAGCAGATCCGGACGGTCCTCCAGCAGTTTGACGGCACCGTCCGCGCTCTGGATCTGGGAGCGCATGGCCTCGGACGCATCCTTGTCGAGGCCGCGCACAGCGTAGGGCAGGGCAAGGGAGGCCTGTGTTGCGATGCGTTCAAACAGGCTTCCAAGCTGCACCGTGTCGATTTCGCGGGCCGCGCCATAACGCAAAATGTCCGCAAGCGCCGGCAGAGACGTCAGCAGTTCGCCGCAATCCGAAGTTTGCCCCGCGCGTTCTCCCAGCAGATTGACGCCCTCAGCCGCGGCATCGTTCAGCTGTGCCGTCATGGCGCCATAGACAAGATCGGCGAGCGGACCGAGCGCGTGGCAGCTCTGGAGCTCGGATCGAATTCTGCCGCTTGCCGCCTGTTCGATTGTTGCACCGAACACAAGGTTCTCAACAAGTTCTACCGCATATTCCGGTTCCCAGCGCAGCATCCAGCGCTCGCGAAAAGTTCCCCGGCTGCGCCCGGGATCCAGGGGCTTGCCCCAGTCCACTTTAAGAACAGACAGCCGGTGGAGCAGCGTCGAACGGAACAGCCCGCTCTCGGAGCGGAGGTCAAGCGACAGCTCCTTTTCAAGGGCTTCAGGCTTGAGCCTTGCCTTTTTCTGCTGCCGCTGGAGATCCTCCAGCAACGGTGCCATGGGTACGTCGTCGGGTATCGCCCCGGTCTCGGACCCGATGAGAAGCTCACTGGAAATCGTTGCCCAGATCAGCGCATTGCCGAAACACAGGCAGGAAATGGCGGCATCACGCAGTTCCTCATAGCCGGGCTGTGGCCGTTGCCGCACTGATGCCAATGTAACCGCGAGCCGCTCTGTCTCAATAAGCGAAGCGGTGGAAACGACTTGGCCCTGCGCGCGAAGGGCTCTTGCGATCCTGGCAACCCATCGTGTCGTCTTTTCATCGTCAGGGGTCTGCCACAGATGAAGACACCAGCCTGGGGCCGCGACGCCGGCGCCATAGCCGCTGCCAAAGGCGAGGCGGGGTGCGGTCCAGGGTGCCCAGGTCGCGGAAATTCTGGTTTTGGGCCCCCCCTTCAAAAGGGCCCGATCGTCTTTGGCGGTATGTTTCGCTTTCAGGGCCGGCACGTGCCACGCGCCACAGACCACGGCAATCGCCCCGTCAGCTGTCTTGGCGGACTTGCCGATCTCCAGGCGCATATGGGCTTCACGCGCGGCCTCGCGTTTCGGCAGGTCCGTCTCGCGCTCCCTGAGAGCAGACATGGCATCGGAGACAGCCTCGAAAACGGGACCGGGAGCAGGGTTTTCTTCAATCACGTCCTGCCACCAGCTTTCGCCGTCTTCATAGCCCGCGGTCTCCGCAAGCACGCCGATCGGGTCGCGGCGGAGGGCCTGATCATTGTCCTCTGCCTGCTGGTCTTCCGGCTCGTCTTCCGGAACCTTTCCGTCTGTCGCGTTCTCGCCTTCCGGTGCCGCGTCCGGATCCTCGGTCGTCTCGCCCGTGACGCTCCAGGAAACAGGCAGATCGATAAAGCGGACGGGAACACCGTTGCGCACAGCCCAGCAGACCGCCTGATATTCGGGCGAAAACTCCGCAAATGGCCAGAACACGGCCCGCTCCGGCGTGTCTTTCGGGTAAGCCAGCAACGCGACGGGCGGCTGCATCGACGGGCTCGCCAGAAGCGGCAGAAGGTCACTGAGATCGGCTGGACCTTCAACGAGCACTTCTGCGGGTTGCAGGTCGTCCAGTGCCTCCAGCAGCCTGCGCGCACTGCCGGGGCCGTGGTGCCTAATACCGAAATAGGAGACGGCTGCGCTCACGTTCGAATACCCGCTCTGCCTTAGACCAGTTCAGTCAAGCTATGGTAATAGTCCGCGTAATCACGTCGTTTTTTAAGAACGGTCTCAAGGTATTCCTCAAGCACGATCTTGTCCTGAACCGGATCCTTCACGATTGCGCCAAGGACGTTCGGGGCGAGACTGTCGGCCGTCAGTTTGCCATTGTTGAAAAAGGCCGCGTGGCTGAGACCGCCGATGGTGACTGCGATCGCCTCTGCGGTCGAAAGATTGCCGGAGGGCTTTTTGAGCGTTGTCTTCCCATCCACCGTTTCGCCCGATCTGAGTTCCCGGAAAATGGCGAGGAGCCTGGTGACTTCCTCCGCAACGTTCTTTGGCGCGGGGAGATCCAGGGAGCGGGCCATCTCGCCGACACGCTTGGACACAATCGCGATTTCCTCATCCATGTCGTCGGGAAGCGGAAGCACGACAACGTTGAAGCGCCGCTTGAGGGCGGCGGACAACTCGTTGACGCCTTTGTCGCGATCGTTGGCAGTGGCAATGACATTGAATCCGCGCGTGGCAAACACCGCGTCGTTAAGCTCCGGGATCGGCAACATCTTTTCCGATAGCACCGTTATGAGCGTGTCCTGAACATCAGATCCCATCCGCGTGAGTTCTTCCAGACGGCAGAGCTTGCCGTCTTCCATTGCCCGGAACAATGGGGTGGGAACCAGAGCTTCGCGGCTTGGTCCGTGCGCGAGCAGCTGGGCGTAGTTCCAGCTGTACCGGACCTGGTTTTCGTCTGTGCCGGCCGTGCACTGGATAACGCGCGTGGAATTGCCGGAAATCGCCGCAGCCAGGTGTTCCGACACCCAGGATTTGGCGGTCCCCGGTACACCGAGCAGCAGAAGGGCGCGGTCGGTTGCAAGAGTTGCCACCGCAGTTTCGATCAGCCGGCGGTTGCCGACATATTTCGCGCTGATCTCCGTACCGCCGGCTTTGCCACCCATCAGGTAGGTGATGACCGCCTGCGGCGAGAGCTCCCAGCCTTCCGGCTTCGGCTGATTGTCCGCTGCCTTCAGGGCCTCGATTTCATCTGCATAGGTGATCTCGGCGGGTTGGCGCAACGTGTCACTCATGAAGGATCTCCCGGTGTCAGGGCGGCGTTGAGCTGCAATACCAGCAGCGCCGCGTCGGCACGGCTCATGCCCGCCGTTAGAAATGTGTTGATCAGGGCCTCGGCGGCGACGGCGTCGGCCATCAGTCCAAGTTGAAACAGCGCTTGTTGAATGAGCGCTGTCTGGCCCGTTTTCTTTTCGTCTTCTGCCTGAGCACGGATGGCGGCAAGCAGCTCGGCCAGAAACGGTGCCTTTTCGAGGTCGCCGGTGCCGACAGTTCCCAGATGTCCGTGCATGCAGGAAAGCGCGGTGTTGAAACCATGCTCTTCCCTGGCCAATATCTCGGGCAAATGTCGCTTTCGGTCTTCAGTACCCAGCCGTTCAAGAAGCGGGGAGAGAGTGTCTGGCGCCGCCGACTTTTCTGACAGGACCCGTTCGACACAAGCGCGAAGCTGTCCGTCTGATCCCGTCCTTGCAACGAGGTCGCAAAAGCTGGCATCCATGACGTCTTCGCCAAACTGCCAGCTGGCAATCATTGCGTCAGGTTCCAGTTGAAGCGCTGACGCGAGGCCGGGCAGGCTGACAATCTCGTAAAGCTCGGATCTCCGAGCGCGCTGCGCTGCTGTCTTGAGTTTGCGGGCGCTGACGATCGTTTTCCGGTTGATGAGACCCTTTTTGCCGACCTGATGAAAGTCCGCCAGTTCCTGCGCGTTTTCTGCTTCGTCGAGATTGCGGCCGAGCCTTGCCAGAAATGCCGTGGCGAGTGCCTGCACCTTTTGCGAACGGTCGGATTCAGCAAGCTTTTCCAGAAACGGAATGTCATCTTGAGAGAGATTTTGGCCAAGGCACTGGATAACGCGCAGGCGCTGTTCGGCGGGCAACTGCTCCGCCTTGGCTTCAATCATAGATCGCGCTTTTCCGGCATCCTGATCGCGCATGTCGAAGAGGGCATTCACCAGTTCACCGGGTAGGAAATGACCCCAGGTGTCTTCTGACAGCTCAAGGTTCGGTTCCGTCGCTTCACGCTCGTCCCAGGCGTTCCAGGGCGTGTAGCACGCAGGCAGATCATCGAACCGTGACGGCATGAAATCCGCCGGATGCGTCACGTAGCCCCGGGCCGCCAGGAAGTGAAGCAAGAGGTTGCTTTGCTCGTTTGAGATCTTTTGCAGCGAAAAGACGCGCCGGAAGAGAGACCTGTGCTGTTCCGGCAGCGTCGGCAGCGGCAATTCAGGAAGAGCGGCGCAAGGGGTGAGTTCGGCAGATGGCGCTGACCGGAATGCGACGATGCCTGCCTGCGCGGTGATCGCGAGCAAGGCAAGCTCGGGGTCGTCGGAACGTCCAAGACGTTCCCGCAGCTCCACCGGTGCCTGTTCAACAGCGCTTCCGCCGACCATCCAACGGCTCTTGATCTTTTCCAGGGACCGGGAGAGCTCAGTCATGGAGCTGGATCCTTCCCCAGTTTGACTGCGCTCCGAGCAGGGACAGCCGCTTGCCGTCCCAAAGACCTACGGAGGAGGAGAGCTGCATTCCGGCGACATGGGCAGGCGGCGTGTTGCCAGTACGCAAGACATGTTGGCCATCCTCGGATTGCCACCAGGTTTCAGTTCCGGTTCGACAGAAACGTCCCGCCGGCAGCAGGATTGGACCACGCGTCAACCAGGGCGCTGCATCCTGGGCATCGAGAAACGGTGTCAGCGGATCTGAGCCGTTTGCCGATGGCCAGGCGATTTTTTCAGAGCCGCCCGGTTTGCGTTCACCCAAAATCGCCCTGAGTGGGACGCGCGCCGGATAGAAGAGCATTTCCGCTTCGAATTGCTCGCCCATGACGAAGGCACTACTGCGTCTGCCGAGGGAGGCTTGGAAAAAGTCGAGCAAAACGGCGAAGCCGGGTCCGTTGCCGAGGTTGAGCAGCCAGGTCGCCTGGCTGACCATACCGTCCCGGCGCGTCACGATTTCCTCGCCGATCACCTCCCAATGCGACGAAACGCGGAGCACTGCCGGATTTTCAAAGAGGCTTTCGCGTGTTTCCGACGTCGCAACGGCCCGTCTTAGCTCAGGATCAGAGGGGTTCTTTCGCCAGGCCTTTGTCAGAATGACGATCTTGCCCAGCTCGAGAAGCGCTGTTTCCAGGCGCTCTTCGGCGCTGAGCGGCATCAGTTTGGCCGGCAACTCATCTAGCCTGCCTGCAAGCGCTTGTGCCTTGCCGTCGACAAGGCGTGCGGCGATGGAGCGGCAGCGATCCGTCATATCGTCGAGGAACCCCGCGAGGCCCGTTCTTAGCTGGTCGGAGATCCATTGCTGGAGATCTTCGGTTGCGGCAAAGAGCGCTGCTTCCGTGTCTTTTGCGCGCTTCTCGGCAGCCGCCTGGCGGCGTGCTTCGGTCTTCGTGTCGGTCGGCTTGTCCGGCGTTTCAACGCGGGCTTCGTCAAGGGATTTGCCCACCGCGCTTTTGTCTGCCGGAGCAGCCGGCTTTGAACCGGTCGTGCGCCGCCTGCCCAGCCAGTCGCTCACCCAGTCGGGCACGGCTCCCGGCTGGAAGGGCGACGGATCGTCGGCAAACATCCACATCAGGGCGAGCACGTGCTTGCAGGGAAATTTCCGGGACGGACAGGTGCATTTGTAACTGTGGTTGGCGGTGTCGAAAACCGTTCGATAGGGATTTGCACCCGATCCCTGACACTCGCCCCACACAAGATGATCTGCTTCAGATTGTGCGCGCAACGGCCATTTCTTCGCTTTTGTGAGACCGTTCGCGGCCTTCAGTGATGCCTGGTCGGGAGCAAGAGCGGTGATGGCGTCGTGGTCTAGCGGCATGGATCAAAAACGGAGCTCTGATGAAACCGGCGCGTGGCCAAAGGCGAGACGAATTGATGCGATCTAGCACTCTTTGATGTGTCGACCGCGGAAACTGAAACGGCACTGCAATGCAGACGCGAGGGAACTTAGGCGAGTCTCCCGTGGCTTGTAAATCGGCGGCGTGTCAAATCACGCATTAAGACAAACAATTCGTTTCGCGAAAGTGACCGGCTCAAGAACCTGCTTGCCCGGAAGAAGTCTGAGCGGATCCTTTGACGATCGCCGCAATCTCATTGAGCTGTCCGGCAAGCGGGCTCGATTTGCGCCAGACCATGCCGACCGTGCGCGACGGTTCTGGTGACTGGAAGCGGGATATCGAAACGGAGGCGGAACGCGTTTCGACCGGAACCGCCATTTCCGGAATGAGGGTCACACCTATGCCGGCGCTAACCATCTGAACGAGCGTCGAAAGCGAGCTTGCGTCGAGAACCTCACGCGGAGGACCAGACGGCATATTGCAAAAAGAAAGGGCCTGGTCCCTGAAACAGTGCCCTTCCTCCAGAAGGAGGAGGCGCATTTGCCGGAGCGCATCCGCATTGGGCATGGGCGCATCAGCCTCACCTGCAGAGCGCACAAGCACGAATGTTTCCTGGAAAAGAGGGGTTTCGGCAAGAGCGCTTTCCGAGACGGGAAGAGCGACGATCGCCGTGTCGAGCTTGCCTTCATGGAGTTCCTGAATGAGTTTCGGCGTCACGGTTTCACGCACATGAATATCCAGTTCAGGATGCTGGATCGACAAGGTGCTGATGACGTTCGGCAGGAGATAAGGAGCAATGGTCGGAATAACGCCAATGCGCAGGCGACCAACCAGGCGGTCCTTTGACGCGCGTGCAAGATCTCCAAGTTCTTCGGTTGCTCTCAAAATGTCCCTGGCCCGCTCAACGGCGACCTCGCCAAAGTGGGTTAGCCGAACCTGACGGGGCCCGCGCTCGATCAGGGGCGAGCCGAGCGCATCCTCCATCTCCTTGATCTGCATCGAGAGCGCAGGCTGGGAAATTGCGCAAGCCTCGGCGGCTTTGCCGAAGTGGCCATACCGCGCAAGGGCCTCAAAATAGCGAAGTTGTTTCAGGGTAATATTGATCATAAGAAAATCCTATCAAAGCGATCAGGAAATTCAACTTCTTCTGATGGGTTAGGTCTGCTAGTTTAGAATCAGTTGAGACTGGAAGCGTGTGGACTACATACTGCTGGAAGCCACGCCCTCCGGTCTCTCTTTGACGAATTTCGGAGTTCTCCGGCCTTTAACCCGCAATGAAAACGGTATCTGCCAATGCTGCAGATTGTCTGTCAAATTGCTGTCACGGGGCCGGAGTTGATTTGGCGCGGTGTGTGTCACCGACACTCGAATTGGAGAGTAAAATGGACGCTAAGGTCGATAAAGCGGGCGGTTGCCCGGTCATGCACGGCGGTAACACGTCGATGGACAAGCCGGTTACGAAATGGTGGCCCAATGCACTCAACCTGGACATCCTCCATCAGCACGGCGCCCGGACCAATCCGATGGACCCGGACTTCAATTTCCGTGAAGCCGCGAAGGGGCTGGACCATGAGGCCGTCAAGGCCGATGTCCGCGCCCTGATGACCGACAGTCAGGACTGGTGGCCGGCCGACTGGGGTCATTATGGTGGTCTCATGATCCGCCTGGCATGGCATTCCGCAGGTTCCTACCGCATGCAGGACGGTCGCGGCGGCGCAGGCTCAGGCAACATCCGCTTTGCTCCGCTGAATTCCTGGCCGGACAATGCCAGCCTCGACAAGGCGCGCCGTCTTCTGTGGCCCGTGAAAAAGAAATACGGCAACGCGCTTTCATGGGCGGACCTGATCATTCTCGCCGGCAACATGGCTTATGAGACCATGGGTTTCAAAACCTTCGGCTTCGGCTTTGGCCGCGAGGATATCTGGGGGCCGGAGACAGACGTTTATTGGGGTTCTGAAAAGGAGTGGCTGGCACCGTCCGAGAACCGCTACGAGAACCTCGAAGATGCGTCCACGCTCGAGAACCCGCTGGCCGCGGTTCACATGGGCCTCATTTACGTCAACCCGGAAGGTGTCAACGGCAACCCGGACCCGGTCAAGACAGGTGCCCATATCCGGGAAACCTTTGCCCGGATGGCGATGAACGACGAGGAAACCGCTGCCCTCACATGCGGTGGCCACACGGTCGGCAAGGCACATGGCCGCGGCGCGGTCAACGACATCGGTGTTGAGCCGGAAGCTACTGGCGTCGAAGCGCAGGGTCTCGGCTGGTCGAACCCGGGGCTCGACGGCAAGGCAACCAATGCCTTCACATCCGGCATCGAAGGGGCCTGGACGAAAGAGCCGACCAAGTTCGACATGGGCTATTTCGACTATCTCTTCAACTACGAATGGGAACTGACGAAGTCCCCGGCAGGCGCCTGGCAGTGGAAGCCGGTGGATATGCCGGAAGCCGAAAAGCCGGTCGATCCGACCGATCCTTCGATCCGTCATGACCCAATGATGACCGATGCGGACATGGCCATGAAAATGGATCCTGTCTACAACGAGATTTGCCGCAAGTTCATGGAAGACGAGGCGTATTTCCGTGACGCATTTGCGCGGGCATGGTTCAAGCTGACCCACCGTGACATGGGTCCGCGCGTCAATTATCTCGGCCCGGATGTACCGGCGGAAGACCTGATCTGGCAGGATCCGATCCCGGCTGGTTCAACCTCCTACGATGTCGATGCGGTCAAGGCGAAGATTGCCGCAAGCGGTCTGTCAGCCACCGAGATGATCGCAACGGCCTGGGACAGTGCGCGGACCTTCCGCGGTTCCGACAAGCGTGGCGGCGCCAACGGTGCCCGTATCCGTCTTGCGCCGCAAAAGGACTGGGAAGGCAACGAGCCGGCGCGTCTGGCAAAGGTCCTAGGCGCACTGGAGCCTATTGCCGCTGAAGCGGGTGCGTCGCTTGCCGACGTCATCGTGCTCGCCGGCAATGTCGGTGTCGAACAGGCCATCAAGGCGGCTGGATCCGATGTGTCGGTGCCCTTTGCACCTGGCCGCGGCGATGCAACCGATGCCCATACGGATGCGGACTCCTTTGACGTGCTCGAGCCTCTCGCAGACGGCTTCCGCAACTGGGAGAAGGAGAACTACGCTGTCAGCCCCGAGGAAATGATGCTCGACAAGGCACAGCTTCTCGGCCTGACCGCGCAGGAAATGACAGTTCTCGTTGGCGGACTGCGCGTTCTTGGCACCAACCACGGCGGCTCCAAGCACGGTGTCTTCACGGACCGTGAAGGGGCTCTGACGACAGACTTCTTCGTCAATCTGACGGATATGGCCAACAGCTGGAAGCCGGTTTCGGATGGCACCTATGAAATCCGCGACCGCAAGCTGGATACGCTGAAGTGGACGGCAACAAGCGCAGATCTCGTGTTCGGTTCGAACTCGATCCTGCGAGCCTACGCTGAAGTCTATGCCCAGGACGACAACCAGGCGAAATTCGTCAAGGACTTCGTTGCCGCCTGGACCAAGGTCATGAACGCGGACCGTTTCGAGCTGGCATAAGCCGGACCTGAGGCACCGAGAAACAGAATACGGCGTCCCGGCCACCGGGGCGCCGTTTTTGTATGTGCTCGGTCGCGCAAGGTGGTCCATTCGCAGGGCCACATATTTTTGCGGAAAGTCATTGTCTCGTCACAAGGATCATGTTGCACTGCGAAGAGTTTCAGGCTGCGTCTGAAACGGCGGGAGGATTTGTGCGGCTTTTGGCCGGTTCCAGTCTGTTTCAACGTCAGGGAGCTGACAGCTCATGTTCGATTTGACGGGTTTCAAGGCCCTGGTGGTGGGGGTCGCCAATGATGAGTCCATCGCTTACGGCTGCGCAAAGGCATTCCGCAAGCAAGGTGCCGATCTGGCGATCACGTATCTCAATGAAAAGGCGGAGCCATATGTGCGCCCGCTCGCCGAAGAGCTTGAGGCGGACATCATCGCACCGCTCGACGTTCGCGATCAGGACCAGCTGGACGCGCTCTTTGCCGATATAACGCAAAAATGGGGCAAGCTCGACACGCTGCTACATTCGATCGCGTTCTCGAAAAAGGACGATCTTCACGGAAGAGTGGTCGATTGCTCCGCTGACGGGTTCGGTTTGGCCATGGACATCTCGGTTCATTCGTTTCTGCGGCTGATCCGCAAGGCCGAACCCTTGATGCCGCATGGTGGAACCTGCATGACGGTATCCTTCATGGGCGCACAGAAGGTTGTCGAGAATTACGGTGTCATGGGTCCGGTCAAGGCGGCGCTTGAAGCCGCGACCCGCTACGTCGCAGCGGAAATGGGACCGAAAGGGATCTCGGTGCACGCGCTCTCACCCGGGCCGCTGAAAACCCGAGCCGCATCGGGCATTGCCGAATTCGACGAGCTTCTGAATGATGCAGCCGAGCGCGCGCCGACGCACCACCTTGCCACGATCGATGATGTCGGTGCCTACGCCGCCTTCCTGGCGAGCCGGGAGGCATACAATGTCACCGGCGGCATTCATTTTATCGATGGCGGCTACAGCATTGTTGGATAGGAGGTCCTGATGAAGGACATATTTGACGCTCTGGAAAAAGGTCACAACGAGTTTCTGCATTCGCTGGAAGACGCGACCGCCTGGTCCCCTTCACAACGGCTCACCGCATGGCAGGCACAGGCGACAGAAATCTCCAACATGATGGAGCTGATGGGCCGGGGACTGAGCAAGCATCTCAACAGTATCAACGACGATCACAAGACCCGTTGGCAGAACAGTCTTGCGGAGTATGGAAAGGCGATTGAAGACCTTGCGAAAGCACAGGGGAATGGCCTGCTATACAACGCTTTTGAGAGCTATTGGAAGGATGCCGCTCAACGCGTCGTCCTGACGATGGACACGCTTCGCCAGCGTGGCGACATCTTCATCGAGCATGAAGAAGCCGGGTGTCCGCCGGTCCTGATCTACGACTACGAAGTGGTTGTGGACGGTGCGGATCTGCCGCATCCGTGCTGCTATATGCTTCTTAAGATCATCCAGCCGAAAGATAGCCCGCATCGCGAGCCAAAGCCCTGGAAGCGCCCGTACATCATCATCGATCCAAGAGCAGGGCACGGTGCCGGTATTGGCGGGTTCAAACCGGACAGCCAGGTAGGCGTTGCACTTCGCGACGGTCACCCCGTTTATTTTGTCGCCTTCAAACGCATGCCGGAAAAGGGACAGACCCTTGCTGATGTGACCCACGCCGAAGCTGCGTTTGTGCGTAAGGTAATGGAACTACATCCGGAAGCGCCCAACCCGGTGGTGACGGGCAATTGCCAGGGCGGATGGGCGACGCTTTTGCTGGCAGCCACCAATCCGGACCTCACGGGACCGATCATCCTGAACGGAGCTCCGGTTTCGACCTGGGCGGGACGTGTCGGGGAAAACCCGATGCGCTACAATGGCGGCATCCTCGGCGGCACCTATAACGCCATGTTCTATTCGGACCTCGGTCACGGCGTGTTTGACGGCGCGGACATCGTCCAGAATTTTGAGCTTCTCAATCCTGCGAGAAACTATTTCGGCAAGTATTACGACCTCTACTCGAAGGTCGATACCGAGCCGCATCGCTTCCTGGAATTCGAACGCTGGTGGGGGGGCTACTTCCTCCTGAATGAAGCGGAAATGAGGTGGATCGTCGAACAGCTCTTTGTCGGCAATCGTCTTTCCAAGAATGAGGCGCAGCTTGAACCGGGCCGGAATGTCGACATCAAACAGATCCGCGCGCCCATCATCGTCTTTGCCAGCTTTGGCGATAACATCACCCCGCCGCAGCAGGCGCTCAACTGGATCATCGACACCTACACGGACGAGCGGGAAATAGCCATCCGCGGCCAGCGGATCATCTACATGGTGCACGACCAGGTCGGCCATCTCGGGATCTTTGTGTCCTCCAAGATCGCAAAGAAGGAACACACGGAAGTCACATCGACGCTCAAGACAATCGAAGCTCTGCCCCCGGGTCTCTATGAAATGACCATCGACGAGTATGAAGGTGAGCTTCTCGACCGCAAGTTCACTGTCAGCTTCCACGAACGCAAGATGGATGATCTGAAGACGCTCGATGACGGCAGGGACGACGAAATCCCCTTTGCTGCGGTCGCAAGAGCTTCGGAGCAACACGCCGAGTTTTACGATGTCTGCGTGCGGCCTTTCGTGCAGGCCGGTGTGACTGAACAAACAGCTGAGCTGCGCCGCAGAACGCATCCGCTCAGGATGCAGCGTGAATTGTTTTCCAGCATGAATCCGTTCCTGAGCGCCTTGCCCGGATGGGCAGAGCGGGTGAAGAACGACCGGAAACCCGTTGCGCCGGACAACCCTTTTGTCGAGCTGGAACGTGTCAACGCTGCCTTGATCGAGCAGTCCATGGATCTGTTTCGAGATTTGCGCGACACGATGTATGAGAACCTTTTCTACGCGATCTGGGGCTCGCCATATATGCGCTGGTTCGGCCGGACGAAACAGCCGGGCCGCACGCTGAAACGCACAGATGAATTGCGCAGTCTGCCACCCGTTCAGGCCGCCTTGATGCATATCGAGGAAGGCGGTTTTCGCGAAGCAGTCGTACGCATGCTGATCCTGCTGGCGGACAGCCGGGGCAACGTGCGCCGGGATCGCCTGGAACGTTCCTCGCGTGTGCTGACTCAGGATGAGCCGTTCAAGTCCCTTACGCCTGACGAACGCAGTTTTCTCCTTCAGGAGCAGACGCTTATTGTGGAATTTGCACCGGAACAGGCGATCACCACCTTGCCCAAGCTCCTGAAAACGCAAGAGGAGCGCGAACTTGCGTCCAAGGTGGTGCGTTACATTCCAGGCGCGCTTGACGAAATGACGCCGCATACGCTGGAAACCTTGCAGAAATTCCATCAGGTACTCGACTTGCCGCCGGTTTCCGGTGATGTCACCGATGATCCGCTTGCAGGCAGAAAGGCCGTGCCGGAAGCGAAGAACGGTGCTCATCAGGCCGTTTCTGAGAAAACGGAAAAAGCAAGCGAAGTTGCTGCCTCTTCAGCCAAAGCGCCGCAAAACGCATCGCACCGCAAGCCGGCGGCACGCAAAGCGGCCACGAGCAAGCCGGCAGCAACGAAGCCGGCGATGCGCAAGACGGTCGCAACGAAGCCTGCCGCGCGCCGCAAGCCACGCCAGACACCCAAAAAGTCTCAAGAACCCGCTGAATAATAAGAAAGGGCGTCCGGGCCTCTCGGACGCCCTACAGAGCCCCCCTGGTTACTGTTGGAGTTAGGCTCTGAACTGAAAGCGATTTTTCGCTTTTCCGGCTAAGACCGGTTCCCACGGTGAGCCCATCCGGTCATCCGTATTTCCAGCCACGCCATTATTGCGTACATAACAATACCAAGAACCGCGAGCGCTACAAGTCCTGCCCATACCAGCGGGACATTAAATTGCGACTGCGCGGCAAGCATCATGTGCCCGATGCCCGAGTTTGCCGCCACCGTCTCCGAAATCACCGACCCGACAAAGGCGAGCGTGATCGCAACCTTCAATGAGCCGAAGAAATAGGGCATCGATCTTGGAATGCCGACCTTGAGCATGATATCGAGTTTCTTGGCGCCGAGCGCGCGCAGAACGTCCTCCATTTCCGGTTCGATTGTCGCAAGGCCGGTCGCGACGTTGACGACAATCGGAAAGAACGCAATCAGGAACGCCGTCAGAACAGCGGGAATGGTTCCGATGCCGAACCAAATCACGAGGATCGGCACGACGGCGACTTTCGGAATTGAGTTGAAGCCGATCATGAGAGGATAAAGACCGGCATAGATGACCCGGCTCCAGCCGATGGCAAGACCCAGGGCCAGACCGCCAACGACGGCAAGCAGGAAGCCGGCGACCGTCGTGAAAAGCGTCTGGACCGAGTTTTTCCAGATCGGTGACCAGTATTTGACGATCGCCTCCCAGATATCGGTCGGCGCCGGCAGGATGAAGACCGGAAGGTTGAATGCCTTTACCGCAAGTTCCCAGATCAGGAAAAGACCGATGGTCCAGAGCCAGGGTGCCAGGGTGATCCAGCGAGACGTCGTCATGCCGCCACCCTCGCTTCCGCGATCAACGCTCTGAGGTCATGAACAATGTCATTGAAGGCCGCTTCGTAGATCAGGTCGATTGATCGGGGCCGGGGGAAGGAGACTTCCCGCCGCTCGATAATTTTGCCTGGGCGTGCACTCATGACGAAAACGGTATCAGCAAGATAGACGGCCTCTCGAAGGTCGTGGGTCACGAGGATGACCGTGAAGCTTTTTTCTGCGTGCAGATCGCGCATCACCTGCCACAGTTCCTCACGCGTAAAGGCGTCGAGTGCACCAAAAGGCTCATCGAGCATTAGAAGCGCCGGATCATGGATCAGGGCGCGGCACAGGTTGGCGCGTTGCTGCATCCCACCTGAGAGTTGCCAGGGGTATTTTTCGCCAAAGCCACCAAGGCCTACAAGCTTGAGCAATTCTTCTGCCTTTGCCGTGTAAGCCGCTTTTTCGCGCCGGAGGTTGGCGCGATGAGGCTGGACGATCTCCAGCGGCAGCATCACGTTGGACAGCGTGCTGCGCCATGGCAGCATCGACGGGTTCTGAAAAGCCATGCCGGCGATGGACACCGGCCCTGACACTTCCTGCTGGGCAACCTCAACTGTGCCTTCCTGCGGCGTAATCAATCCCGTCGCAAGTTTCATGAGTGTCGATTTTCCGCAGCCCGACGGGCCGACGACAGCTGCAAACTCGCCTTCCTGGATACTCATGTCCAATCCGTCGAGTGCAAGGGTCGCATCGCCTGCCTGGCCGTAAGACAGACGTACGTTCCTAAGGTCTACAAATCCGGTCAAAGTCTGGTCCGAAACAGGGCTCCTGCGGCCATTTGGCGGCCGCAGGAGCAATTGATTAAGGGTGAAGCGGAAGGATTACCTGACCATCCGTTCTTCCTTCGGAGGCAGGTAGCTGCTGTCGAAGACTTTCTCCGGGCTCGGCGGCGTATCGCTCACGCCCATGGAGGTTTGCAGGTATTCCATGGACTTCGCCAGTTTCTCCATGTCGATACCGCCAAAACCGTTTTCCTTGACAGCCGGTGTGGCAATGGAGCCTTCGACCGCCATTGTCAGTCGGTCGATTTCAACGGCTTCATCGAGAACTTCGTTCCTTTTCATGACAAAGGGAATGGCGGCAGCCGGGTCGGCGATCGCATCCAGGTAGCCCTTGGTGAGGGCTTTCACGAAGCCCTTGACCGCATCCGGGTTTTCGGCGGCAAAGTCCGTGTTGGCGATGACCACATTGCCGTAAAGATCAAGACCGTTTTCACCCATGAGAATGAGCGAAATATCGTCTTCAGGTACGCCTTGCGCCTTCAGGTTCAAAACGGAGGAGAACGAGAAGCCGAAGATCGCATCGACCTGGCCTTGCGCCAGCATGGGTTCGCGGACTGGAAAGCCTACATTCTCGATGGTGATACCGCTTGTGTCGAGCCCTGCCACATCGACGAAGGCCGGCCATTGTCCGAAGGCAGCGTCCGGGGGTGGTGCGCCCAATGTCTTGCCTTCAAGGGACTTGGGATCTTCCGTCACGCCCTGGCTTTTCCGGCCGATCACTGCGAAGGGCGGCGTTTCATAGGCCATCATGACGGCTTTGACTTTAAGATCCGGCTGTTCGTCCATCAGCTTGATCAGGGCGTTGATGTCGCCGAAGCCCATGTCGTAGGTTCCGGTCGCAACACGCGGCAGCGATTCGCGGGATCCGGCACCACTGTCGATGGTTACGTTCAGACCCTCATCCTTGAAATAACCCTTGTCGAGAGCAATGAAAAAGGGTGCGGACGGACCTTCAAATTTCCAGTCCAGTGTGAATTTGATATCGGTCTCGGCATGGGCACTGCCAGCCGCGAACATCACTGCGAGTGCTAAGCCTCTCAAAAGACGCATTGTAATCCCCTGTGGTTTGGTTCTTCCGCGAAAGTTTGAAATGTGCTTGCACAAAAATCAAGCAAGATATTGCAGTGCCTAGAATGCGATCATTCGATTGAACTTGCTCAAGGCAACTGCGACGGGCAGGTGGTCGACGGAGCAACCAATGCATTTGCGCGTCGTGGCGCAACTCTTTGCCCGGAAATGGTCGCAGTTTTCATTTCAAACCCGAAGGTGACGGCTTAAAATATCTCCGTGGATCAAGATCCGGAAGGCTACCGGCTTGCCTTTGGAGGATCTGATAATGATAGGCACCGAGCGCCTTGTAAGGAAAATGGTGTTCCGGAATTGCTGACCTTGTAGGGATAAAGTGAAGGGATTGGCTCACATTGATGTTCGACTGGGCCTACAGGAAGAGACTGAAAGACGATCTGGAAGCATGGGTCGCCAAGGGTTGGGTCACCTCATCCGGCGCTGCGTCCATCTTGCGGGAACAGGAAGAAGAGGACGGCCGGTCCAGATTGCCAATGGCATTGGCGGGCATCGGCATGGTTTGTGTTGCTCTTGCGCTCTTTGCGTTCATTGCCGCAAATTGGGCGGCAATCCCCAAGACAGCCAAGCTGATCGGCATTGCAGCGCTGCTAATCGCAAGCCACGCGGCCGCCGCCCGCATGGCTTTGAGAGGGAAAAAGGGCGCTGCGGATCTGCTGACCGGATTTGCGACCCTCGTGTTTTTGGGCGGAATGGCACTGGTCGGGCAGATTTTCCACTTGCCGGAAGACTGGGCTGGAGGCGCTTTTCTTGTTTGCCTCGGCGGATTGGCAGCTGCCTGGCTGACCGGTTCAAAGGCATCATTGACCGTTGCAGCGGTTGCAGCTGTTGTCTGGCAGTTCACCCGCGAAGGCCTTGGGCAGGCACCGCTTGTCGAGGACATCTTGGGTCTGTTGATGCTCGCAGCTGTTTTTGTTCATGCGATCATCTACCCGTCGCGCCTGTCGCGCTGGCTGGCAATCAGTCTTTTGTGGGTAACCTATGGCAGATGGTTCGCGGAGACAGCGGAGATTGCTTCTGCCGGTGATGATTTTGGCGTGGCAATGGCGCTCGCAGGCGGCGGTGGACTTGCCGTGCTCATGCTCGTGCTCGACCCGATTGCCGATCTGTTCGTGAAGTGGTCCAGCAACCTGCCCAAGCGCAGTCATGGGCATTGGTTGATGGGAAGGTCTCTCCAGGACGCGGGGTTTTTGGTGCTGTGTACGCTCGTCGTTGTGGCGCTCGTGCTCGTTCCGGAAATCTCATCGGGTGTTGAGGCCGCAGGGATGCTCGCGCTTCCGGCCTTGATCCCTTTTTTACTTGCGGTGCTGCTGGTGACTTGCGGAGCCGTCCTTTCCTATAAGACCATAAAATCTCAAGGCTTCTTCGCGTCTGTCGGTTTTGCGCTTGTCGCTATCATACTGCCCATTGCAACGCTTAACGCGATCCTGTTAGCCGCAATAAGCATGGCTTCCCTCGTTGGTCTGTGCGCACTGGCGACCTGGTATAACAACCGGTTCTGGATGTTATGTGCCTATCTCGGGCTGACCGCTGTTTCTCTTTGGCTCCTGCAAGTCACCATAGGGTCTCTTCTCGGCCAGTCCGTCTTTTTCCTGGTTGCGGGTGTGCTGCTGCTTGCTGTTGCAATCTGGCTCGCGCGTCTCATTGCGAAATCGAACCGTACGACTGGACCCGGGTCTGAAGCGCAGGAGACTGCCCAATGAGCGCGGAAACAGCGGTTCCTGGCGAGGTTACAAAACTCATCTTCCGGTCCCCTTTGGTGCGCTGGGGGCTTCTTGCGCTGATACAGCTGGCACTGATTTCGCTACCGCTTGTTGATCGACTGCAAGTTCAGTTCTCGGGCGAAACAGAGCGGCTCGCGCTTGATCCCGTGGATCCGCGGGATCTCCTTCGCGGTGACTATGTCATTATCAATCTTGCGATTTCTCGTCTTTCAAAGGATCTGCCGGGTGCAGACACGGTTCAGCCGGGAGACTCGGTGTTCGTCGGTCTTCGAAGCGAAACACCTGCCGCGCAGCCCACAAAAATCTCAAGGCAGCCCGCAGAGGCCGGCACGATGGCGATGAAGGGCTTTGTTCTGTCTGTGACGGACCGCGACATCCGCATTGATTACGGGATCGACGCCTTTTTCGTTCCGGAAGGCGAGGGCAAGGTCATTGAAACGCTGGACACCGATCGCATGCTTCTTGAGGTTGCGATTACAGATGATGGCCGCTCCCTGCCTTTGACGCTTTTGGTGGATGGTAAAGCGTTCAGATCTGACGGGACTTTTTGACGCCGGCAGCCTCTGCGGTTATGAGCGCGCTATCGATCGGGAAACGAACCGATCAACCTCGCCACCTTTCGGGGATCACGGAGCCGATTTTGAGTTCACGTCAACTTACATCTGACCCTGCGCTTGAGACGCTGATGCTGCCTTTGGAAACGGAAGCAATCGAGCTTGAGCCAGCTGCGAGAGTGTTGTTCCTGCGGGCGCGTGCAGGCCATGCATTGGCTGCCATAAGTGATCAAATGCTGGTTTGCGTGCAGAGCTTTGCACCTGACAGGGATGCCCTTCAAAAATCCCGTTTCAACGTTGTTGCCGAGACACCGGAAGACAATTTTGATGCCGCGTTCGTCCTGCCGGGGCGCCAAAGACAGGAGTCGCGCGCCCAGCTCGCCGCTGCTGCCGCGAAGCTGCGCGAAGGTGGTATCCTCGTTGCCTGTGCGCCGAACGCGGAAGGAGCCAAATCGCTCGAAAAGGATCTGTCCGATCTTTTGGGCGGCAGTCAGAAGCTCATCAAAAACAAGTGCCGCGTTGTTTGGGAAGCCATCCGGTCAACCGCTGTAGACGCGGCCCTTCTGGAAGAATGGAGCCGTCTTGACGCACCCAGGAAGGTGCTGGACGGGGCCTATGTCAGCCGGCCCGGGGTTTTTGCCTGGGACCGCATTGATCCGGCATCGAAGCTATTGGGTGACCTGTTGCCGGATACGCTGAAAGGCAAGGGGGCCGACCTGGGTGCCGGGTTCGGTTATCTGGCCAGAACGGTTCTTGAAAAAGCGCCAAAGGTAGCGGGCATGGATCTTTACGAAGCGGAGAAACGGGCCCTGGATCTCGCAGAGGAAAACCTCAAAGTCTTCAAAGGCAAAAGGTCGATGCACGGGATCTGGTGCGACGTCACAAGGGGCATTGAAGGTCCCTACGACTTCATCATTTCAAATCCTCCCTTCCATCAGGCTGGAAAGGCGGACCGTGCGGATGTCGGCCAGGGATTTATCAGGGCGGCGGCGGCTGGTTTGCGTCCGGGGGGAGAGTTTTACATGGTCGCCAATCGGCATCTGCCTTACGAGAAGACACTGGTGGAAGTCTTTGCCAGCGTGACGCAGTTGGCGGACGAGGGCGGCTACAAGGTCATTCGTGCGACCAAGGGCAAAGGGGCACACCGCAATGCGTCTCGTTAAGCTTCTCGCCAATCTCGGTTACGGCAGCCGCAAGGAAATGCAGATAGCGATCCGCAATGGCTGGGTCACTGATGCGAACGGCAACCGGTTGAAAGCAGACAGCAAGACCGCACATGCGGAGATCCTGTTCGACGATCAGCCGCTCGACCCGGCGCAGGGCGTTGTTCTTCTGATGAACAAACCGCTTGGCTATACATGTTCTGCCAAGGATCAGGGCCGCCTCGTCTACGACCTCCTGCCTGATCGTTTTCGCGTTCGCAAACCGGCCCTTTCGACGATCGGCCGCCTGGACAAGGAAACGTCCGGCCTGCTGCTCTTCACCGATGACGGCACGTTTCTGCACCGCGTGATCTCACCGAAGTCGGATGTTCCCAAGGTCTATGAGGTCGCGTTGGACCGGCCTCTGAACGGAAGTGAGGCAACCCTCTTTGCCTCCGGTGAGATGATGCTGGAGAGCGAGGACAAACCGCTCAAACCGGCAGGGTTTGAGGTCATTGATGAAAATAGTGCGCGCCTGACCCTTCATGAAGGCCGCTACCATCAGGTCCGCCGCATGTTCGCGGCCACCGGCAATCATGTGACGGAACTCAAGCGAAGCCAGGTTGGTGCTTTGGGGCTGGACGGCGTCGGCGAGGGCGAGTGGAAAGTTCTTTCTGACGCTGAAAAGTCGCTGATCTTTCAATGAAGCCGGAATGAACCAAAACGCCCGGCAGAAATCAGTGCCGGGCGACAGCGCGTATTAGCGAAGTCGTGACTGCTCGCCAGTCAGCCTTTGGACGCGCGCGCCGCAAGGGCGATTGCAATGTAGCTCCAGCCGTTGACGAGAACCGAAACACCGGCAATCAGACCAAGCGCCCAGGACGCCGATCCGGGCAGATCCATCCAGATCATGATCCCGGCAGCGAGTGAAACCACTCCGGCGATGAGTACCCACACCCAGCCTTCATGCGGCTTGAGCTTGAAGGCAAGCAGGATCTGGCTGATGCCCTGTGCAGCGAAGATGGCCGCCAGGAGCAAAGTCAGCGTGAAAGCGCCTACGATGGGGTTCACATAAATCAGGATGCCACCGATCACGGCAACGATCCCGGTGATCAGGTTCCACAGGAAACTGGAGGTCCCCTTCGTCTTGAAGGCATTGTAGATCTGGACGAGACCACCGATGAACAGAACGGCCGCGATCAGAATCGTTACGGCGATGGATGTTGCAAGAGGTGCGGCGATGAGGATGATACCTCCAATCACCAGCGCGACGCCGAGGGCCAGAAACCAGCCCCAGTTCTCCTGGATTTTCGCCTTCATGTCTTCCACAGCCTGAAGCGCATCTGCCATTTTGACCTCCTCACGTTCCGGTTGCTTCGGCACCGTAACCGCTTCGCGCAAAATCGCAAAATATTGATGACATTTCGTAAGGTTAGCTGCGAAACAGCAGTTATCTTGACAAGTGATGTGTATATGCACACAAAGGGAATTATGGAAGAAGACGATTTTTCACTGTGCGTGCTCAACAACGCACGAAAGGCCGCACGCGCCGTGAGCCGCCATTATGATCGCCTTGCCCGCCCGATCGGAATGACCGCCGGGCAGTTTTCCGTGCTTGTCGCCATACGCCAGGCTCGAAACGCGAGCACGAGCGAACTTGCCGGTCGGCTGTCCATGGACCGGACAACACTGGTCCGTAACATCGCGCTGGTGGAACGCAAAGGCCTTGTCGTTTCGGCACAGGCGCGAGACGCAAGAAGCAAGCGATACGCTTTGACCGGAGAGGGCGAAGCTCTTCTGGAGAAGGCGTTGCCGCTTTGGCGGAAGGCGCAAAACGACGTTGAGACACATCTGGGTAGTGAAGAGTTTTTGAAAACAATCAACGCGTTACAAAGACTTTCGAAACTTTGAAACAGGCGACTTGAATCAACTTCTCAAGCGCCTTGAGCACCGCTTGAACACGAAATTCGTGACAGGGCAAAACTGGCAATAGCAAAATGAGGACAATATGCGTCGGGTAGTCGTAACAGGAATGGGAATTGTCTCACCGGTGGGAACAGGGCTTGATGCATTTTGGAACCGTGTGACGGCGGGCGCAAACGGTATTCGCCGGATAAGCCATTTCGATCCGAGCGACCTTGCCTGCCAGATCGCTGGCGAAGTGCCTTCCAAGGACGAAGACGAGCACGGCTTTGATGTCGACGCGGTTATGGAGCCGCGCGAGCAAAGACGCTCGGACCGGTTCATCCATTTCGCGATGGCAGCAGCACAGGAAGCCCTCGCGCGATCCGGCTGGGCGCCGGAAACAGATGAACAAAAGGAACGCACCGGTACGATCATCGCGACCGGTGTCGGGGGCTTCCCCGCGATGACCGCAGGTACCCGTCTAGTTGACGAAAAGGGACCGCGCCGGGCGTCACCTTTTCTGGTGCCATCGTTTCTCGCAAATCTTGCCGCTGGTCAGGTGTCGATCCGCTTCGGCCTGAAAGGTCCCATCGGCGCACCGGTCACAGCCTGTGCCGCCAGCCTTCAGGCTCTGGGCGATGCCACCAGGCTGATCCGCAGCGGCGAAGCCGATGTCATGGTGGCGGGCGGCACCGAGGCCTGTATCGACAAGGTTTCTTACGCCGGCTTTTGTGCGGCAAAGGCCATGTCGTCTAAACGCAATGACGACCCTGCGCATGCATCGCGCCCGTTCGATCAGGATCGCGACGGCTTCATCATGGGCGAAGGCTCAGGCATTCTCGTTCTGGAGGAAATGGAGCACGCGAAGGCACGCGGAGCTAACATTCTAGCGGAACTCAAGGGCTATGGAACGACGGCCGATGCATTTCACGTCACCGCTTCTTCGCCCGATGGAGAAGGTGGATTGCGGGCCATGCGTCACGCCTTGTCATCCGCTGACCTGACACCGGCCGATATCGGTTACGTCAATGCGCATTCCACCTCGACCCCGGTGGGCGATGCCGCCGAAATCGCTGCGCTGACGAGGCTGTTTGAGGGAAGGGGCAAGGATCTGGCGGTTTCCTCATCTAAATCGATGTTCGGACATCTCCTGGGTGCAGCAGGGGCTGTCGAAGCGGTGGCCTGCGTCATGGCGCTGACGAGCGGGCAGCTTCCGCCCTCCCGCAATCTCGAAGCGCCCGACGAGGCCATGACAAGGTTCGAGATGGTTCCCGGCAAGTCAATCGACCGGCAGGTCGACCACGTCCTTACAAACGGCTTCGGCTTTGGCGGCGTGAACGCCAGCGCAGTCTTTTCACGCGTATAGGGCTCTCGCTGTCTCTGATTGAATGAGTGCACCTGCCTGATCCTCAGACGTGTTCATGGGGCCGTGGCAGGTGCGTTTCACGTGCATTGCTTCGGCCATATTCGGGTAACGTCAAAGTCTTGCCCGCAACCTTCGGCTTTCCCGGGATCTTGATGCCTAAGAATTCCCTCGAGTTTCCCTGGCGCTATCCTGGTGAGATCTAACCACCGTCATCCCGGCCGAGCGCAGCGTGAGCCGGGATCGGGGAGCTAGAAGCGTTCATTTTTTTCACCAGACAACCGGCACGGTGCCTCACCGGTCCCGGATCTCCGCTCGCGCTGCGTCCGGGATGACGATGGTGAAACCGCGTAGAACCTGATGCGACGCTGGTCTTAAACTGCTGGCTCCTCGGTTCAGCCAAGGAGTTCCTGAATTGAGACAGGGCGGTGTTTGCTGAAAGGTGTGTTTATTGGGGCTTGGAATTTTCGTTGTTCCCATATATGAGAAAAGTCTCATTTTAGGGAAAATGCAATGAATGACATGGACCAGGATATCGGCCAGCGAATTGCGACTTTGCGCAAGGCACGGGATTGGCCGTTGGAGTTGCTCGCCGAGAAGTCCGGTGTCAGCCGGGCGACACTGTCGCGCATTGAACGGGGCGATACCAGCCCGACTGCGGTCGTCCTCGGTCAATTGGCGCGGGCGTTTGAAATATCGATGGCCGACCTCTTCGGCTTCAGCGCCCCGACACTCGACGCCAGAATGGCGCGCAACGATCAGTCCGTCTGGCAGGACCCGGCAACCGGCTTTCGCCGCCGCAGCGTTTCACCTGCAACAAACGGTTTCCGGGGCAGTGTGATCGAAGGCGAACTGCCGGCCGGCGAGACGATTTCCTATGCCTTGCCGCCGCTGCCGGATCTGGAGCACCATCTCGTGCTGCTTGAGGGAAAACTGGAAATGACGATCGGTGAAGCACGCTACGAACTTCAGCCGGGCGATTGCCTGCGTTTCAGGCTGAACGCGGCCAACGCCTACCATGCGCCGGGGCCGGGTCCCGCGCGCTACCTTCTGACGGTGATAACACCATGACAGAGTTTCGGCCTGACCCCCCTCTCTATCTCCTGTCGCCTGATGAGGTTCAGGCATCGCTGACCGCTCTTGGCGGCCTTCTCAAGGCATGCGTCGAAGAAGGCGCCGGGATTGGATTCATTCTGCCCCTGTCGCAAGAAAGAGCGGAAGACTTCTGGTCAGCACAATTGCCCGCGGTCGAAGCAGGTTCATCGTTTGTCGTGATCGCTCGGCAAGACGACGAAATCGTCGGAGTGGTCATGCTCGTCCTTGCACCGCAGGATAATGGCCGGCACCGCGCAGATGTCGCAAAGCTGATGGTGCATCCCAACCATCGCCGCAAGGGAATTGCCCGAAAGCTGATGCGCGCAATCGACCATCTAGCGATGTCTCGAGACCGATGGTTGCTGGTGCTAGACACCGTCACCGGCGACCGCGCCGAACAGCTTTATCCGACTTGCGGCTACCGGAAAGTCGGCATCATCCCGGACTATGCTTATGGCAGCCACGGCACACTTGACGCGACCACAGTGTTTTACAAGGACCTGAGGTGAGAGAGCTGGTCGCTGCCTGTCCTTCAGGACAGACTGTCACGGCTTGCCAGATATCGTCATCCCCGACTTGATCGGGGATCCATATGCTCAAACTCGAGAATCTCAGTCCTCACAGAACTTTCCGGTATCCAGTTTGCACTGTCTTTGGCGTGTGTGTTCGCGCCAAGCAGCCTCACTGTAGGATTTATAGTTCGGGTAGGTTTTGCCGGAACACGTTATGCTCGCTATCGAACGACCGCTTGCGGTGTTGTAATCCCACGACTTTTTAGCTTTTTCGCAAGCCTCATCTGAAAATGAAATTTTTGAGCTAGTGTTCGCCGACGAATTTCCGCTCTCCGGCGAACTTCCGCTCTGACTACTCGACTGGCAGCTAATCAAGGAGGCGCTGAACAGCACAACCAAAACAGGTTTCAGGAAACATGGCGTTTTTCTCATCTCGTCCAACCAGTTACACGCATTGATTCTTAGTTCGATACACTATGCGTATAACAACAAAACTTATGATTGCGTGAGAAATTGGAGGCGCGGATCGTCAATGATTTATGCGCCGCAAAAGCGCTCCTCAGCTTTCTTCTGCAAGCATTTCCAGTTCCAGCCACTGCTCCTCTGCAGCATCCTTTTCCGCTGTCAGGTCAGTGATCTGTTGCGAGAGCTTGGAAAAACGGTCCGGGTTCTTTGCGTAGAGCTGCGGGTCGTTCATTTCGCTTTGAAGCTTTTCGAGCTTTGCTTCAAGTTGCTCGATCGTGTCGGGCAGGGTCTTCAAAAGATGCTGCTGCGTAAAGGTCAGTTTCGATTTTGCTTTAGAAGTTTCCGCCGAACCGTTTGAAGGACTCTGTTTTTCCCGTTTTGGCGGCGCAGCTTTTTCAACTTTGCGCACGGTGACACCTTCCCCGCGCTGAGCAAGCATATCGGTGTAACCTCCGGCATATTCACGCCACAGACCATCCCCTTCTGAAACGATCACCGAGGTTGCGACGCGGTCGAGAAAGTCGCGGTCGTGCGAAACGATCAAGGCAGTGCCCTTGTAGTCGGCAAGCAGCTCCTGCAGAAGGTCGAGCGTTTCGAGATCAAGATCGTTGGTCGGCTCGTCAAGCACCATCATGTTGGATTTGTTGGCGAGCGCGCGCGCCAGCATGGCGCGGGCACGCTCACCACCCGACAGGACGCCAACAGGTGTACGGGCCTGTTCTGGCGAAAACAGGAAATCCTTCATGTAGGACATCACATGCTTGGTCTCGTCACCCAGCACAACAGTGTCGCCACGTCCGCCGGTGAGCACCGAGGACAATGTGTCGGTCAAGTCGAGTTTTTCACGTTTCTGATCGAGCGTGACCATCTCAAGGTTCGTACCCAGCCGGTTTGTGCCCGTGTCGGGAGCAAGCTCACCTGTCAGCATCTTCAAGAGTGTGGTTTTTCCCGCGCCGTTCGGTCCGACAAAGCCGACCCGGTCGCCGCGCTGGATACGCGAGGAGAAGTCCTTCACGATGACGCGGTCGCCAAAGGTCTTTGAAATTTCCTTGGCCTCGATGACAAGCTTTCCAGAAACATCCCCGTCACTTGCGTTCAGTTTTGCCGTGCCCTGCGGGCCGCGATGCTCGCGCTTCTGTTTTCTGAGTTCGGCAAGCTCACGCACCCGGCGCATGTTGCGCTTGCGCCGTGCGGTGACGCCATAGGTCATCCAGTGCTCTTCCCGCTTGATCTTCTGAGCCAGCTTTTGCTGGTCGATCTCCTCCTGTTCGAACACCTCGTCCCGCCAGGCTTCGAAATGGCTGAAACCCTTGTCCATGCGACGGGAGACACCGCGGTCTATCCAGACCGTGGCGCGCGAGAGATTTTCCAGAAAGCGGCGGTCATGCGAGATCAGCACGAGCGCGGATTTCAGGCTTTTCAGTTCTGTTTCCAGCCACTCGATCGCCGGCAGATCCAGGTGGTTGGTCGGTTCGTCCAGAAGCAGGATGTCCGGTTCGGGTGCGAGTGTGCGCGCAAGTGCTGCACGCCGCGCTTCACCGCCGGAGAGCGCTTTTGGATCTTCCTTGCCGGTGAGCCCGAGCACCTCAAGGAGATACGCGCCGCGATAGGGATCGTCGCCCTCGGTCAGACCCTCGTTCACGTAATCGATCGTAGATCCATACATCGACAGGTCCGGATCCTGCGGGAGATACCGAACGGTTCGTCCGGGCTGAAAGAAACGCTCTCCCGTGTCCATTTCGACCTGACCGGCGGCGATCTTCAAAAGCGTCGACTTACCCGAGCCGTTTCTGCCGACCAGACAGATCCGGTCGCCTTCGGAAACGGACAGTTCAGCACCGGTCAGTAGCGGTGTGCCTCCGAAGGTCAGGTTGACGTCTTTGAGCGTAAGAAGGGGCGGAGCCATGACAGCCTGTCTGATGGTCGAAAGATCGGCGCTTGGTTTACTCATCAAGCCGGGTCCGCGCAAGCCGCAAACCGGGTTCGAAAGCGGGCGGGAATAAGGTGTTCTGGATTTTTGATCGTAAGGCACCGGATTTTTGCCGGGAATTGCGCTATGCTTGTCTCGTGGTCAGGGGCCTGTCGTCATATCACCGGCTGAAAAGCCGGAAGGAGACTTTAGATGTTTGATCTGATCAAGGGTCCCGATTTTTCCGGGAAAATCGTCAGGAGACTGCGGTCCATCGGACTTGCGATTGTCCTTGGTATCGCCGGTACCGCGCTGACGGGTGTTTCGCTGCCAGGTACCGCCAAGGCGGACTCGTTTTATGTCGGCACAGGCGGCGTTGGTTTCGCATTCGGGACACGTGGTTATCGGGGGGGTGTCTTCTACGGCGGCTATCGTGGCGGCTTTGCCGGTCCGCCGTTCCGTCCCTATGGTCCGCCATACTATTACCATCCCTATGACAGACGCGCCTATCCCTACCGATCGCGTGTTTATGTTGCCCCGCGCCGATATGTCAGGCCGCCGCTCTATATCGCGCCGCGAGGGCGTTATGTGGCACCCCGGGGAGCCTATGTCGGGCAACCGCAGCGCGTTCCCTATACAAAGACCGGTCTGGCGCCCTTTACCCCGCAATGGGTCGCTTATTGCTCGAGGAAGTTCAAATCGTTTAACCCGAACACAGGCACGTATCTGGCCTATAGCGGAAAGTATCGTTTTTGCCGCTAAGATTGTAATTTTATTTCGTGCCCGTTTAACGAATTAAACGGCGCTTTTGGAGAATCGGAGAAATTTTTTCCTGCCTGATCGCAAAAAGTGCAAAAACATCGCCTTTTTGCGGCGATCGGTGAAATATGCCGTTAGGGGATGCTTGATTGCGCGCAAAGAGCGTGGAATCTTGTCCACTATCGTTTCCAAAGCTTCAACTATAACCCAAGAGGGGAGAGCGATATGTTCAAGTCCATGCGTGTGACAGCGCTTGCGGCTGCTTTGATGGCAGCGACTTCACTGACCGCCTTTGCAGAAGTGGTTTACCACCGTGGCAACACTGCCGATCCGGAGACCCTGGATCAGCACAAGACATCGACCACCTATGAAGCGCACATCCTGCGTGATCTTTACGAAGGTCTTGTTGCCTACGATGCCGCGGGTCAGGTCATTCCGGGCGTTGCCAAAGACTGGAACGTCGCAGAAGACGGCATGGTCTACACGTTCAATCTGCGCGACGATGCCAAGTGGTCGAATGGCGATCCGGTCGTTGCGGGCGACTTTGTCTATTCCCTGCAGCGCATCATGACGCCGGAAACCGGTGCGAAATACGCCAACATTCTGTATCCGATCAAGAACGCGGAGAAGGTCAACAAGGGCGAACTCGCACCCGAGGAAATTGGTGTGAAGGCTCTGGACGATCTCACACTTGAAATCACGCTTGAATCGCCAACCCCTTACTTCATCGAACAGCTGACGCACCAGACCGGCTTGCCGGTGCATCCTGCGACTGTCGAGGCGCACGGCACCGATTTCGTCAAGCCCGAGAACATCGTCACCAACGGTGCTTACACGCTGGCAGAGTTCATTCCGAACGCGCACGTGAAAACGGTCAAAAATCCGAATTTCCACGATGCCGAGAACGTTCAGATTGACACCGTCTATTTCTATCCGACGGAAGATCGCGGAGCTGCGCTTCGCCGTTTCCAGGCCGGTGAGCTGCACACAAACAACGACGCCCCGACCGAACAGGTTGCCTTCATGCAGGAAAACCTGGGTGATCAGTTCCGGGTCGCGCCGTATCTGGGCACCTACTACTACGCCCTGAACCACGAAGACGAAACGCTCAGCAACCCCGACGTCCGCCAGGCACTCTCCATGGCGATCGACCGAGAGTTCCTTGCGGATGAAATCTGGGGCTCGACGATGGTCGCCGGATACTCTTTCGTGCCGCCGGGCATCGGAAACTACGGTGAGCCGGCCTTCGCCGACTACATGGATATGTCCCAGATCGATCGCGAAGAAAAGGCGATGGAACTTCTGGAAAAGGCAGGCTTCGGTCCGGGCAACCCGGTCAAGCTGACCATCAACTACAACACGTCCGAGAACCACAAAAACACGGCCGTTGCGATTGCAGATATGTGGAAGCCTCTCGGCGTTGAAGTCGCCATGGTCAACACAGATACCAAGACCCACTACGCAATGCTGCGCGACCGCCAGGATTTCGACGTGGCCCGTGCCGGCTGGATTGGTGACTATTCCGACCCGCAGAACTTCCTTTTCATGGTTGAAAGCGACAACACCGGTTTCAACTATGCACGCTACGAGAACCCGGAATATGACGCATTGATGGATGAGGCGGCTGCAACCGTCGATCTGGAAAAGCGTGCCGGCATCCTGAAGCAGGCGGAAGAAATGTTCATGCGCGACCTGCCGTTCATTCCGCTCATGTACTACGGCTCCATGAACATGGTCTCCGACAAGGTGTCAGGATTTGAGGACAATCTCCTCAACGTTCATCCGACCCGATTCATGAGCATTTCCGAGTAACCTGAACAAAAGAACCGGCAGGGCATTCCCTGCCGGTTTTTGCAAGGCGGCATAAAAAAGACCGCCGGCACAACAACAGGGGCAGAACCTATGCACCGCTATGTGCTCGGTCGATTGCTAAGTGCAATCCCGACCCTCTTCCTGATCGTCACAATCTCGTTCTTCCTGATCCGGATCGCGCCCGGTGGTCCGTTTGACTTGGAGCGCCCGCTGGAAGCCAAGGTGATGGAGAATCTGAACAAGATCTACCATCTCGACGAGCCGCTCTGGAACCAGTACCTGCTCTATCTGAAGAGCATCGTTCAGCTGGATTTCGGACCAAGCTTCTATTTCCGCGATTTTTCGATCAATGAGTTGTTCGCCCAGAGCCTGCCCATTTCCATCCAGCTCGGACTGACCGCATTGTGCCTGGCACTCGTGGTTGGCGGAACGCTCGGGGTCATCGCAGCGTTGAGACAGAACCGTGCAACGGATTACTCCGTCATGGCGGCTGCAACGCTTGGTGTTACGATACCCAATTTCGTCGTCGCGCCCATACTTACGCTCATACTCGGCGTCTGGCTCGGCTGGCTGCCCGTGGGTGGTTGGAACGGCGGCGCATTCGTCAATGTCATTTTACCGGTGGTCACGCTGGCGTTGCCTCAAATCGCCGTGGTTGCCCGCCTTACGCGCGGATCCATGATCGAAGCACTCCGGTCAAACCACGTTCGCACTGCACGGGCCTATGGTCTTACCGGCTACATGGTCGTCGTCGTACATGCGCTCAGGGGTGCGATCCTGCCGGTTGTCTCCTATCTTGGGCCCGCAGCGGCGGCCCTTTTGACCGGCTCGGTGGTGATCGAGACCATTTTCGGCATTCCCGGTATTGGCCGATATTTCGTCCAGGGTGCGCTCAATCGTGACTATACGCTTGTGATGGGCACCGTGGTTGTGGTCGCCTGCTTCGTCATTCTGTTCAACCTCATCGTGGATCTGCTTTATGCGCTTCTCGATCCGCGCGTGCGCTACGATTGAGGAGGAGCGGCCAATGACACTCACTGTTTCAAACAACGAAGCGCCTGCACGGGGCCGGTCTCTTTGGGATGACGCAAGAGATCGCTTGCTGGCCAACAGGGCGGCTGTCGCCAGCATGTTCGTGCTGGTCGCAATTACGCTCCTGTCCATCCTCGGTCCAGCCTTGTCGCCTCACCAGTTCGATACGGTCTACCGGGATTACGTAAGGGTTCCCGCAAGTCTTGAAGCGTATCCACGTCCTGAGCAGGTCGAACCCGCATTTATGTCTGTTGCCAAACGAGCGCGCATGACGGTGGATACCTACGAGCGGGACGGGGACACGATTATTGCCAGCGTGACCTCCAAACGCGAAATCGACCCGCGTTCCAACCGCTATTTCGACCGCAGCAATCTCTTCAAGAATGCGGAACTGACCGATCTTTCCGCAGACGGGAAATCAGCCACCATTCGTGCCGACATCAATTTCATGCATTTCTACTTCGGCACCGATGCCAATGGCCGGGACATGATGACCCGGACATTTATCGCCGGGCGCGTCTCGCTGACGATCGGACTGCTGGCAACCGTCGTCGCGATCTCGATCGGTGTGATATATGGCGCAACCTCAGGCTATCTGGGTGGTCGCGTCGACCAGATGATGATGCGTGTTGTCGATATACTCTATTCGCTGCCCTTCATTTTCTTCGTCATCATGCTGGTGGTCTTTTTCGGACGGAACTTCATTTTGATGTTCATTGCTGTCGGGGCCGTGGAATGGCTGGATATGGCGCGTATCGTGCGGGGCCAGACGCTCAGCATCAAACGTCAGGAATATGTGCAGGCCGCCGAAGCCATGGGTGTCGCGGATGGCGGTATTCTGCGCCGGCACATCATACCCAACACCCTCGGACCGGTGGTTGTCTACATGACCCTGCTCGTGCCGAAGGTCATCCTCCTTGAAAGCTTCCTGTCCTTCCTGGGTCTTGGCATTCAGGAGCCGATGACTAGTTGGGGCGTGCTGATTTCCGAAGGAGCCCGGAACCTTCAGGGCGCTGCCTGGATGCTCATCTTCCCCTCGATCTTTCTGACATCGACCCTGTTCGCGCTGAACTTTATCGGCGACGGCTTGCGCGACGCGCTGGATCCGAAGGACCGGTGAGGAGACGACCATGACAAAAGAAAACAACAAGACAGTCCTCTCCATTCGGGATCTCAAAGTCGATTTCGCAACGGCCACCGGCACGGTGAATGCCGTGCGCGGCGTCGACATTCATGTCGAAGCGGGCGAAACGGTTGCCATTGTCGGCGAGAGCGGTTCGGGCAAGAGCCAGACCATGATGGCGGCGATGGGACTTCTTGCGTCCAACGGCCGAACGGAAGGCGAGGTGGTTTACGAAGATCGCAATATCCTGGGTTTGCCGATCAGCAAGTTGAATGACATTCGCGGCAAGAAGATCACGATGATTTTCCAGGAGCCGATGACGTCGCTCGACCCGCTTTATACGATCGGCCGTCAGCTTGCCGAACCCATGGTGGTTCACGGCGGGTTAAGCTGGAAAGCAGCCAAGGCCAAGGCACTTGATCTCCTGAAGCTGGTGAACATTCCCGAACCGGAACGCAAGATCAAGGCGTACCCCTATGAAATGTCCGGTGGCCAGCGGCAACGCGTGATGATCGCCATGGCGCTTGCCAACGATCCGGATGTGCTGATTGCCGACGAGCCGACCACTGCGCTCGATGTGACAACGCAGGCGCAGATCCTGGATCTTCTTCGGGATCTGCAAAAACGCCTCGGGATGGCGGTGATCTTCATCACGCACGACCTTGGGATCGTCCGCCGGATCTCGGACCGAGTTTATGTGATGAAAACGGGGGAGGTGGTGGAAAGCGGTGAAACCGCCAGGATCTTCACGCAGCCCGAACATCCCTACACCAAGATGCTACTCGACGCGGAACCGACCGGGCACAAACCACCCGTGCCGGAAAGCACTCCCGTGCTCCTTGAAGCCCAGAGAGTGGAGGTCGAGTTTGAGCTGGAATCCGGGTTTCTGCAGCCCAAACACGTGCTCCGTGCCGTCGACAATATCAGCTTCTCCCTGCGCAAGGGGCAGACGCTCGGGATCGTGGGAGAGAGCGGGTCCGGAAAGTCCACGCTTGGACGCGCCATTCTCAATCTGCTACCCGCCGGTGGAAGGGTCGTGTTTCACGGCCAGCAGATTTCCGGGCTGGATCGCACGGCCATGCGCGCCCTTCGGAAGGACATGCAGCTGATCTTTCAGGATCCATTCGGTTCGCTCAGTCCGAGAATGACCGTTGGGCAGATCATTTCAGAGGGCCTGCTGGTGCATGAACCCTCTCTTTCCGCCAAGGACAGGGACCTCCGTGCCTGCCAGGCCTTGGAAGAGGTGTCCCTCGATCCGGTGATGCGAAACCGGTATCCGCATGAATTTTCAGGCGGCCAGCGGCAACGCATCGCGATTGCACGGACGATGGTTCTGAAACCGGAACTGGTCGTGTTGGACGAGCCGACGTCGGCTTTGGACCGCACGATCCAGAAACAGGTTGTCGAGCTTCTGCGTAATCTGCAGACGGCCAATGATCTGACTTATCTCTTCATTTCCCATGACCTTGCCGTTGTTCGGGCGCTTTCCGACACGGTCATGGTCATGCAACATGGAAAGGTCGTTGAAGCCGGAACGGCGGACGCCATTTTCGAAGCGCCCAAACAGGATTATACGCGGGAACTTATTGGTGCTGCGATGCTGACGCAGCAGCAGATGATGGAGACGGCCTGATACCGGCGACACGATCTGAAGCTCAGTGCGTTTCCAGAAAAATCTGGTCCGGTTCCTTTTCACAAAGCGCCTGCAGTCGTTCCGGATCGTTGCCATAGTAGCGCGGCGCCAGCAGGGTCGCACTCGCAAAAATGTGCGACTTCAGGGACTGGGTTGCGGTGTCGACGTCTTTTGCTTCCAGGGCATCCAGGACGTTCTCGTGCTGTACGACGTTGGGGTGTGTCCAGGAATCGTCCGGTCTCGGGTTGGGTAGCATGATCCGTTGTAGCATCATGGCAGTTCTTACGAGCATCGGCTCCAGGGCCGTCATGCCGGCGCGCTTGAAAATCTGAAGGTGAAAATCCCTGTCGATTTCTGCGCAGGCGAACGTGTCTCGCAGACGGCGCGATTCCAGGAACTGCTGGTCAAGCTTGCGCAATTCGGCAAGATCGTCTGCAGAAATCGCCTCTGCAGCTTCAATCAGACCGGTGGTTTCGATGCTGACCCTGAGCCGTAGCAGCAGCATGGCCTCAGACACGGACGGATCTGTCACAAAGGTTCCCTGATAGCCCCTTCGAACCACAAGCCCGCATTCCTGCAAAAGCATGAGGGCTTCCCGTATCGTGCTTTGTGAGCAAGCATAGTCCTTCGCAAACATTTGCTCGGTCATCGGACTGTCCGGAGTCAACTGCCCTGTCAGAATTCTGCCCTTCAGATCCTGAAACACAAACTCTGACTTGCGGGTACGCTTGTCACCCGAAACATCTCTTGCTTGCGACGTCTTTTCCGCAGCAACGTCAATGGTCACTTTGTTGCCCCCGCCACTGGCATCAGATTTTTGCTGCACCAGAAGTGTCCCAAGGCTGAAAGTCGGATAGGACACTCGCACTATTGGCCGATTTTCCGCCAGCGGCAGTCAGTCGGTCAATGGCGTCAGCCCAAGTTTTTCAGCCTTCTTTCCGTATCGTATGGTCTGTCCGCATTTCTCGGGGACATGCCGCACCAGAAACAGGATTTGCGCCAAAAATACGCAGCGGCAGCATAGATACTTAAACGACTGTCAAATTTGCTGATATCGATAACAACGACGGTGTTAGAGGTTGGCAACCCTCAAAGCCGGATCTCCAGTAACATAATCGCGAGCAACCCGCCGTTGCGTTCAACAAGCCTGCGAGGAGTGTCTGGGCACGCTCCAGTCTAGGCGGCAGCCTGCTCCAGCATTGATATCCAGTTGCGGCATGCAAGTCTCTCAAGCGATTGCGTGCTGAAGCCGCGTGCTCTCAACCGGTCGAAAAGCAAAGGAAGGCCGGTCACGTCATGAAGATCTTTCGGCGGCATGCAGCCGTCGAAATCGGAACCCAAACCGACATGGTCTTCGCCCAGATGATCGGTCAGATAGGCGATGTGATCCGCAACAACATCCAGGGAAGTGTCCTTTTTGTAGCCGCCGTCGGGCCGGAGAAACCCGACGTGAAAATTCACGCCGACAAGCCCACCGCTTTCCTTGATGGCAGCCAGCTGCGCGTCCGTAAGGTTTCTGCTGCTTGCGCAAATGGCATGCGCATTGGAATGGCTGGCGACAATCGGTCTGTCCGTGATCTTCGCAAGATCCCAGAAGCCCTTTTCATTGAGGTGTGAAACGTCCAGGAGAATGCCAAGCTTGTTGCACGTCCTGACAAGCTCGCGCCCGGCATCTGTCAGACCGGGGCCGATATCCGGCGACGCCGGGTGAGACATCGGAACACCGTATCCAAACGCGTTTGCGCGGCTCCACACCAGACCGATGGAGCGCAAGCCCCGCTGATAAAAGTCCTCAAGGGCGCGGAAATCCGTATCAATCGCTTCAGCGCCTTCGATATGGAGGCTGACCGCTATTTTCCCGGCGTTCACGGTTTCCAAGTTTTCGTCCGGTGACTTGCAGATGACAACGGAACCAGATGATGCAGCCGCAATGCTTTCGGCGCGTTCAAACAGCCGATTTGTGAACGCGAGTGCCTGGTCCTGCGGCACTTCCTGAAAATTCACAGGGTTGTTGGGGTCAAAAGCCTTGGAGAAATCCTGATCCGGATTGGACGGGACAAACATGGCGAAAAGACCGCCGGCGAAATGTGCCTCCCGTGCACGTTCGAAATCGATGTGGCCCTTGTCCGTACGATCGAAAAAGCTGCGCTCCTGACCTTTGATCGCGTCAATCTCGAGTTTGAGCAGCGTGTCGTTGTGACCATCGAAAACGGGAAACAGGGTGTTTGAAACGTCGTTTGGCACGAAATGTCCTTGAATGAAGCTTGGAACCCGAAAGGGGATGACAGGGTTGTGAACCCAATCTAGGCATTCATGCACAGAATGTAAGGCGCTTGTCAGAATGTGACTTGCAACTGTTGAAAACCTGGCCCAAGAAAAGGGCCGGATTTTTTGGGCGTCACGATGCGACACTTGCCGCTGAAGGAGAATTTGTCTGTGACCGAGACTGGACTGCTCTCACGCCGCACATTGATGACAGGCAGCGTTTTGCTTGCAGGTGCTGCCCTTACCGGGTGCCAGACGGTGGTCGGCCTGCCGGATCAGGCGGAATTGCCGGACGAGAATTTCGACTATGCCACTGCCTATGCGGAGCTGCCTGATGGCGATTTCACGTGGCCGGCAGTGAACTATCAGAACTTTGACGAGAGCTACCTGCGTCAGGTCGTGGAGTACAGAACCCGCGAGATGCCGGGCACGATCATTGTCGACCCTTACAACAACTACCTTTACTGGACGCTCGGCAACAAAAAAGCACTTCGCTACGGCATTGGTGTCGGCCGGGCCGGATTTGCCTGGAACGGAGAGGCACTGATCCGCGTCAAGCGGGAACATCCGATCTGGCGTCCTCCACGGGAGATGATTGCGCGCAAGCCTTCTTTGGAACGGTACTGGGAAAAAGGATTTCCGCCCGGCTTGAGAAACCCGCTTGGCGCACGCGCCATGGATCTTTGGCAGGGTTCAACAGATACGCTCTACCGTATCCATGGGACAAACCAGCCGTCTTCTATTGGCAAGAGCGTTTCGTCCGGCTGTATCCGGATGTGGCAGCAGGACGTGATCGATCTCTTCAACCGTGTCCCGCTGCGTACGAAGGTGGTTGTTCTCGGCAAGGACCCCAACGCGGAAGCGTAACGCCGGTCGCGAAGACGTCCTCAGGTTAGCGCCACATCGTGCAGAACCGCGCCGAAATGGCAAACGGCGGCGGCAAGCACGAATGCATGCCAGATGGCGTTTTGAAACGGAAGGCGTTTCCAGGCGTAAAAGATCGTGCCGGTCGTGTAGAGAACGCCGCCCGCGAGGATCATGTAGAAGCCGAAACTCGAGGCTTTCTCGATCAGGGGATTGGCAGCAAATACAACCACCCAGCCGAGGCCGAGATAAATCGGCACCGTCAACCGCTCGGTGCGTGACAGATGGAACAGTTTGAGCAGAGCCCCCGTGAGCGCACCTGTCCAGACGACCGCAAGCAGAATGCCGCCAGTCCAGCCGCCAATGATAACGGCGGCAAGCGGTGTGTAAGTTCCCGCGATCATGAGGAAAATTGCGGCGTGATCAAGTCGCCTCAGGAGGCCTGACTTGTGATCCTTGGCAAGCATGTTGTAGAGCGCGGAACAGATGAGCATCGTCATCAGGCAGGCAGCATAAATCATGACTGTGATTTGCCGCGTGGGGTCTTCGTTGTTCCACAAGGTCACTGCAAGGATAATCGAAGCGGTGAGACCGAGGCAGATGCCTAACGCGTGAATTGCTCCGTCGGCAATCATCTCTGCAAGGCTCTGCGTCCTGAATTCCGTCATGCAGCTGTTCCCTGGCTATGGCGTTGAATCATGTTCCAGTGCGATGGAGCTGTAGGCACAGGCCAGCGCGATCAGGACGCCCATGGTCACGAATATCGAGGTGAAATCCGCGCCCATCGCCAAAAGCACGCTTCCAAGCGTTACGCCGAGTGTGCCGCCGACAAGCCGTGCGCTGATGATGAGGCCGCTGACTTCGCCCTGTTTGTCCCTCGGCACTGCGTTTGCGGCAATGCGCCCGGTCGGGATCATCGCAAATGGCAAGAAAACACCCCAAAGAAGCAAGGTCAGCGCCAGTACCCAATAATTTTCGAGGAGCATAACAAGGCCGATCAGAATGCAGGAGACGGCAAGCAAGGCCATTGAAACGAGCACCGGTTTGCGTGACCCATACTTATCCGAAAATTTTCCGGCAGGTGCGGCCAGGATCGGCATCGGAAGAACCGCGATGACTGTGCCAAGTCCTGCCCAGAACGCGGAATAGGACAATTCGAGCTGGAGAAAGTGCGGCACGTAGATGGCGACCACAATCTTGCTCATCTGCGTGAGCAGGATAATCATTGTACTTGCGTGAAACGGGGGCAGTTTGAAAAGGCGTACGTCGATGAGCGGTTTGGCCGTTCGGGATTCGTAAACAGCAAAGATTGCAAGTCCAACGATTCCACCGACGATCGTTCCGGCAATAACGGGTGATATCCAACCGAAGTCCGGACCTTCCATCAGACCGAAGATGAAGGCCGTAAGTCCGATCAGAAGAAGAACCAGGCCGATCGGGTCAATCATCGGACGGGGGCGCGGGTTTTCCGGGTTGCGCCAGAGGATGCAGGCAAGAGTACATCCTGCGACAACAACGGGGATGTTGATCCAGAAGACCCAGCGCCAGGACAGAAAGTCCGTCAGGATGCCCCCAAGCAGCGGACCTGCCGCCAGAAAAATCGTCGCCATCGAGGCGAGGGTTCCGATCGCTCGGCCCCGCTCGTTTTCATCAAAGGTCAGTGTTGCCGCCGCAAGTGTCATGGGAAACATGATCGCGGCGCAGAAGCCCTGGACGACCCGCATCGAAATCAGGATGGCAATGTTTTCCGAAAAGCCGGCGACGAGGCTCGAGGCCGCGAAAACGATGCTGCAGGCGATGAGTGCGGGGCGGAAGCCGAACAGATCAATCGCTTTGCCCCCGACCGCGGCAAAGCAGGTGAACGCGAGCATGTAAGCGTTGATGATCCAGTGTGTTGTTGTCGCCGAAAGCTGGAAGTGGTCCCGTATGGCCGGCAGCGAAACGCCCAGGACAGTCTCATCGAGCATAACAAGACCGCCGAGGCACCCAACGGCAAGGACAAGGCCCCGTTTACGCTCTTTTTCAGGTAGTGCCATTCTGCGACGTTCCTAATGCCTGGCGGGACATTGGCTGACATGTCCACAAAACGATTTTTACCTTAAGTCACCATCGAGAGATTAACATAGCTGATTTTACAACAGGATTTCAGGAGGCGGTTTCTTCCGTACCGAACCCCAACGTGGAAAGCGCCCGGTCGGACAGCTTGCTCCAGGTTAAAAGCGTGTCCGCCAGAATGGCGGCAGGACTGTCGTCAGGATCTGAAGCCCGCCTGACACACCACCAGTCGAGAAACATGCCATCATCGGCAATTGGTTTGGCAACCAGGGTGCCGTCTGCCAGCTCCGGTTCGATGGCCCATTGACTGAACAGAGCAACTCCGAAGTTGGCGCGTACCAGATCGATGACCGCCTCCGGTGTCGGCATCGACGTCAGGCGTCTGAAGGGTTCCACGGGCGGGCCGAGAAGCGTTGTCCAGTCAAAGCCGGGTTCTGCGGCAAGCGGGTACACGAAAAAGCGTTCATCGCCCATATTGAGGCTGTTGACGACCGGTTCTGCGGCAAGCGGATGATTTCTCGACATGACCGCCACAATCGGGTCCGATCCGAGTTTGACGGACGTGAACTGGGCATGGGCCGGCTCACGCCCGAAGACGAGCGACACATCAACCGACCCGTTCACCAGCGATGCGAGCGGATGCGACGTCGCGCTGGCTGACAGGTCAACCGTCAGTCCCCGGTCTTCCTTTTCAAGATATTCGAGGAAGGCCGGAAACCAGTGGTATCGGCTGTAGGTCGCCTGACCCAACCGCACAAGCAGACGTTTCTGCTGTTCTGAAGCTTCAAGTTCCTGCTCGAGCCTAAACAGTTCCGCCAGGAACGTTTCTCCGAGGCGGCGCAGCCGCTCGCCTCCTGGCGTCAGATGCAAGCCTGTTTCACCGCGCTGGACGAGCGTCAGGCCAACCCGGCGCTCCGCTTCACGCAGCCGGTGAGAGGCCGCCGACTGGGTAATACCAAGACGTGCGGCGGAAAGCGTCATGCTTCCGGTTTCCTGAATGGCGGAAAGCAGAGTCAGATGGTGAATGGCAAGCTTTGGGATCATGGGTGTATGAAAACACTTCATGAAACAAATGAAAACTAAGAATTTCATTTGTAGTGAAATGCGAGGTAACAGGAATGCATGTCAAACCGCTTACTCCCTCGCTTCAGCTTCAGTCCGGCAGTAGCAACGCTCACGATCATCGTGGCTGCACTTTGTTTCGGACTTGTGCCCGTTTTTGTCCGCGAATTGCAGGATATGGGAACCGGTGCAGCGACGATCGCGCTCTATCGCTATGGCATCTCGGTCCTCGTTCTGCTGCCTTTCGTTCCGAGAGCCCGGCACAAGCGCGGTCCGGCCCTTTTGCTGGCGGGCGCGGGAGCCGTTTTCGCACTCAGCATGATCGGATACGTGGAAGCAATCAGCGTCGCGCCGCTGGCGGCCGCCGGTGTGGTCTATATGTCTTACCCCGCTTTCGCTGCATTCTTCGCATGGGTGTTGCTCAAGCAGGCGCTGTCCTGGCGAGCCTTTGCAGCGGTAGGGCTCGTCATTGGCGCGGCTGCGCTCCTGCTTGACCCCGCATCCTTGTCTCCGGAGGTCTTTACCGCGCTGATCTGGGCAATTCCGACACCCGTTGCGTTTGGTTTTCTGATCGTTGTCCTGAGTGGCCTGGCCAGCGATCTCAGCGCGCTGGAACGCGCAGTCAGCACCTTGATCGGTTCGATCTTAGGGCTCCTTCCGATTGCCATTCACGAAAGTGGCGGCGCAATTCTGCCCTCGACGCTGAACGGCTGGTGGCTCGTGATACTCATGGGTCTGATCACCGCGCTGATCCCGCAGCTCATGTATACGATTGCCTGCCAGAAGATCGGTCCGATGCGCACAGCCGCGGCCGGGAGTTTTGAACTCCCTACGATGTTTCTCATCGGCTGGCTCGTCTTCGGTGAAAATTTCGGGTTGCTCGAGCTGATTTGCGCCGTTCTTGTTCTTTCGGCCATTGTGGTGGCACCGGCGCCTGGAGCGGGCCCGGCGAGGTCAGCACGGCCGGTCGCCGTCAATTGATCTGTCGTTGCACCGTGTTTCTGGAAATGATTGTAAAAAACAGATATCTCCCATCCGCCCGGACAAGTTAGAAGCCCGGATCGTTTAGGAGATTACATTCATGTCTGATCGCAATCCCGATCATCCCGTAAAGGACCTGTTCATCGAGCGCTGGTCACCGCGTGCGTTCGATGCTTCCGACATGCCGGAAACCGACCTGAAAATAATTCTCGAGGCGGCACGATGGGCTCCGTCTGCTTTCAACATTCAACCCTGGCGCTTTGTCTTTGCGCGCCGGCAGGACGAACACTGGCAGACGCTTGTCGCGCTGCTCAACCCGTTCAATCTCGATTGGGCCCAGCATGCTTCGGCACTCTTGTATCTGTTTTCCGATACCGAAGTTGACGGCAAGAACGGCAAGCCGAACCGCGCGAGCGGAACCCATTCCTTCGACGCCGGAACGGCCTGGGCTCACGTCGCGCTGCAGGCGACCGAACTCGGCTATCATACCCACGCAATGGCCGGGATCATGAGGGACGAGATCCATGACCGGCTTGGCGTGCCAGAGCGTTTCAAACCGGAAGTTGCCATCGCGATCGGCAAACGCGGGGACCCTGGAAATCTGCCCGAAAGCTTGCGGGACCGCGAGACGCCAAGCCAGCGCAAGCCGTTGAACGAAATCGCCTTTGCCGGACGCTGGGGCTGATCCGATTACTGGTGGCGCAGCTGATAGCAGTTCGCAAATGATGCGGCTTCGCACGAAGTCATTTTCGTTGCTCGAGTTGATCAAGGTGTGTCAAAGCGCGCGGCGCGGTGCATCGAAGGATCGGCTATCCTTGCGAGCGGTGTACCCAGGAGATCACGATCATGAGCGTTTCCGACACGTTGCCGAACGAAAGCGTCCTTCATACCTATTATTCGCCGCGCGATTACTTGGATGTGTTTTCAGTCTCGCTCGAGGGGCGCCCGGATCTTCAGGAAGTCGACATTCGCGTTCTTGCCGACCATATGCTGATGGCGGATATCGGCTGGATGAATGCGCTCTTGAGCCTGCGCGACAAGGTTGTGAAGCCGCTTGGATTGAAAACAACCGACGACTTGGCGCTCGAACAGTCAGACACACCTGTCGGTGAACGCCAGCCGGGTGACCGGATCGGCTTTTTCCGGATCTTCCGGGTCAGCGACAACGAGATCATTCTGGGAGAAGACGACTGGCATCAGGACTTCAGGCTGTCGCTCTTTCGCCGGCAGGGCGACCGGCCACGGGTCTATGCGTCGACTTGCTGCAAGCGCCATAACCTGTTCGGACATGCCTATCTCGCGCTGATCCTGCCATTTCACAAGAAGATTGCGTCCACTGTTCTCGACAATGCCGTTGCGCAGAAGATGACCAGTGCCGCATAGGTGCTGATCTTCAAATCGCAAGATGACCGGTCTTCCGCCAGACCCGCGTGCCGTGATGGGTCTTTATGTTCTGAATGCTGTCCGGAGGAAGGCGGAGCCAGGTTCCTGCATTGTATCGGCCGTTCTGGTCTTCAAAGCTGCCTTCAAGAACGTAATATTCCACGCCGCCGGGAAATGACTGGGCGGAAAACCGTGCGCCGCGTTCCCAGGTCAGCATCACAACTTCTTCGTCCGGACGAATGAACAGCGGCAGGATGGTCTCGCCGGCACGCCCGGCCTGCCAGCCGGCGGGGTCGTTTGTATCGACACGAATGTACGCCGTGTCCTCCGGCAGCATCTGACGCAGTTTAACAAGGATCACGGCACCAGGAGCACTGGAAGGGATATGGCGGGAGCCTGGCGGATTGCGCACATACATGCCTTCCGGAAAGTCGCCGGTCTCATCTGAAAAGACCCCGTCCAGCACCAGAAACTCTTCTCCGAGATCATGCGTGTGTGCGGAAAAAGCCGATCCCGGCGCGTATTTCACAAGGCTGGTGGCACGTGCGACTTCTCCGCCGTCCCGTTCCAGCATGCGCCGTTCAACACCTTTCATGGGGGAGGCGATCCAATCCAGCTTTGTGCTCTCCACGACTGCGCGTTTGCTCAAGTCAGAGTGGATTTTCATAAACTCTCTCCCGCACCCGGTTCACCTTAATTTAAGATGGAGTAGACAGCCGTCTTGTGAAGGGCGAAAGGGTATTGATTATCTAAATCACGTACTGAGGATTTCTGGGAAAACGACGGATTCCGGCTGTGCGGACTTTGCAACCACACAGGAATCGTGCTGACTCGGATCCTGAATAAAAAGGGTCACGGAGAATTTGCGGCGCACCCGACGCCGGACAATGTTGCATGACAGTTGAGATCGATATCGGAGAAATGACGAGCGGTGCGCGGGCCGGACTCGATCTGGAAGAGCTGCTGGCAACACGTCTTCTCGTGCAGGGCAATTCAGGCTCTGGAAAATCACATCTTTTGCGGCGATTGCTGGAACAGTCGGCAAGCTGGGTGCAACAGGCAATCATTGATCCTGAAGGCGATTTCGTGTCGCTGGCAGAAAAGTTCGGCCATGTCGTAGTCGATGCCGTCGGCACAGAAAAAGACCTGCAGATGATTGCTGGCAGGGTTCGCCAGCACCGCGTGTCGGTTGTTCTCAATCTTGAAGGCCTCGATGCGGACCGTCAGATGAAGGCGGCCGCCACATTTCTGGATGGCCTATTCGACGCGGACCGCGACCTTTGGTATCCGATGGTTGTGGTTGTCGATGAAGCACAGCTGTTTGCACCGGCGGCGGCAGGCGAGGTGACTGAAGAAGCGCGCAGGCGCTCGCTCGGGGCCATGACGAACCTGATGTGCCGTGGACGCAAACGCGGCCTTGCCGGGATCATCGCGACGCAGAGATTGGCAAAACTGGCCAAAAACGTTGCCGCGGAAGCTTCGAACTTTCTGATGGGGCGCACGTTTCTGGACATCGATATGGCACGCGCAGCGGATCTGCTGGGTATGGAGCGCCGGCAGGCCGAGAGTTTCCGAAATCTCGACAGGGGCAATTTCATAGCCCTCGGACCCGCTTTGTCGCGCCGTCCGGTCCCGATCAAGATCGGCCCGGTCGAGACAATGGGGCGCGGCGGCAGCCCGAAACTGATGCCTTTGCCCGAACAGCCCAAAGAAGAGGCGAAGGATCTCATTTTCACGCGATCAGAGGGCGAAGCCGCACCCGTCCGTCAACGCTATATCGAACCGGTCGTGTCGACGGGCGATGTTCTCGATCAGCTTTCCAGTGCGGAACAGGCGAGCGGCGAAACGGCGCCGCAGCCTGAAAATCTGCTGGATTTCAGTGAGCGTGAAGACAGAATCGCCGAGATCATTGCGGGCATTCTTGAAGACGAAGACGCTGCTTTCCAGCCGATTGCAACGCTCTACCAGGATTTTCAGGTCCGCTGCCGGATCGCAAAGCTGGCCGGAGGCGCGCCCGACCTGCAGTCGTTCCGGGAAAAACTGTCCGTTGCCCGGGCAGGCGTTGAAAAGGGCGAGATGGACGACAGCGCCTGGTCCCAGGCCGAGTTGATCGCAGCCGAACTTCCGGAAGACATGCGCGGGGTCTATCTGTTGCTTGCCAAAGCCGCGCTGGCAAAGGCGCCGTGCCCTGGCAACTTAGAGATTGCAACGGCCTATGGAACACGCTCTCCCGGGCGTGCGCGTTGGTTGTTGAGCCACATGGAAGAACGGGGCTTTCTGGTCTGCGCTACGGATCTGCGCGGTAACCGGATCGTGACCCTGACCGATCTCGGCTGGCAGACGGCGCCGGGCGATGAAGCGGCTGCCTAGGTTTGAGCGCTACGACCTTTTTTGCTGCAGCCGCCGCCGTTCAAGCACGGCATAGCGGTCAGTGAGCCGGGCAGAGTGAACTGAGTTGTTTGACACTCTCGTTAGATGGCTCGCAAGAAATTAAAGTACGACAACCATTGTTGAAGAGATGCTCTAAAGCAGCCTATTGCGCTTAATCACGCAAGAGCACGCGCGTCGCAACGACGCTCCTAAGGACGGATCAGAACCTCAAGCTTCCCTTGAGCGAAAATCCGTGTTGCTGGGTGTCTGATGAGAACAAACCGTCGTATGAGACCTTCAGCGTTGCACCTTCGTTTAAAAACGCCGTGGCCCCAACGGCGACATCGGCAAACACATCTCCAAAATCCGAAGAGTTGGTAAACGCGCTGGTACCAGCCGGAGCGTTTGCAAATCTTGCTGCGACAGCATTGTCACTGTCAGGATAATAGCTCAGTCCGGCTCTGACATAGGGCCGCAGAAGACTGTTCTCAAACAGCTCGATCTCATTGCCGATTTCCACTGCGGGTGAAATAGAAACGTAGGTATCTGAATTGCCTGAAACGCTCAAATTTGCGCCGCCGCCACCACTCTCGGTAACGCCACCACGATTGAGGTGTGTGACATTCACATCAAGCTGGGGCGTAAAGAACCACGTTTCGTGCGTGAGCAAATATGCGGCACGAGCCTGTGCGGTTACATGAGAAACATTGTGATCAGAAGCGGCAACAAGATCTAAGCCGCCGAAGTTGATGGTCCGGTCTGTGTTGTAGCTGTCGATGCCTCCGCTTACCGCGGCAGCCAACAGGAAAGGACCATTTTGAAATTTAAGTGTTGCACCGGCAGTAAAGCGGTTACCGTCGCTGTCGGCATCCGCATTTGTGCTCAGTGAGAAGCGCTCATATCCGAGCCCAAGGCCAGCATACCAACTTGGAGCAAATTCCACCTGAACACCGGCTGCAAGACCTCCAGTGTTTTCTTGAAACCCGACGGTACTGTTACTGTCGTTCCGTCTTGTAAACCGGCCGTGCGGGCGAACCCAGACGCACTGACCTTCACTGATCGCGGTTGAACCGTCCCCGGCAACGTCGCAGGAAAACAGCAGGTTGGAAAAGTCGTTTGCCGCAAAGAGAGACGCGGTTTCAGTGTTTAGAAAAACCTCTGCCGACAGTTGGTCAAGCGCCTCCTGATATGCTCCCATACTGAAAACGCCATTCACAAGAGCGCTCAAAATGGGCTCCGTGTCTCCCGGCCCCGCACTGAGTGCCGTATTCAGACTGTTAGCAACACTGGCTTGATTGGAATTCAGGCCGCCAACAGCCAAATCAATCGACGTACTGAGAACAATGTCGTTTGCATTCGGATACGAAAGACTTGCCTGCAGGGCGGGACCGGTCGCGAGGGCAAGGCCGGCATTCACCGTGCCACCGGAAGCCGAGACGATGGTGGTCGTTTGTTGGCCTGCCGTGAGATTAATCAATTGCGGTGTGATCGTACCGTTGAAAGAGGCAGATCCGCTCACATCGATTCGGTCTGCCGTTCCCGCAGTCGTATCCACTGTGATTGTCGTCGTTCCGCTGCTGGTTTGCGTAAGATCCCCGGTCAATGCGGTGTTGCTGACTGCAGATGCCCCGCCTGGAGAGAGGTTACCGGCATTGGTCAAACTGTTTCCCGCTCCAAGCGTAACGGTTGTTCCGGAATTGAAGACACCAGCTGAGAGGTTGTTGAACGTGTTGGTCCCTGCACCAAGGGTCACATTGCCGGTGATCGTGCCGGAGTTGTTGATTAGTTCGTCACCATTCTCCCCGCTCAGCGCAAGACCCGATTGAGCTGTTATGGATGCATAGTTGTTGAGCGTATTTGAGACCCCGGCAGCACCTTCGAACGAAACACCTGAGCCTGTCCCGGTTCCGCCGTCAATTGCTCCACTCATCAGATTAACGGTGCTGGTGCCGGAAGTGTTGACGTCTATCCGCAAGGCGTCGCCCACGGCAGAAGTTACGTCACCTGAGGAAGTGACGGTCGCAGATCCGGTATCGACCTCGGCCTCAATGCCAGTCCTCGTTGCTGAATAAACGTTACCGGTAGAATTCACCGTGACACTGTTTTCGGAAGATGCCTCAATGCCCTCGCTATTCGCGGTGATGTTGCCCACGGACGTAACGACGGTACTCGCGGCACTTCCTCCAGTAGCATCAATTCCAATGCCGCTTTGGGTGGTAATATTGCCGGTGGACGTTACGGTGACACTGCCTTCCAGGCGTAAAAATGCATTGATGCCATCACCGTTAGCGTCGATATCGCCCGTATTGGTTATTGTGATTGCGCCGTCGCCTCCTTCCCTGCTCGCGTCAATACCGTTCCCTGTGCCAGCCGTAATCGCACCAGTGGAGGTGATCGTCGTGTTGCCGTTGCCAAAGTGATCGGCGTTTATGCCATCACGACCTCCAGTTACGGTCCCCTCGGAAGTGACCGTTATGTTTCCGTCGACGTTACCAAGGAAGACACCAAGCCGGGCGTCGATACCATTGGATGCGCCGGTCGAAGTGATCGATGATGACCCCAAATCGACATCGATAGTAATATCCTGCGCCGTTGTGCTGGTAAGGTCGATGCCATCCACTCCGGAGGCGGGAGCAATGTCCTGCGTCAGATTGTTCACGTTGAGCGTTGTGAGAGGTGCGCTGGCAGCGACGCCCGACGACACGTCCCCGGTACACGTCGCACTGGTGCCCGAAACGATACATGAACCAGAACTTGGAGGGATGACTGTTTGCGCTGTCACAGGTTGTGAATGGCCAATGAGAACACCTGCACCTGCCGCTGTCGCAAGAAGAAGATTGCGAAGCGGCATTGAAGCATCCAACTCAGCCAAAGATGCATCGCCAGATTGAGTAATGCGCTTGGCTGTATGCCCCGGATAGATCAGTTCCGCTGCAAAGATGCCTGACATTGATGCCCCTCCGGTTTCAATAGAGGGTTAAGCATGTTTGCGGCAATCCGCAAGCCGACGCCTCGAAAAAGCTCGATACTTTTACCAGCATCTGGTGCTGTTAGATGGCAGTTCCCGGCTCCGATATGTCATCTCAAAGTACAACTGGTTTGGATCGCTTACTTACCTCAATCAGAACAGCTATTTCTCTTTGGCTGCGAGGCGTCCATAACGGTCTCCCGCTTGCAACAATGCCGCTGATCACCTGACGGTCTCTGATAGGAGCTTTGCTTACGGTGTCCGCCCGCAAATGCGGCTGCAACTTCAAAAAACGCTTCAGCGCCAAGCCTGAGTTACCCATCAGACATTGACTAACTCTGTCCGGGAGCTTGAAACAGACGTCAACTGATTTGAATACCCGCTCTATGGGGCTGAAGCTAAGGCAATCCAACCTGGCAGACAGCACCGGGAGTCGAGGCGGTGGTCTTAGTTCAGGATGGGCTCGCGGAACACATAAACTGCGGCGCACGGAAACGTCATAAAGGTTTTTGGTTGAACGCCCGCCGGCGCTGCCTAAGTGTGGCACACGTCAATGTGATGTTGAGGACCCGACATGATCCGGCTGACTTTGCTTTTGGTATCCCATGGCGCCGTTCTGGCCGTTGGCTTCGCCCTCGGGGTGTATTTCCTGCCAATCCTGACGGAGCCCCAGGGGCCGGACGAAGCTGTTCTGACCGAGGCGGCCGCGGGCGCACAGTATGAGGCCAGCTTGACAAGAGACCTTGCCGGTAGTGATTTCCTGCATTGGGGTGAGGGCACGGTCAGTATTTCTCCCCAGCGGATCGTACATAAGGGAGAGTTGTCACCCGGTCCCGACTACAAGCTCTATCTGGTCAAGGAATTCGTTGAGGACGAGGCCGGTTTTGAGGCCGTGAAGGAAAGCGCTGTGCAGCTTGGTGACATCAAGACGTTCGACGGCTTTATTGTCGATGTGCCCGAGACGGTGAGCATCGACGACTACAACACTGTGCTGGTCTGGTGCGAGGCCTTTGGGGAATTCATCACAGCTGCCAAGTACCGCTGACGGATTCAACGCGGCAAAGGTTTCGTGGACTGTCCGGATGATCAGATCGCGGGCCGCATGCGCCTTGCGGACAATCTGGCGTCGACTGCTTTAACCGGACTGCGGGCAAGCAGGTAGTCGAGCTGAGAGAGTTCAAGTGTAATGCCATCAATAGTTCTGACCAGAACGCTTTCCATGTAGCTACCTGCCGGGCTTTGCTCACGAATGGCGATCGCCCGGTCCTTTGCCTTGCGCAGATAGATGATCATGCGGCGCACATCTTCAGGTGTCACGTCTGTTGCCGGGGGTACTTCGGAACCGGCTGCCTCTGACGACAGGACAACGGAAGAATGGCCTTGCAAAGGGCTGACAAACTGCATCTCTTACCTCAGATGTTCCCATTTTGTTCTTTTTACCGCAATCCGGACAAACGATCAAGACAGGTGGTGTGATTTCCGGAGCACCGGAACCGGATTTGTTTTCTGAGATTAAAAAGACTTCGACAAATCAAAAGCTTGAAAAAACGTATCGGATCTTCCTTGAACCCGTTTGGGAAATTGGTTACATATGTAACTAAATTATCTCCGAACCGGGAGGACATCATGGATCAGAGAACCGACAGCACTCGGAATTTGTCCGGCGACAGCCGCAATTCAGTGGCCTTCGACTATATGCCGGGATTCGGCAATGACTTTGAGACAGAGGCGCTGCCCGGGTCCTTGCCGCAGGGCATGAACAGCCCTCAGAAATGCGCTTATGGTCTTTACGGAGAACAGCTTTCCGGCACCGCGTTCACGGCTCCCAGTCACCAGAACGAGAGAACCTGGTGCTACCGCATCCGTCCGTCGGTGAAGCACACAAGCCGTTTTGAGAAGATCGACCTGCCATATTGGAAGAGCGCTCCGAACATTGCGGACGATGTGATTTCGCTTGGACAATATCGCTGGGATCCGGTGCCGCATTCCAGCGAAGAGCTTTCCTGGCTGACCGGAATGCGCACGATGACAACCGCCGGAGACGTCAATACCCAGGTTGGCATGGCGAGCCACATTTATCTGGTGACCAGGTCGATGGAAGACGAATACTTCTTTTCCGCCGATAGCGAGCTTCTGGTGGTGCCACAGGAAGGGATCCTGAGGTTCTGCACGGAACTCGGCGTTATTGAGCTGGAGCCTAAGGAAATTGCCATCATCCCGCGCGGGCTGGTCTACCGGGTCGAAGTCGTCAAGGGTCCCGCACGAGGGTTCGTCTGCGAGAATTACGGACAGAAATTCGAGCTGCCGGGAAGGGGGCCAATCGGCGCTAACTGCATGGCAAACAGACGCGATTTCAAGACCCCGGTCGCCTGTTTCGAAGACCGTGAAACACCTTCAACGCTGACGGTGAAATGGTGCGGTCAGTTCCACGAGACAAAGATTGGCCATTCGCCTCTCGACGTTGTCGCGTGGCACGGCAACTATGCGCCGTGCAAATATGATCTGAGGAACTACTGCCCGATCGGTGCGATCCTGTTTGATCATCCCGACCCCTCTATCTTCACCGTTCTGACCGCCGCGTCCGGTGTGCCGGGAACGGCCAACATCGACTTCGTGCTGTTCCGGGAGCGCTGGATGGTGATGGAAGATACGTTCCGTCCGCCCTGGTATCACAAGAACATCATGTCCGAGTTGATGGGCAACATCTATGGCCAGTATGACGCCAAGCCCAAGGGGTTTGTGCCGGGTGGCATGAGCCTCCACAACATGATGCTTCCACACGGGCCGGACAAAAATGCCTTCGAGGGTGCGTCCAACGCGGATCTCAAGGCGGAAAAGCTCGACAACACCATGTCCTTCATGTTCGAGACCCGTTTTCCGCAGCACCTGACGGAATTTGCCGCCAAGGAAGCGCCGCTGCAGGACGACTATATTGACTGCTGGGAGTCTCTTGAGAAAAAGTTCGATGGAACCCCTGAGGGCACCTGGAACAAGGATTGAGAAAATGTGCCCTTCCGAGGGGCGCTGACGTGCAAAGCAGAAAAGGCGTCATTGAGCCGCTGAGGCCCTTTCTGGCAAAACCTTTGTCGCCCATGATGGCCTGACAATCACAAGGAGCTGAATTTCATGAAACTGGCAACGCTCAAGGATGGCAGCCGGGACGGCAAGCTGGTTGTGGTCAACGATCGGTTGACCTTTTGCACCGATGCCAGCCACATCGCACCGACGTTGCAGGCCGCGCTGGACGACTGGGACTCTATCGCGCCGAAGCTTGCACTTCTGGCGGAAAGCCTGTCGCACGAGGCCGTGCCGACAATCCGGTTTCACGAGCATGATGCCCTCTCGCCGCTACCACGTGCCTACCAGTGGGCGGACGGCTCTGCCTATGTCAATCACGTGGAACTTGTGCGCAAGGCAAGAGGCGCCCAGATGCCGGACAGTTTCTGGACGGACCCGCTGATGTATCAGGGAGGCTCCGACACTTTTCTTGCTCCACGTGATCCGATCAGAATGCGCGACGAGGCCTGGGGCATTGATATGGAAGGCGAGATTGCCGTCATCACCGGTGATGTCCCGATGGGTGCCAGCCCGGAGGACGCGCTTGGCGCGATCCGTCTTGTGATGCTGGTCAATGACGTGTCCCTGCGCGGGCTCATTCCGGCAGAGCTCGGCAAGGGCTTCGGTTTTTTCCAGTCAAAACCGTCTTCTACGTTTTCCCCTGTCGCCGTTACGCCGGATGAACTGGGCGATGCCTGGAAGGACGGCAAGCTGCATTTGTCGCTCCATGTGGATTTGAACGGAGCCCCGTTCGGCCGTGCGGAGGCAGGCGTCGACATGACCTTTGATTTCGGCCAGCTTATCGCTCACGCCGCGAAATCGCGGGACCTTGGCGCTGGTGCGATTATAGGATCCGGCACCGTCTCTAACAAGCTTGACGGCGGACCTGGAAAGCCGGTCGCAGAAGGCGGCGTCGGCTATTCCTGCATTGCCGAGATCCGCATGATCGAGACCATCAAGGACGGTCAGGCCAAGACCCCGTTCATGAAATTCGGCGACACGGTTCGCATCGAGATGGTGGACGGCGAGGGCCATTCGATTTTCGGGGCGATTGAACAGACGGTGGAGAAGGTCTAGCGGGGCCGAGCCCTCATTCTTTGAGAAACTGCAAACCAGCGTCGGAACAGTTCCGGCGGCAGCATCTATCGGAAAATGTGCCTCGGGAGGCAACATGAGCAAGCAATTCGCATCTGTCGGTGACATGGCGGAAAAGAAGATCTCCTTCACCGAGATCGGCAAGGATCTGTGGGCCTTTACGGCCGAGGGAGACCCGAATACCGGCGTCATCATCGGCGATGACAGCGTCATGATCATCGAGGCGCAGGCGACACCTGAACTCGCCAGCAAGGTGATCGAAAAGGTGCGCTCCGTCACCGACAAGCCGATCAGCCATCTTGTGCTGACCCATTATCACGCCGTGCGCGTTCTGGGCGCTGCTGCCTATCAGGCACCGACCATTATCATGAGCCAGAAGGCCCGCTCCATGGTGGTCGAGCGGGGTGCTGAAGACCGGGAATCTGAATTCATGCGTTTCCCGCGTCTGTTCATGGGCTATGACAACGTCAACGACATTCCGCCCCTGACCTGGCCGACCACCACCTTCAACGACCGCATGACCGTTTATCTGGGCAAGCGCCGGGTCGATCTGCGCTTCCTTGGGCGCGCGCATACGGCGGGTGACATCGTCATCCATGTGCCGGACCAGAACGTCATGTTCACCGGCGATATCGTCGAGTACCACTCCGCGTGTTACTGCGGCGACGGCCATTTCAACGACTGGCCGACAACGATTGAAGCGATCCGTTCCTTCGATGTGGAAGCCATCGCACCGGGCCGCGGTGACGCGCTGGTCGGCAAGGAGATGGTTGGCAAGGCGCTGACCAACACGGCCGACTTCGTGTCCTCGACCTACCGGCCGGTCGCCCGGATCGCCCAGGGTGGCGGATCGCTGAAAGAGGCCTGGGATGCCTGCCGCGCCGAATGCGATCCGAAGTTCAAGGACTACGCGATCTACGAGCATTGCCTGCCGTTCAATGTCGCCCGGGCTTATGACGAGGCACTCGGCATCGACACACCGCGCATCTGGACGGCAGAGCGCGACGCCAAGATGTGGGCGGATCTGCAGGGATGAAACTTCTGGGCGCATTCGCCGTATTGGTTTTGCAAGCCTCGACTGCCGTGGCATGCATCTACTCGGGTACAGGAAGTATTGAGCGTCTCATCGGTGCGGAATTCGTAGTGGCAGGACGTTTCGCTGAGTGCACCGAACGGCAAATTCGTTCGATAGAACCCCATGGCGAGGCTTTGGAACTTGTTATCGAAGTCACCGATCAGAACCACGTGAACGTGACACCATTGATGCAAGGGCGAGACCTGAAATTCCTGTTGCCTGGAAGAGGTTATGCCGCGTCTTGGGACTGCGGTTACGCCGTTGAGGAAGGTCGAAAATTCTTGCTTGGCCTAGCTGTTTTGAATCTAAACACCGGCAGCGTATGGAAGTTTCATCGTGAGCCCAAATACCCATCAAACGGTGTGTTTCCAAACCCTCCAATCCTGGAGACTGGAGACCGGCTGGTGCTGTCGCAATCTGCCCTTTGTCACAGCGGAATGCTGTTTCCTGCTTCAGATGATATGATCGATCGCGCAAAACGGGTTTTTGACGGCGTTGGAGATCTGGAAATGGAGCTCGAAGAGCTTGTTAGTTCTCATGCTCGATATGGCTTGTATTGAGGGTTTCCATGGTTACAGCCCTTCATCAACTCCAGCTGATGGCACGCAACAACGCCTACGCCAATGAAATGCTCTATGAGGCCTGTTGCCGTCTCAGCCAGGCAGAGTTCGACGCCGAGCGGGCGGGTTTTTTTCCGTCCATTCGCAAAACCCTCAATCACAACTGGGAAGTCGACCGCTACTATCTGGATGCGCTTTGCGAGGAGGGCAAAGGCCTGTCTGTCTACGATACGCCTCATCTTGAAACAGCGGACAAGCTGCGTTCGGCGCAAACCTGGCAGGACCAACAACTCATCCTGTTCTGTGATGAACTTGGCGAAACGGATCTGGACAGGAAAATTGCGCAGGATCGGGGCAGCAAAGGCGTCATGCAGGAGACCATTGGCAACACGTTGCTGCACCTCTTTCAGCATCAGGTTCATCACCGTGGACAGGCACATGCCATGCTGGCTGGTACCAGTGTAACGCCGCCTCAACTGGATGATTTCTTTCTTGAATTCGGCCGCCACCCGGTGGCCAGAAAACACATGTAGCGCGGGATTCGGGAGGTAAACCTGTGACCAAACTCTTTGAGGTGCCTTTGTATCCCTACAAGCGCACTGCCGATCAGGACGCGCAAGCACCTGTGCGCCATCCGGTCGTCATCATCGGTGCCGGCCCCGTCGGCCTCGCCATGGCGATCGACCTCGCCCAGGCAGATGTTCCGGTTGTCGTGCTCGACGACAACGACAAGGTCAGCGTCGGATCGAGGGCGATCTGTTTTTCAAAGCGCTCGCTGGAAATCTTCGATCGGCTTGGATGCGGCAACGAAATGGTCGAGAAGGGCGTCGTCTGGAACCTGGGCAAGGTCTATTTCGGCGACAGGCAGGTCTATAATTTCAACCTGCTGCCCGAAGACGGTCACAAGCGTCCTGCCTTCATCAATCTCCAGCAATATTACTGCGAGCTGTATCTCGTCGAACGTATCCGGGCCCTGCAGGCGGAAGGCAAGCCCGTGGAAATACGCGGCGGCAACAGGGTGGAGAACCTGCACCGCTACGACGATCATACACTCGTCACGGTCGAAACGCAGGAGGGCGCTTATAACCTGGAAGCCGATTGGCTGGTCGCTTGCGATGGGGCCAATTCGCCAACCCGCCGAATGCTCGACCTCGATTTTGTCGGGCGCGTGTTTGAAGACAATTTCCTGATCGCCGATGTCATCATGAAGGCGGATTTTCCAACCGAGCGCTGGTTCTGGTTCGATCCGCCGTTTAATAAGGATCAGTCGGCGCTGTTGCACAAGCAACCTGATGGCGTCTGGCGCATCGACCTTCAACTCGGTTGGGATATCGACAAGGAAGAAGAGAAGAAGCCGGAAAACGTCATCCCGCGGCTTAAGCAGATGCTGGGCGAGGATGTCGACTTCGATCTGGAATGGGTGTCGATCTACACTTTCCAGTGTCGCCGCATGGAACAGTTCCGCCATGGCAGGGTGATTTTCGCGGGCGATAGCGCGCATCAGGTATCTCCCTTTGGTGCACGCGGGGCCAATTCCGGTTTTCAGGATGCCGACAATCTTGGCTGGAAACTGAAACTCGTTCTGGATGGGTCGGCTCCGGAAGCGCTGCTCGACAGCTATTCCTTTGAAAGAGAACTGGGGGCGGATGAAAACATACTGCAAAGCTCCCGCTCGACGGACTTCATCACACCGAAATCGGAAATGAGCCGGATTTTTCGGGACGCGGTTCTGGACTTGTCCGAGCATCACGCCTTTGCGCGTCCGCTTGTAAATTCCGGACGCCTGTCGGTTCCCTGCACTTATGACGGGTCACCGCTCAACGGCGCGGATGACAAGAAACTGCCGGATCGGACCCGTCCGGGAAGTCCTGTTGCAGACGCACCGCTATCCGGTGGCTGGTTGCTCGACCGGTTGGGGGGCGATTTCCTTCTTCTGGGATGCGGGATTGAGGTGCCGGCGGTTACAGAACTCAACGGCGTTCCGGTCAAGGGGCTGACGGTCGCAAACGACGAATTCAGTCCGGAACTGGCGCAAAGATATCTTGGAAACGCCGCTGCTGCGGTCTATCTGATCCGCCCTGACCAGCACGTTGCTGCGCGGTGGCAACACTATGACCGGGATATGGTCGACCAGGCGATCGAAAAGGCAATAGGAAGAGGCTTGCAATGACCGAAGAAGTTTTACGGCCGAACCTGGAGGCTCCTGATGCCTTTTATGCAGATTTGTTGGCGGCACATGAAGGTCTGAGCAAACAGGAAAGCGATGCCTACAACGCCCGGCTCATCTTGCTGATGGCCAACCATATTGGCGATCTTCAATCACTGAAAAGGCTCCTTGATGAAGCCCGGGCTGAACGAATCTAAGCACAAATAGTAGTAGAGAGTTCGCCTTTGTTTGCATCGAGTAAGTAGAGTAACGGATTCGATTTAGCGCCTTAGTTCTATTTCAGATGGTATTGGAGGCGTACCTCAATCGCACGAATGCAGCCTCTATTTAATTCGGGCAAAAAAAGGCCGGCTTGTTTTTTGGTTTATGTCCATGATCAAAATGACATTTTTCAGCTTTATTTAATTTACTCAACTTGGGCCCACGCCGCAGCCACAACTCTTCATGAAATGTTTATCCAACCCCCGGTTTACTTGAACAAAGTGTTGGGGGAACGATGTCCAGGATACTTAAGCCTTTTAAGAACGCGCGCCTTTCTACCAAGGTTGGTGGCGGCTTCGTCACAATGATACTTGTTTCGGCCGCGGTGGGTGCCGTCGGGACGATTGCAATTCTTGGCCTGAGGGCTCAGTCCGACGTCAGTGCAAAGGCGACCACGGCCATTGCGAGCCTTCAGCAGGTTGCGCAGGCACAAGAAACCTACATGGCGGAAGGCAGTATCGAACTGGCGGAAGCCGCGACGGTGCAAATCGACCGGCTTCAGGAAGCCCTGCAGTCCCTTGATGAGGTTTCCAGCCCGTCGTCCGGACAAGGCAATACGGCGGAAGCGATTGCGCTCGTTGGACGCCTTGGGGAAGAGTTTCAGGGAGTCGTTTCGGCAGTCGACAGCCGCAAGACACAGGTCGACAAGTTGCTTCACTCCGCGCTTGGGTTGGAAACGCTGGCGGTTGAAATCACCGATCAGATGACGAAAATTCAGCGCGAAGCCGGTGCAGCGGCCAAGAAGGCAACGAGCACACGCAACCGGGCCGACAAGGTCGGCCGGATGCTGTCCCAGATCGAGGACAAATCGTCCGAGTTGGAAGCAGCAATCAAAAAGGCAGCCTTGTTCGGTGACCTGCCGGCTGCCGAAAGTCAGATGGTCATTGATGAAGTCGCATCGCTCGTAAAGACGTCCAAGAAGGCCGCCAAACTCAAGGTTGACGGGGTCGATCCGGGCACGATGAAAGATCTTGCCGCCAAGACCGCTGCAATAGCCGAAATTGTACCGAAGCCGGAGGGCGAAACCGCCGCCCCAATGCCACGCGAAATCGCCAAACAGGTCGGCAGTGACCTGAAAGCGCTGAACCTGGAGGCTTCGACGCTGCGCAAGGCTGTCTACGTCGCTTCGGACGCGGCCAAGAAAGTGGCCGGTGGTGCGCAGTCAAAGCTGGGTATTGTCAGTCTTGTGGACGTCAACGTAGCGAAATTCCTGCGGGCTTCACTTGAAATCAGGTCGGCAACCATGGAGTTCTTTGCCGGATTTGAATCGATGGGCGCGGATGCGGTTCAAATGCGCATCGGTATCATCAGGAATCTTGCCAACACGCTCAAGGCCGACAGCGCAGCCTTCCCGGAAATCGCAGACGCGGTGGCTGCAATCGATCAGGAAGTGAATACGTACGAAGCTGAGTTTGCCGGTATGGTTGCCGCAAAGGAAACGTTCGATGCGAAGCACAAGGCTCTTTCGGCAATATCGGGCGATGTCCGCCGGGTCATTACCAACCTTGCCGAGGACCAGTCAGCCAGTGCTTCCGCGCGCGCAAATACCGCGCTTGGCCTCATTGCGGCAGCTCTCGTTGCTGCTGTTGTGGTCGGCGGACTGCTTGCCTTTGTGTTGTCCTTGCTGATCACGAGACCGACGCGTGCGCTGACCGAAGCCATGGGACGCCTTGCCGAAGGCGATACCGAAGTCGAAGTGCCGACAACAGACCAGCGCGATGAAATCGGCGACATGAGCCGCACCGTGCAGGTATTCCAGGAGAATGCGCGAGAACGCGTCCGCCTGGAAAGCGAGGCAAGCGCCCACCGGCAAGAGCAGAATGACCGCCAGGCCGAGGTCGATGGTCTGATCGACGGGTTCCGTCAGGAAGTCCAGGTTCTGCTCGGAGCGCTTGATGAAACGGCGGCCGGTATGGCTGGGACGGCATCGACGCTTGGTCAAATTGCCGAAAACAGCGCCGAGCAGGCGGGCGATACGTCGCGCGTGAGCGAGGATGCATCAAGCAGCGTTGAAAACGTCGCCAGTGCGGCAGAAGAACTATCCGCTTCTATTGCCGAAATCGGCGAGCAGGTGCGGCGCTCTTCGGATATCGTGACGAGCGCGACAGGCGCCGTGCACGATACGAACACCAAGGTTCAGGATCTGGCCCAGGCGGCTTCGAAAATCGGTGAAGTCGTCAGCCTGATTCAGGCGATTGCGGAACAGACAAATCTGCTAGCACTGAACGCGACGATCGAGGCAGCACGTGCCGGCGAGGCGGGCAAGGGCTTTGCCGTTGTTGCAGCCGAAGTGAAGGAACTGGCGACCCAGACCTCCAAGGCGACCGAGGAAATCTCGTCCCAGATCCAGACCATTCAGGAATCCACGACCGATGCCGTGAAAGCGATTGGCTCGATTTCCGACACGATGGAGGAAGTCAACGGCTATACGCAGGGAATATCGTCGGCAGTCTCTCAGCAAGGTGCGGCCACGAACGAAATCTCCGGCAACGTCCAAAGGGCGGCCGAGAGCACAATGTCTGTTCGAGCGAATATTTCCCAGCTCACGGAAGCCGTGGACGAAACCAAGGATGTTTCGGGCAGCGTTCAGTCGGCCTCCAGCGACTTGAGCGACCGAAGCACTGCCTTGAAGAAAGGCATCGAGACCTTCCTCGACCGCGTCGCCGCTGTCTGAATCCGGCAAGTCTTTGCAAAAGGGGCGGCACATCAGCCGCCCTTTTTAGTTTTGAGCAAAAAATTTGGCCACGCTGCAACTGCGTCTCAAATCAATGTGAAGCTGATACATCTCGCGAAAAGCTACTGAATCTGTTGCTTTGTCGGAAAACTATTTAAATACCGAAAAGTATTAAATTTATTCACGTGCTGAATTCTGCGGTTATCTGTCGTTTTGAAGAAGGAGAGACAGGCATTCGTTCTCAAAAGATAAAACTACTCAACTGGTTCAAAGATTACCTGAGTAATAACCTGGGCGACTTCAGCGTTACATCTGAAATTGCCGCAGTTTTGGCCATCTGAAGTCGAATAACCCGAGCTCACCGTGGCCTGGTCACAAGTGCGGTCAAAACATTGTCACTTTACGAAAGGGCTCGCGCACCACACGTTGGCGCGTAACGGCAACCGGACACCGCTGGACACACATGAATCTTCGGGACCTGCAATACGTCGCCGCCGTGGCGCACCACAAGAATTTTACCCGTGCGTCTCGCGCCGTTCATGTTAGCCAGCCGGCTCTTTCAAACCAGATTAAGAAGCTTGAAGCAGAACTCGGGGTTCAGATTTTCGAACGGACCCGCAACGAAGTTCTGCTGACCAAGTTCGGCGAGCAAATCGTTGATATGGCGCTTGAGATAAATGGTCTGGTTGACCGGATCTCCGAGACCGCGCAGGAGCATCGCAAGCTGGAGGCAACGCCTTTCCGCCTTGGCATGACGCCGACGCTCGCAGCTTATCTCTCCGGGTATTTTCTCGACATGACTGCGGAGCTCTTTCCGGACCTGAAATTGGTGATCGTCGAGGAAAAACCGCTCGAATTGTCGCGCATGGTCGAGCAGATGCAATTGGATGCGGCGCTGATTTCGAGAAACAGCCACACAATGATCTATGGCGACGCCGGTGAGGAGGCACCTCAATTCACCGCGCTCTGGCAGGAACCGCTCTATCTGGGTATGCGCAAAGATCATGTTCTCGCAAACAAGGACGGCATACGCGCGAAAGAGGTTCCGGCTGAATACCTGATCCGCTTCGATGTGCCTTTCGGATACGATCTTGAAAAAGACCTTCCGGCCTCTTCTTCCGATGCCGCCGAGCGCCTTGGCATCGATGTCAGGTCTGCGCGCTTCGAAACGCTTTGCCGTCACCTGGCGCATACAGATGCCTGCACGATCGTGAATGCGATTGCTGCGGAGCAATTCAAGCGCGACAACCTTGGGCTGACCTTTGTTCCGTTCGATGATGCGGGCAGGCTGCGCGAACTCGGCGCAATCACGCGCCGGCGATATTCGCGTTTCGGCGTCATCTCGTCGATCAGGGCATTCATTGCCCAGTCGCCTCCGTGCGGAACGATCGGAGCGGCTGCCGGCATGTCACGCTCGCCGGTCGAAAGCGGTGTCGCCGCTTTGTAAAGGGCGCTGAACCCTGGCACCGCCCATCCGGTTCGTGAAACTGGCTCCTCAAAAATCATTCTGTCCAATATCGGGCTGCGTCCGGCGTGGTTTTTTGAACTCTGTCCGACCGCCACCAGGTGTCTTTTCGGCATGCCTCGCTTTGGCGGGAACGCCCGTTTGGATCTGCAAGTGCGAAATTACTTCACGTTTTTTCCATCTCAGTTGAACAAATAGAATCCGATTTTCATCAAAAACACGCAAAGCCTTGTAAAGTATATAGAAAATTTAAGGTCGCAGTCACGTCATCCGTGATTATTTCGAAAGGTTATGGCGCGTATTGGCAATATGAATTTCAAGAATTGAGCCACTCGCAACAGATCCATGAGTGCCGGGCGCCATCGTGCAGAGGGTGTACCCGGGCCACAAAACTCATGGAGATTTCCAAATGGTATCTGGGATGCTTGCCGGTATTCGGGCGCGATTGCTCACGACGTCCACACTGGCACAAGAAACAGTTCGTGACGGCCAGTCGCTGACGAACGGCGTTTTCAACAACGTGGTCGTCGACAACACGCCGGCCTTCGTTCTCGACAACGACTTTGCGCGTTTTCTGAACTTCGGTCAGGTGACCACCAACAATGCGGCTGCCGCCGTTTCCATCGGTGGTGAAGATGCGCAGGTCTTCAATTTCCGCAACGCCCGCATCGAGGCCAACAGCGGTCCTGATGCGCTTGCGACCGGTATTCAGGTCAGCGGCAGTGCGGACATCCGCAACTTCGGCATCGTCGACGGCGAGTTCAACGGTGTTCAGTTTGCCGATGCTCAATCCTCCGGACGGCTGGATAACTTCAGCGGCGGCGTGATCTCCTCCGACAGCCGTGCAGTCGACATCCAGGGCGAGGGCGTCAGCGTTCGGAACTTCGGCGACATTGTCGGTACGGGCGATCAGCGCAACGGCACGATCTATACCAACAGCACAGCGGAAGACTTTTCGATCAGCAACTTCACAGGCGGAACGATTGACGCCGGTGAAGGCAACCAGGGCGCAGGTATCTCGCTCGAAGTTGGTGATGAGCTGAACGATGTCGTGGAAGGCACCATCTTCAACGGCTTCGGTGCCGTCATCCAGGGCCGTGGCGACCAAGCTGCCTCCAACACACCGCTTGCCGGTGACGGTATCCGGATTGATGACGGTGCTGAAGGCGCTGTCCTTGAGACCGATATCTTCAACAGCGGCCTCATCAGCACCGAAAGCAACCAGGGCACAACGGCCGGTATCCGGATTGCCGATGGCGTTGCGGCCGAGGGCCGGATCTTCAACTCCAGCACAGGCACGATCGAAGGCCCACGCAACGGTCTTTACATTGGTGATGCCGAACATGATCTCAGCGTTCAGAACTTCGGCACGATCCAGTCCGGTAGCCGTGCGGTGAACATTGACGGGTCCGGTGTCGACCTGCTCAATGGCGGCGACATTGTCGGCACAGGTGATCAGCGCAACGGCACAATCTATGCCGATGACACAGCGCGTGACTATTCGATCACCAACCTTCCAAACGGTGTCATTGATGCCGGTGAACACAATGACGGTGCCGGTATCTCCCTGTCGCTGGCAGCGGACGGCAATGGCGACGTTGAAGTGGATAACGCCGGCACGATCAACGGTCGCGGTCAGGCTTCCGCGGGTGCAGGCACTGCCGGAGACGGTATCCGGCTGGAAGGGGTTCGCTTGAGCGAAGGTGGTTTTGCCGCCGCACTCTTCACCGGTTCAATCACCAACTCCGGGATTGTCACGGCGGAAAGCCAGCAAGGTACCGTCGGTGCGTTCCGGGCGGTCAACGGTGTGGACTTCCAGGGTTCTCTGGTGAACGAAGAAGGCGGTGTGTTTGCCGGTGCGCAAAACGGCGTCTATTTCGGTACCGGCGATCATTCCGGTGGTTCCTTCATCAACCAGGGTATTGTTTCGTCCGACAGCCGGGCACTGAACATCGACGGCGAAGGCCTGGATGTGGTCAACCAGGGCGCAATCCTGGCGACCGGCACACAGCGGAACGGAACCGTCTATGCCGACGGCACCGCCGACAACTACACCTTCACCAACCAGGGAACGGTCGACGCAAACGGTAACAACGCCTCCGGCGTCTCGCTCCAGACCGGTGATGTCGACGGCGATATCGTCTCGGCTTCAATCCTCAACCAGGGCGCTATCTTCGGCGGCGGAGACGCAACCGAAGGAAACACGGTCGGCGACGGCCTGCGTCTGTTCTCGAGCGTGGAAGATGCCGGGTTTGCCGGTCTTGTCGAGAACGAGGGTGTCATAGCCGGTTCGGACGAGTCCGATGCAGCAGCCGGTATCCGGATCGACGGTGGTCTTGATATCCTGGGTGCCATCATCAACGAGGGCGAGATCTCCGGCAGGGTCAACGCAATTGATGCGCGCGACGCCGGTGACGTTACCATCGTCAACGATGGCGGCATCATCGACGGCAACGTCCTGCTTGGAGGTGGCGAAGACATCTTCGTCGATCTTGGCCTCGTGGACGGTGTCATCGACGGCGGTGCCGGAGACGATACGCTGATCGCAGGTGATGGCGACAACGTTCTCGTTGGCGGTCTTGGCAACGACTTCCTGGACGGCGGAGAAGGTACCGATACGGCAGATTTCTCTGATCTGGATGTCGCGGTGAACGTCAACCTCGGTGCCAATGGCAACGGAACGGCAACCCGGGATACCGGCTTTACCGTCCGTGTCGACAATGCCGTGGTTGCAGCGCCTGCCCAGTTCGGATCAGCCATTGCCGACGGTGCCGCATTCGTTGATCAGGCTGTTGCCGGAAACCTCTACTACAACATCCACACGTCGGACTTCCCCGGTGGTGAGATCAGAGGTCAGCTGCTCGTTGACAGCGATGTCACTGAACACGGCATTCGCACGATCGAGCTGTCCGGTGGGCTGGATGCCGCGCAGGAGCCTGGACCGCTTTCCGACAGCGAGGCAACAGGTGAGGCGACGGTCACGATCGTCCAGAACCTCACAACAGGTGAAGTCACCTATTCGAGCATTCTCGATGTGTCTGGCCTCAACGAAGCGGACCTTTCGACGCCGATCCCCGGTGTTGTTTCAGCCATCCATCTGCACAACGCGCCAGCCGGCCAGAACGGCCCGGTTGTCCAGGATACGCTTGTGGATGCCGGAGCGACACTCGATGCCGTGGAGCCGATCACCAACACCGGCGTTGTCGGAGAAGACGTTATCGAAAACCGCGTTGAGACGGATGTCCTCAGCTCGATCGAAAACGTCATCGGGTCCAACGACGGAGATGTCATCACCGGCAGCGGTTTTGACAACGTCCTGAACGGTGCCGGAGGTGACGACCTGCTCGAAGGTGGCGATGGCTCCGACATCTTCGTTGCCAGCCTCGGTGCAGACACCGTTAGCGACTTCGAACTCGGCTCGGATCTGATTTCAGGTGGCGATTTTGCGCCTGATTTCGACGTGGCCGAAGTTCTGTCCGGCGCGGTCCAAGATGGCTCGGATGCAGTCCTGTCCTTCGGGTCGGACAGCACACTGCGCCTGGTCAACGTCGACGCGTCGCAACTGAGCGAAGACGACTTCCTCGTCTAAGCCAGTTGCTCAGGGTGGCGGTGGCCGCTGTCGCCACCCTGTGGCTTTCCAGATTTTTTGACCCGAACCCCGTGAATTGGAGCAAGCATATGTTCCGCAAGATCTCTCCTGTCCGGCACGCCTGGTCTTCACTCAGTGCCGGTTTCCTCGCAATCGCGCTCTTCAGCATGGCGCTGAACATTCTGGCACTCGCCGCACCGCTTTACATGCTTCAGGTCTACGACCGCGTCCTGACCAGCCAGAACATGGATACGCTCATCGCACTCACGCTGCTGCTTGGCGGCGTCTTTGTGGTCACAGGTCTGCTCGACTGGATCCGACAGCGCATGCTGAACAGGCTGGGCGCAAAGTTCGAGCTGAAAGTCGGCGTACCGGTCCTCAATGCCGCCATGCGCCGGAAAGTCGAAGGCAACCTAGCTTCAAGCGACAACTCGATTGAAGACGTCAATGGTTTTCGCGATTTCCTGTCCGGAAGCACGCTGCTTGCATTTTTCGACGCTCCCTGGATCCCGGTCTATATCGGCGTTCTCTACATCCTTCATCCGTATCTCGGTCATCTGGGATTGGCGGGCGCAATCGTTCTGACAATTCTTGCTCTCATCAACAATGCGCGCAGCCACAACACGATGATGGAAGCTGCCGAAGCCCGCCGGCGCAGCGACACGCTCTACCGGGCTGGCGAGGCAAACGCGGAAATCATCCATGCGATGGGCATGCACAGTGACCTGGCGCACCGCTGGCGCGATCTCCAGCTTGAAGCACATCGGCTGAAGACACGGGTGAATGATCGCATCTCGACGTTTTCAGTCACCTCCAAAACACTGCGCACCGGACTGCAGTCGGCTATCCTCGGTCTGGGCGCGGCGCTGGCGATCACTGGTGAAAGTTCTGCCGGTATCATGATTGCCGCAACCATTGTTCTTGGCCGGGCACTTGCCCCCATCGATCAGCTCATCGGGCAATGGAGGAGCTTTCTTGCAGCGACCGGATCCTACGGCAAGCTGAGAAAACTGGTCCACGACTACCCGGTCGAACCGAAACGCCTTCATCTTCCAAGGCCCCAGGTTTCCGTGAGTGTCGCAATCCAGAAGGCGGGGCCGCCCACAGCGCAAAACGCGACGCTTTCCGATATTCGCATGAACCTCCAGGCCGGAGACGCTGTTGCGGTGATCGGACCGAGCGCATCGGGAAAATCAACGCTCGCCAAGATGCTGGCGGGTGTCTGGGCACCTCAGCGGGGGACAGTGCGCCTCGACGGTAACCCGACCGCAAAATGGGATCCGGAAGAACTGGGAAGCCATATCGGGTATCTGCCACAGGAAATAGCTCTCTTTGACGGCACCATCCGGGAGAACATCGCACGGTTTGCCGCCGAGATTGACGACGGACTTGTTCTGGAAGCGGCTCTTGCCGCAGACGTCCACGATCTGATCTCCAATCTGCCCGATGGCTATGAGACCAGGATTGGCAACGGTTTTTTCTTGTCCGGCGGACAGCGGCAGCGGATTGCGCTTGCCCGCGCGCTTTATGGAAACCCGTTCCTGTTGGTTCTGGACGAGCCGAATTCGGACCTGGATTCCGCCGGTGAGGCCGCGCTTCACAAAGCGATCCGGTCCATGCAGGAGCGCGGCAGCATCGTTGTCATGATGACCCACCGTCCAAGCACGTTGCAGGTCGTCGACAAGGTGCTGGTTCTCAATAACGGCGTTCAGACAGCTTTCGGAAACCGCGACGATGTCTTGCGCGAAACGAAACGCAACGTTCTCCCGGCGAGCCGTCAACAAGGCGGCACTATCGACAAACCTGTTCAGGAAAGGGCAGTCCAATGAAAGAACTGACACTTTCTCATCAAAACCGCCACGTCTCGCACCTTTCGCAGAAAACAGATGATGTGAAAGAAATTGGCGAACCGCGCATCGGTTTCCTTGTCTTTCTCGGGTTCGTCGTTCTGGCGCTTTTTGTGGGAGGAGCCGCCTACTGGTCTCTTCAGACAAAACTCGACGGTGCGGTTGTTGCCCAGGCGTCCTTTGTTGTAGACGGAAATCGCAAGACGGTTCAGCATCTCGACGGCGGTATCGTGCGCGAGTTGTTCGTCACAGATGGCGATATCGTGGAAGCGGGTCAGCCGCTTGTGGTCTTCGACAGCACCGAGGCAGATGTTGATCTTACCGTCTTAAGCAGTCAGATCGGAGAGCTCACCGCGCGTCGTGCCCGTCTTCTTGCGCAGATCAGCCAGGCGGGAGCTTTTCGCAGAAGCGATGTCGAAGCGCTCATTGTAGAAGATGTCCCCGATGTTCTCTGGGAGAGCGCCTATCTCACCCAGAAAAGAGTGTTCGACACCGAGGCACGGGCCCGGTCCAGCGAAAAAGACGTTCTGAAACGGCGCATTAACGCGCTGCAGGACGAAATAGCCGGCCTGGAAGAACAGCGCCGGTCCAACGAGCGCCAGCACGCGATTTCCACCAGTGAACTGGAATCCCTGCAGACCCTGTTTGAAAAAGGGCTCGTGACGGCAGCAAGGATCAATTCCATTCGCTTGGAAATCGAACGTCTGGTCGGGCTTGAGGCCGCGCTGAGAACAGATCAGGCGCGCGCGCGCAATGAAATTGGCGAATTGGAGCTCAATGACGTCAGTGCGCAGAAACAGAGACTTGAAGCGGCGACGGAGGGTCTCGCTGCGGTCGAGGGACAGCTCGCTGCCGTGGAACCGCAATTCAAGGGTGCGGTGGAACGCCAGAAACGCGTCGTCGTGAGTGCGCCCGTCAGCGGCACCGTCGTCAACATGGCGCTGCATACGCTGGGCGGTGTGGTCAGGCCGGGAGAGGATATTCTCGAGCTTGTGCCGCTCAGCGAAGAACTGGTTGTCGAAGCACGCATCAACACAGCCGACATCGAGAAGCTTTCCGTCGGGCAGGCGTCTCGCATACGCCTCAGTGCGTTTGACCAGGAAGAGATCCCCGAAGCAAAGGGACGCATTTTCGATATCTCCGCTGATGCAGTCACGGACGAGCGGACAGGAGACGCCTTTTATGTGGCGCGTATCAGGCTGGACGCGAAACAGTCGGCCGATGTCGACAAGCTGGAACTTGTTCCGGGAATGCCGGCGGATCTCTTCATTAGAACGGGAGAGCGCACCGCGCTCAGCTACCTCGCCCAACCGCTCAGCGAGAGACTGTCACGCACTTTCATCGAGTGACGTATGGCCGGGACCCCGGGTCAGGGGTCCCGGCCCGATTTTTGATTTGTCATTCTTTATCTGTGTTTCACTTGCGAAGGATGCGCTGCACCACGTCTGTGTGTGTTCGCGCAAAAGCCGATACTTTTCTTGCCAAAAACGGAAAGTATCTGGCCCTATATCTCAATTTACATTCCTAAACTAATTAATGACTATGAGCCGATAACGATAAAACGGCCTCTCGTTTGTCGCAGCATGCGTGCGTGGTGATAGTGTCTCCCGAGGGAAGGCGCCGGTTGCTTGTTCGCGGTCACCTGGTCTGCCGGCCGGCGTTATGACGCCGCTGAAAATACTGCGTCAACTGGTCCATGGGTCGTCTGGCGGTAAGTGGATAAAAGACTGTGAGCGTGTCTCACTTGGAGGAGGAATCATGAGCAACTTTAAGAAATTGATCCTGGGGGCCGCAATGATGGTGTTCAGCGGAACGCCCGTTCTGGCAGCTGATCACGAATTCAAGCTGCACCATTTCATTGGTGAAAAAGCCCCTGCACATGCGCAGATGCTGGTGCCCTGGGCAAAGCGCGTGGAAGAAAATTCCGGCGGCAAGGTCTCGATCGAAATCTATCCGGCAATGACGCTGGGAGGCCGTCCGCCCGAACTGATCAATCAGGTCCGCGATGGTGTCGTTGATCTCGTCTGGACCGTGAATGGATATACGCCAGGCCTCTTCCCGCGGTCGGAAGTGTTCGAATTGCCGGGCGTCCACAAGAACGACACCGCGGCGACAAATCTGGCGCTGAAAGAGTTGTTCGAGAGCGACCTGAAGGATGACTACAAGGGTGTGGAAGTCATGTTTCTGCACGTTCATGCGGGGCAGGGCATCCATATGACCGACACCGAGGTCAGATCTCCGGCCGATCTTGAAGGCAAGAAGATCCGTATTCCGACCCGCACAGGCGCCTGGGTCATTGAAGCGCTCGGAGCGTCTCCCGTCGCAATGCCGGTTCCGGAGCTGCCGACGGCCCTTCAGAAAGGCGTTATCGATGGCGCGATGATCCCCTGGGAGATCATTCCGCCGCTGAAGATCCAGGAGCAGACCGAATTCCAGATCGAAGGCGCGGACAAGGAACGCTTCGGAACAACGGTCTTTCAGGTGTCCATGAACAAGGCGCGCTGGGACGCGCTGCCGGATGACATCAAGCAGGCATTTCTCGATGCGTCCGACACGGCATGGGCGGAAGAGGTCGGCAACATCTGGGCCGGTGCGGATGATTTCGGGATCGGTCTGGCAACGAAAGCCGGCAATAAACACATTACGCTGACGCCGGAAGAGACTGCAGCCTTTAACGAGGTTCTGGCGCCAGTGGTCGACCGCTGGGTGAACGAAGTTGCCGAAAAAGGCATTGATGGCAACGCCCTGGTCGAAAAAGCCAAGGCTGCAGTTGCCGGCAACGCGTCCAATTGATGTCGGCGGATCAACAGGAAGGCAGCTCCGGACTTGTCGGAGCTGCAAGCCGCCTGATCACCGGCTGGGCGCTGCTGGGCGGCATCGTGCTCCTCCTGGTCGTGGCGGTGAACATGGTGTCGATCATCGGATCGATGTTTGGAAAGCCTTTTCCGGGCGATTTCGAACTGACTGAAATGGGTGTCGCAGTCGCCGTCTTTTCGTTCCTGCCCTACTGCCAGCTTGTCGGCGCCAACGTGTCGGCTGATATCTTTACCTCGGGCGCTTCCAAACGAATGATCGCGTTTTTCACACTGCTTGGGTCTCTGATCGCGCTCGGTTTTGCCATTCTTCTGATCTGGCGCATGTATTTCGGCATGCTTGATCAGCGCGAATACGACTACACCACGACAATCCTGCAAATCCCGCATTGGCTGGCCTTCATCCCAATCCTGATCTCGCTGGCTCTTCTCGCCGTGGCGGCAGCCGTCACCTTGCTGCGCGACGCAGACGTTCTGTCGAAAGGATAATCAGCAGATGACTGACGCACTCGTGCTCGGCCTCGGTGCACTTGCCGTGCTGATCCTCCTGATCGCCATTCGCATACCGATCGCCTACGCAATGATTCTGGTTGGCGGTGTCGGTACAATGATGCTGAACGGTCCGGCGCTCGTTCTCAGCCAGCTCAAGACACTGGCCTACGGACAGTTCTCCATCTACGACCTTTCCGTCGTACCCATGTTTGTCCTGATGGGAGCGATCGCGTCGAAAACCGGTCTGAGTCAGGCCCTGTTTCGAGGTGCGAACGCCTGGCTCGGCTGGATGCGCGGCGGCACAGCTATGGCGGCAATCGCCGGATGTGCCGGCTTTGGCGCCGTTTGCGGGTCCTCTCTCGCGACCGCTTCGACGATGGGCAAGGTCGCTTTGCCGGAGCTCCGCCGCTACAACTATTCAGGAGCGCTTGCCACCGGAACGCTCGCGGCCGGGGGCGTTCTGGGCATTCTCATCCCGCCGTCCGTCGTCCTGATCATCTACGCCGTGATCGTTGAGGCGAATATCGTCACAATGTTCATGGCAGCGTTCCTTCCGGGCCTGCTGGCTGTTGTTCTTTTCCTCCTGACCATCGCCGTCTATGTGGCCATCAGACCGGCTGCTGGTCCAAAGGGCGGCGTTGCGGACGGGAGCGAATTCGTCGAAGCCACAGTCGGGATGATCCCTGTGCTGATTATTTTCGGTATGGTGATCGGCGGCATCTATTTCGGTTTTTTCAATCCGACACCGGCTGCCGCCGTCGGCGTGTTCCTTGTGCTGTTTTTCGGCATCGTCCAGAGAAAGCTGTCACGCACTGACTTTGTCTCCGCGCTCAAGGAGACGGCCGCCACCTCCGGAATGATCTACCTGATTATCCTGGGTGCCGAACTTCTGAAGATCTTCATGTCCCGCGTCGGACTTCCCCAGGAAACCGCCGCCTGGATCTCGAACTCGGGCCTGGAGCCGATGACGGTGCTGATCATCTTGCTGATTGCGCTCATCTTTCTGGGCTGCCTGATGGACAGCCTTTCCATGATCCTGCTTGTCATTCCGTTTTTCTGGCCGGTGCTGGTCGAGATCAATGGCGGCATTTATCAGGGCGCGGACGGGGCAGGCTTCGGCATGAGCACCGAAGACCTGAAGATCTGGTTCGGGATCCTGGCGCTGATTGTGGTCGAACTCGGCCTGATCACGCCACCCGTCGGCATGAATGTCTTCGTGATTTCCTCGCTCGCGCGCGACACGCCCATGATCGAGACCTTCAAGGGCGTTGCACCGTTCTTCGGGGCCGAGGTTATCCGTGTGATCCTGCTGGTGAGTTTCCCGGCAATCACCCTTTGGCTGCCGACCGTTCTGCGGTAGGCCCCCGGCTAGCTGCGGTCGCGCTTGGCGAAGATCTTGTCCGACATCTCCCGGCTCGGCTGAATGGCCGAGCGGGGATCGAGCACATCGTGCCAATCGATTTCAATGGGGCTCAGTTTTGCAAGAGCGTCTGCGAAGGGCGCCGTATCGGCGGCAGCATTGGCGACGAGGTTCTTGGCATCCGCTCGCGGAACACCGGCCTTTGCAAGAGCGAAGCTTGCGGTTTCGGCCATGATTTCAGGATTGGCTGATAGCGTTGCATCCAATTGGACATCGTTCGGTTTCAAACTGTCCGCGAGCGCGTGTGCGTGCCGCAGCGCGGTGCCGGTTGCCATCAGCATTTGCGGGACCATCATCCATTCAAGCGGCCACTTTGTGCCGTCCCGTTCCTCGACGGGATCGGAAGCCGCAGCCAGTGTGCCTTGGGATTGATTGACGATCTGGGCAAGGACCAGAATGGCTTCCGCCTGCACAGGGTTCGCCTTTTGCGGCATGGTGGACGAGCCACCCCCGCTGCCGCTTGAAACTTCACCAATGTCCGAGCGGCCGAGAAGAATGAGATCTCCGGCCATTTTACCAAGCGCAGCGCTGACTCGCTGCAACCAGGCCGCAAGCTCAAGAAGCGGCGAACGGTTCACATGCCAGGACGGTCCGTCTTCCAGTCCGAGTTCCAGGGCAAGGGCCCGCGCCACCTGCGGCCCGTCCGGGGCGATCGCACCGTTGATGCCCGATGCTCCGCCGAACTGAAGCTTGAGAACAGATTTCTTCAGCCCACTCAGCCCGTTTTCTGCATCGATCAGGGGATGCGCCCATTGGGCGAGCCGATACCCAAGCGTTACCGGTGTCGACACCTGGCTGCGGGTACGGCCGGCCAGCAACCGGTCTGCATATTCGCGGCTTTGCATCTCCAGGGAGCTGATCAACCGATCAAGACGCGCTTCAAGAATCTCAAGGCAGGCTTTGATCTGAAGCATCTGCGCCGTGTCCATGACGTCCTGGCTGGTCGCACCCCAGTGCAGCCACTTTCCGGCGTCTTCCCCGGCGATCTTGCGCAATTGAGCAACAAGGGCTGGTACCGGAACGCCCGCCGACGTGGTGCCGTCTTGAAGGGTTTCTGGCGCAGGTGAGGCATCCAGCAAACGCGTTGCGATGGCCGCTGCGGCGTCGGCTGGAATGATCCCGAGCTTTCCCTGGACGATGGCGAGCGCACGCTCGAAACGGACCATGTGCGCAATGTCGGCCGCATCATTGAGCAAAGGCAGAAGACTGTCATCGGAAAAAAGTCCGGAATGGACCGGGCTTGCGAGCAGGGAAAGGGGCATGGCTCTCAACTGTCAAAAGGTTGCCCTCAATTGAGAGCCAGGCGGCACGGAACGTCAAGCGGCCTTAAGTGGCAGGTCGAGTATTTCCCGGGCTTGCTGCCAGGTTGCGACAGGACGTTCGTGCTTTTCGCAAAGCGCAGCCGCCCGCTTGACGAGCGCGGCATTGGACGGGGCGAGGGTTTCCCTGTCCAGCCGAACATTGTCTTCCAGGCCAGTTCGCGTGTGTCCGCCCTCCGCGATGCACCACTCGTTCACCGTCAGCTGGTGCCGGCCAATTCCAGCCGCACACCATTCGGCATCCGGTACGAGCCTTTCAACCGTCTTGATGTAATAGTCGAACACGTCGCGGTCGACCGGCATGGCGTTTTTGACGCCCATGACAAACTGCACGTAGAGCTTTCCCGGGATGCGGCCATCACGGTTCATGGAAGCTGCCTGGTGAATATGGCTGAGGTCGAACGCTTCGATCTCCGGCTTGACGACATGGGTCCGCATTTCGCTTGCAAGCCAGTCGACGAGATCGGGCGGGTTTTCATAGACCCGTGTCGGGAAATTGTTTGAGCCGACCGACAGCGACGCCATGTCCGGCTTCAACGGCAGCATGCCACCGCGCGCCTGCCCGGCGCCGGAGCGCCCGCCGGTCGAGAATTGAATGATCATGCCCGGACAGTGCTTTTCCAGGCCTTCCTTCAGCCGGGCAAACTTCTCCGGATCCGAGGTTGGCGACTGGTCGTCGTTTCGCACATGGGCGTGGACGATCGATGCACCGGCCTCGAAAGCTTCGTGCGTGCTTTCAAGCTGTTCTGAAACCGTAATCGGAACGGCCGGATTGTTTTCCTTGGTCGCGACCGATCCGGTGATGGCAACGCAGATGATGCAGGGTTTGGTCATGTTGAGGTCTCAGATATCGAAAAAGACGGTCTCGTCTTCTCCCTGAAGCTTAATGTCAAAGCGGTAGACTGTCTTGCCATCCCTTTCGGTCCGCTTGGCAATCAGTGTCTTGCGCCGCTTTTCCCACTCGATAAGGTTCAAAACGGGGTCATGCGCATTGGCGTCATGCTCGTCGTCGAAGTAAAGCCGCGTGTGTAGACCGATATTGACGCCGCGTGCGACAAACCAGAGGCTGATATGGGGTGCCATGACACCCACCGTACCATCGGTCACGGACCCCGGTTTTATGGTGTCGATGCCCCATTCACCGGTTTCAAAATCGGTGATGACGCGGCCCCAGCCACGAAAGCCGTCTTCCACTGTGCCGCCGGCTTCTGGGTGGGCGTAGGTGCCGGCCGCGTTGGCCTGCCAGGCTTCCAGGAGAACATCCTTGATCGGCGATCCCATGCCGTCGATCACACAGCCCTCGATGCGGATACGTTCGCCGTCAGCATTTGGCCCTGCAATATCCCAGCCGAGTTCATTCTTGTAGATTTCAAATCCCGCCGCTCCGGGCGCAAGACCGATATGCACGTAGGGGCCGGCGGTCTGCGATGGCGTTTCTTTCAGATAGTCGAGTGTCTGGTGCATGGTCAGTTGCCCTCCGGACGGTTCTCGAAATAGGTCGACCTGCGTCCACGCAAGACGATGTCGAACTTGTAGGCGATCGTATCCAGCGGAATGGTCGCATTCAGGTCGAGTTTTGCGATCAGCTGCTCGATGGCCTCGTCATCCGGGATCGTGTTGACGATCGGACAGATGGGAATGAGCGGGTCGCCCTCGAAATAGCACTGCGTAATCAGTCTTTGCGCAAAGGCCGTGCCGAAGACAGATACGTGAACATGTGCCGGCCGCCAGCTGTTGACCCAGTTGCGCCAGGGATAAGCGCCCGGTTTTACGGTCCGGAAACAATAGTAACCGGCGTCATCTGTCAGGGCACGGCCGCAGCCGCCGAAATTGGGATCGATCGGCGCAAGGTAGGTGTCTTTCCTGTGCCTGTAGCGTCCACCCGAGTTGGCCTGCCAGATCTCGACAAGCGTGTTCGGGACCGGTTTGGCATTCTCATCAAGCACGCGCCCGTGGAGCAGTATCCGCTCTCCGATCGGGCTTTCGCCCGGCTTGGCATAGTTGGTCAACAGGTCGCCGTCGCGTGGATCAATATCGTTGTGACCGAAAACAGGTCCAGTGATCTCGCTGACGGTCGTTCCGAGGCTGATCATGGAATATTGAGGCGAACGGGCGACGCTTGTCTTGTAGTCAGGTGTCAGCGCCGGTGGCTGCCAACGCCGGTCGCGTTGATAAAACGGACCCTGGTTCATGCTTTCTCTCCCTGTGAGCGTGGGCTCAGCGCGCCGCGTGCCGCGCGCTCTGCTCCATCTCCGCATATGTTTCCTTGGCAATCTTCAGGGCCTGGTTGGCGCGTGGCACACCAGCATAAATCGCCACATGCTGAAACGCCTCGAGCACGTCCTGTTTGCTGGCGCCCGTTCGGGCGGTCGCCCGGATATGCATCGAGATTTCCTCAAAATTTCCAAGTGCGGCGAGAAGTGCCAGCGTAAGCATGGAACGCTCGCGCGCGCTGATGCCGTCGGACGACCAGACTGTTCCCCAGGCCCCCTCAGTAATCAGCGTCTGGAACGGACCGTCCAGTTCCGTCTTGCCGTTTTCCGCCCGATTGACATGATCGTCGCCGAGGACTGCGCGGCGCACGTCCATGCCACGTTCATAACGTTCTGACATGGGAAGTCTCCTTGAGAAACGTCGTCAAATGGCCCGCGTAAATCTCCGGATACTCCACGCAGGGCAGGTGACCCGCGTTGCGGATCTCGACATACCGGCTTCCGGCGATAAGCTCAGTCGTGCCGCGGACGAGTTCCGGAGAGCTCGCCATATCAAGCTCGCCACCGATGCCGAGGACCGGCAATTTCAGCTGTGCTGTGCTGGCGGTCAGGTCTGTCGCGGCGATCGCAGTGCTGCATCCGATATAGCCGTCGGCAGGCGTGCGGGTCATCATGTTACGCCACAGGGTCGCATCCGCCGATTGGCGGAAATCTTCTCCGAACCAGCGCTGAAGAATGGCATCGGCCATCGCTTCGATTCCACCTTCGCGAATGCGGTCAATCCTGTCCTGCCACATTTCGGCAGTGCCGAGCTTTGCGGCAGTGTTTGAAAGCACCAATGCCTTGATCGCTTCGGGCCGCCGGCTTGCTAGCGATTGTCCGATGAAGCCGCCGATCGACAGTCCGATGAAGATGCAGGCGCCGACGTTGATCTGGTCGAGAAACTCTTCGGTATCCGTGACCAGCGCTTCCATGGTGTAAGGCGGCTTTGGGCAGGAGGAGAGACCGTGGCCGCGTTTGTCGAAACGAATGAAGCGAAAGCCCTCTTGCGGCAGAAGCGGAATGATCTTTTCCCAAAGCCGGAGGTCCGTGCCGAGCGAGTTGGCAAAGACGATCGGATATCCGTTCGGGTCACCGTCTTCCCTCCAGTGAAGGTCGACTGAACTGAGACGCGCGATCTTCATCAGTAAGGCAGCCCCACATAGTTTTGCGCAAACCATCTCTGCGCGATTTCATTGTAGTGCAGAGACTCTATTTCAGCCCGCTGCATCTTGAGATCGAAATCCGTCTGATCCGGAAACCGGTGCAGGAGATTGGTCGTCGACCAGCTGAAGCGCTCAGCTTTCCAGACCCTTGCCAGTGCCTTTTCGGAATAGTGTTCGATCCCGCCCATATCCTTGTCCCGGTAAAAGCGGACAAGGGCTTCATGGAGATAATGAACATCGGAGGCTGCTGTATTCAGACCCTTCGCACCCGTGGGTGGAACGATATGTGCCGCATCACCGCACAGGAAGAGGCGTCCCCAGCGCATGGGTTCGGTAACGAAAGATCGCAGCGGAGCAATCGACTTTTCGATTGAAGGACCGGTCACCAGCTTCTCAGCAATCGCTTCCGGCAATCGGCGCTTCAACTCGTCCCAGAAAGCGTCGTCGCTCCAATTCTCGACGTTGTCGGCCTGATCGCACTGAACGTAGTAGCGTGACAGTTTCTCATTGCGCATGGAACAAAGCGCAAATCCCCTGGTCGAATTCGCGTAGATCAGTTCATCGTGCACAGGCGGCGTTTCGGAGAGGATGCCGAGCCAGCCGAAGGGAAATATCTTTTCATATTCCTTGCGCACAGTCTCCGGAATGGTCTTGCGGCTGACGCCGTGAAAGCCGTCGCAGCCGGCGATGAAGTCGCAATCGATCCTGTGTTCGGCGCCGCCCGAGACATAGGTTACATATGGAGCGTCCCGGTCCGCATCGATTATCTGAACGTTTTCGACTTCAAAAATCGTCTTCGCATCAATTGCTTCCCGCGCATCGTAAAGATCATGCGTCAGTTCGGTCTGGCCGTAGACAATGACGTTCTGACCGATCAGCTTGTGGAAATCGATGGCGAACATCTCGTTTTCATAAGAGATGCAGGTGCCGTGATGGACGAAGCACTCGCGGTCCATGCGCTCTGCGACACCGGCCTCGCGCATCATGTTGACGAGGCCCGTCTCCAGTATTCCGGCCCGGATACGCGCCAGAACATACTCCCGCGTCTTGCGCTCCAAAAGGACGGTCTCAATTCCGTGTTTGTGCAACAGCTGTCCGAGCAGCAGGCCTGAAGGGCCTCCGCCGACGATGACAACCTGAGTGCGCATGGCTTTCTCCTCTGTTGCCCTTATATTGAATGTTCAAAAATGAGAAGTAAAATGAGATATTGAGCCTTTTTGTTTCTGATACGGGAAACTAAATGATCGATCGACGCATCAAGTTCCGGCATATTCAGTGTTTCGTGGAGATCGCGCATGAGCGCAGCCTGAAGCTTGCAGCCGACAAATTGTCCCTGACCCAGCCAGCGATTTCAAAAACGCTGAAGGAGCTGGAGGACATCATCGGTGCGACCCTGATGACGCGCAACAGGGCCGGGATCACGCTGACAAAGCAGGGAAAGGTTTTCCTGCATTTTGCGCAGATCTCGCTGGCCAGTCTTCAGCAGGGACTGGACGGCGTAGAAAAAGAAGGCGAGCACGCGCGTGCGACGCTGAAGGTCGGCGCCTTGCCGAGCGTGGCAGCAAGCTTCATCCCGCCCGTGATCCGGGAATTCACCGAACTTGCCCCCAACGTCATGGTCAAGATACTCGATGGTCCCCACGGGTTTCTCATAGAGCGATTGAAACTGGGCGAACTAGACCTCGTGATCGGACGTCTCGGCCGTCCCGAGGCCATGGAAGGCGTTTCCTTCACACAGCTTTACTCCGAACGGGTCGACCTTGTGGTTCGCAAGGGACACCCGCTGCTGGCGGCTCCCGATGTCAAGCGCATCGTGGAATGGCCTGTCATTTACCCGCCGGAAGGAGCAGCGATCCGGCCGCTGGTCGAACGTTTCATGATCGCCAATGGTGTCGGGGAGATACCGCATCGGATTGAAAGCGTTTCGGGCGCCTTCGGACGGCTCTACACACGCCAGACGGACGCGGTCTGGATCATTTCATCCGGCGTTGTACAGACCGAGACAGAAGACGGGTCGCTGGTTCGCCTGCCTTTTGACAGTGACATCACCAAAGGTCCGGTCGGGCTGATGACACGGCCCGGCACCCGGCAAAGCGCGGAAGTGCAGATTTTTCTTCTGGCGGTCAAGTCCGTCATTGCGGATCTGGATCTTAAGTCCTGAATCGGCTCTTGCAGCATGTTGGTCCCGCGCTGCCGAACCGAAAGACTTGTCTTCTCACGAAAGCGTGAGCATCTTTCCGGCATGCTCTTTCCGCGTGGTCTCGGAAAAGGACATAATCGCACTATACTTCATCGTCGGAAATGCTTGGCCTGTGTCATGGGCCAAGGGTCGAACGTCCCGATAGGAGAGATCTTGATGACAATTGACCTGATCACCCGCCGTACGCTTCTGGCCGCTGGTGGCGCCGCTGCAGTCACCGGGGTGTCCGGGCTTCTTGTCCCGGCCAGTGCGCAAGGCCTTGCCCCGACACGCTCCATGCGTGGCGGTTCAAACAATTATCGCCCGGGTGCGCCCATCGTTGACCGCATCGGTGGCGGCGGCTTCTGGATGTCCGGAACAGTGCGCCGTGCAGGTGACGGGGCTCCACTGGCCGGCCAGCGTATCCAGATATGGGCGCATACAACCGAAGGCCATGAACGCGATGCACGCAGTCACGGCGCAACACTGACCGATGCAAATGGCGTGTTCAGGCTGGAAATGCCGCAGATCGTGCCGGCATTCGGACAGCCGCACGCACACTTGGCTTATGATAGCGAAGACTTTGAAACGGTTTTTCTCCGGCCCATCATGTCAAGCTCGAAGGACACCAGCCTGGAAGCCCATTTCGTTCTGCAGCCAGCCTGACCGGGTTGGATAAATCGCGCATGCGCAGATTGCGCGCGATCCTGATCTGGAGTGCCCTTGCAGCCGTCATTCTGGTGCCGTTGGCCGCAGCCGCGGCCAGCCCGCTGCTGCAATGGCGGCAGCCGGTCTATATTGCAGCCGGTTTTGCCGGCATCGCGGCAATGGCGCTGTTGCTGGTTCAACCGCTTCTTGTTGGAGGATACCTGCCGGGTCTTGCATCCCTTCGCGGACGCAAAGTACATCGCAGGGTCGGCGTTGCGCTCGTTGCTGCCGTCGTGATCCATGTCGGCGGACTTTGGATCACCAGTCCACCGGACGTGATCGACGCTCTATTGTTCAGGTCGCCGACACCGTTTTCGCTTTGGGGCGTGATTGCCATGTGGGCGGTCTTTGCCGCCGCGCTTATTGCATTCTTGCGCCGCCGCCTGCGTCTTCGCCCACGCACCTGGCGCCAGGCCCACACACTTCTTGCCCTGGTGATTGTCAGCGGCAGCATCGCCCATGCCCTTTTGATCGAAGGGACCATGGAAACGGCAACCAAAGTCGGGCTTTGTGTTCTGGTGATTGTTGCCTTTTTGAAGGTGGTCACCGACCTGAAAGTCTGGTCAGCGCGAGTGAAGAGGGATACCTGACAGGGCGTTTGTTCCGCTGCCGGTCAGAAAATTGCCGTCGACGGTTGATTTGGATTGCCGGGCATTCATGCAGCCGGCGAGACCGTTCGGCCGGGGCATGCACGAAAGCCTAACCAATTTGATTTTATAACAAGGCGAGCAAATGTCCGCGCTCCAAGGAAACGGACACCTTTAGACCTGTGAACCCCAACGCATGTGCAGCGTGACCTGATGATAGCCACGACAAGCCACGAGCAGTCCGTCAGCGTTTCGAGCGATGCCCGCCTGAAGCTTTTGTCCCTGGTGTTGGCCGTCGTCGCTGCCTTTGTCTTGTTTTCCCACTTTGGTGAATCTGCTGCCGTTTGGCCGGCGACGGACAATCTGCCGGCGGTTTGCAGGTTGCTCGATACTGCCTGCCTTAAAGGCGACTTTTTCACAGATGCCAGCGCGAGTTTGAACCCGCGGAACCCGATCGCCTATGTGCTGATGACGCTTTCGAAACTGTCCGGTGGTGGCGCCCAGGGTGGGCTCTCGGTTTTGAACACGCTTGTTCTGGTGCTTTTGCCCATTGTCTCGACCGTCTTCATCTGGGCGGCCATCAAAACGCATCTGTCGCCTGGGACGAACGCTCATTCGGATCGTCTGAAAGAAACGCTGGCTCTGGTGTTCGCGCCGCTTTTATTTGTAGCGCTGGCCGGCGGGGTAGGGGACGCGTTTCTAATCGCAGGCTGGTACCCGGTCAGGCTGATCGCAACGGCGCAGGACTTTTCCCTGATGTTGTCTTTGGCGGGCGTTCTTCTGATTTGGCAGCGCAGGGTGATTGCCGGGCCGTTCCTCATTTTTGTCGCCGGCATTTTCCATCCGGTGATGGCGCTCTACACCGTGGTGTTTTCGACCATTGTGCTCAGCCGATGGAAAATCGCGCAGGATATGCGCTATTGCGCAGGCCTTCTTGCCGCGCTGGCCGCAGCTGTGTTCGTCAAAGTGACTTTTGCCGTTTCAACTCCAATCGACACGCAGACCTTTGTCGATATCTATGTCAAAGAACGCCATCCCCACCATTATCTGCCGTCTGAGTATGGTGCTTCCGGGAACGCCGACTGGGTGGTTTCCTTTGCGCTTCTGATCGCTGCGCTCGCGATTGTCGCTGTTTTGCTTGTTCGAATGAAAAACCGGGCGTGGCGGAACACGTTGATCGCAGCCCTTTCCTACGCCGGTGCAATCGCTGCGCAATATGTGCTTGTCGAACTTTATCCCATCAAGAGCATCGCCGCGCTCGGGCCCGCCCGCTATTCGATGTTCGGGCTCTGGTTTTTGATGATATTCGGAGCCGTCGCGCTGATCGAGACCGCGATGCGGGACCTCAGGCAGAAAAATGCTGAACACAAGTTGATTGGGTTTTCCGATCAGCTTTTGCGGCGCGTTGGCTCCCTTTCCTGGGCGGTTGTCTCGGTTCCCTTTGTCCTGCTCGCCATGGCCGCGGCCTATAATGTGTCGGTGTCCAGTCACTTCGACAGCGACACGGACGGGTTTGAGGAGGTCATCGCCTTTGCCGGGAACGAGACCGGCAAGGACGATGTCTTCATCCTTCCTGCAAACAGCCCGGGTATTGAGTTCCGCCTGGCAGCTGATCGAGCCGTCTTCGTTGGAAAGGCCTTTCCCTTTTCTGAAGACCACTTCGTGGAATGGATGGAGAGATTTGCCTCCGTCTACGGTACGTCGTCGTCGCTCGCGTCCTATCCGGGGCTCATGATCTGGGGCAAGCAGGCGAGCCTTTACCGGAGCCACACACCGGGATCCTTTGTGCGGTTTGCCGACCAGCGTAAGATCGACTGGGTTGTGATCGAAAAAGACTTCTCCACGAAATTCGAGAATTGCAAGCCGTCCTTTGTGAACGAGACGTATCTGCTCTACGCGATCGAAAACCTGAAGACCTGCCGTCAGGATCACGTTGCAAGCCAGTGAAGTATCTTCAGAAAACTGCGAAGCACGGACCCGGGTAAACTCGGTCCGGAGAAGGTCAAGCAGCCACCAAGCGCCTTTGGGCCGACCGCTGGCTACACGTGATCTTTCGTGGGGCTAAAATACTTGCCCTCGGGTATTTGGAAAAATGGTCGGAGTGAGAGGATTCGAACCTCCGACCCCCTCGTCCCGAACGAGGTGCGCTACCAGGCTGCGCTACACTCCGACACGTCTCTTGGATTTAGCATAAATCCATCGGGAACAGCGAGGCAAGGCCCCGCTGTGTGGAGGGTCATGTAGCAAAGCTCATTTGATCCCGCAAGGGAATTGCTGACACGTGCCTGTTTTTTTTGAAACACCAAATAATGCCGGCGGGATAGCAGCGCGTACGAGAATAATTTCGCAACAAGTCAGAGGCGGACTGATGCGGAAAACGTGCAGTGTTGCCTTCACAAAAGTCGGCGTCTTTCTCACCTGGGGAAAACCCATGGCACGCTTAAGAATATTGCCTCTGCAAAGGCTTGCGCTTCTGAAACGACCTCGCTATACAGCGTCTTCACGGCCTTGGGGTGTAGCCAAGCGGTAAGGCACCGGTTTTTGGTACCGGCATGCGCTGGTTCGAATCCAGCCACCCCAGCCAATTTTCCCAGAGACAATGCAGTTTTAAGGTTGCGGCCAATGCGTCGCCCTTCGTCGCGCAGTGATTTCCTTGTGCAGGTCTAAAATTAAATCTGACTACTGCTAGCAACTTCATTGGGCATTCGATTCAACTGCAATGAAACGCATAACTTTATCAAATCTACGGCTTTACCCAGAATGTTCTGTTTCTAGCTCTGGCGACCGCCCCTCGGACACTTAAAATTGCGTGTAGTTATTCCGGCAAGCGCAGCCAGACAGTCTTGACCGGATTAATTTTACGTATTGATTGGGTAGGTGCGAAATCAATCGTAAGAAATTTGCCAAAACTTCTGAATTGCGCTGAGAGAACTTTTTTAAAATGAATTTCATTTGAGTGAAGTCGAGCATCTCTTTTCAGTTTCCTTGAAAAGAAGATACCTATTTGAGATTGAGTCCGGAGTTTCAGTTTGGTTCCCCAGATCGTTGGCGATCCTCGCCAGTCGAACAGCCGCGAATGAGCAGTCAGTGTGTTTTTTCAAGTGGTTTGGACGCAGAGGTCTTTGCTCGGGCACAATCGAAGGTGCGTTGTTGGCATTCAGTTTCTGATGATATTCGAACAGGCCCCGGAGCAAGTCCGCTCCCGCTTGCCATAACCTTCCCTGGTCGGTCTCAGTGACGATCCCATTGCGTATCTTTAGACCAGATTTCTCGGCACGGATAATTTGCTGATGCAACTCCATAGCTGCATTTCTTGCCTCTTCGGCGGTTAACCAATCGTCAGCAAGGCCCGGCGATGGAAAAAGGAAAACAGTCAGAAGCAAATAAGGTCTCAAATTGATTTCCTGAACACGTGAGATGAGGCAATACGGCACGGTGCGGGTAAACCGCCCATTGCACCAGACATCCCAACGTAACGGATTTTGACCACCATCGCTCAAGAAATCCAAGTACGACTATCCAAAGTCTCATACAATCAGCTGCATCTTCAGACTGTTTATTCAGGTCAAACTAAATTACATTGCTGGCTAATGTCTAAGTCCAAACGCACGCTTAATTTGTGCAACTAATCCGCTGTTGTTGCCTCGTAAAGAATTCGGCGCCAGACCCTGCCTAAAGCTAGCGCAGAAACGCCTAATAGAATTACCAAGTGAGGGCGCACGGGTTGCGCGCCTGAATTCCACCGGGTATCGAGAGCTTCCTGCGGTCTACCGCCGGCGGCCGAAGCCGGGTTTGCTGCTGGCGGAGGGGCGGGCGGTCCGGGTCGGTTGCTCGTGGGCGGACTGTTTCTGGGCGTCCAGAACTCGCTTGCGCGAGAAATAGTTGTCGGGTGAATCCCGCAGCTCGTCGATCTCTTCCTTGAGTGCTTCGTCGGACGATTTGAGTATCTGCGCACGCAGCTTTCCGACCGACCGCTTTTCACTGGTGAATTCGACACCGCAGCGCAAGCCGTCTTCCCAACGGCGTTCACAGGTGACTTCGAAGTCCTCCAGATCGATCTGCAGGACAAACTCATGGGGCAGAAGGTAAGCCTGCTCGAATTCGAGTTTTGCACCTGTTTCCGAGAGGTTGCGGACAATGCAGGGAACGGAACGCAGACCGCGATTGAAGATCAGTTTGCCTTTTTTCAGTGCGCGCATTCTGCGGGCACGCTCGTTCTGGCCTTCTTCTTGTTTTGCGGTGGGCTGCTCGTTTGTTTCTTTTATGTCGGGCATGTTCGTTTCACATCTCACGGTCATTCGGGACGCTTGGCACCCAGGAACCTGTCCTTTTTACCAGTAAGTCCTTGTCATTCCGTGAATACCGCTGCAAACATGCAAAAGGCGATTCAGGTCAGCGCCGTCTGCCGAAGGAAGGTTTGCCGCCCGCCGGTGGCTGGGGCCGGTTATCTTCTTTCGCGGTCTCGTCTGCCGCTGCATCTTCTTCGTCTTCGGGTTCAGCGCTTTTGCCGAAGGCGCCGAAAAGAGGCTCCAGTCCGTTCTGCGGAACCGGATCGGACGGATTCAGCGCCTGGCGGCGCTGTTGCGCTACGTGGCGTCTTTCGCTGGTAAACATGACGCCGCAGTTCAGGCCCGCTTCCCAACGGCGTTCACAAGAAACCTCGTAGTCTTCCAGATCGATGTAGAGTTCGAAATCCTTGGGCAGGATGTAGGCCTGATCGAATTCCAGCATGGCGCCGCCGTCGGATATGTTCCGGACGACGCACGGAATGGATCTCAGCCCGTTTTGAAAGACCATCTTGCCTTTCTTGTATACGCGTGCTCGGCGCTCACGTGGCGTGAACTCGTCTGCGTCTTCATTTTCCGCGTTTTGCTGCGGTGCAGGATCGGCGTTTGACATGATCATCTCGCATCGGCTCGGAAATCGGTCAGCCCCTATTGTCAATTGAGCTTAGTTCAAAGCCGTTTCCAAGAAGTGAATCTGACCCTGAAAACGTTTAGAAAGTTCTGAATATTCCACTTTCAGCCTCTAAAGATGTTTCGATAGAATTTTAGGAGGGAATTTTTCGCAAAACATTCTCTGAACAACGTAAAAAAATAAAAATCAATTAAAATTAAAAGTAATTTATGGTTGAAGTCAGCTGTTTAATTGCAATTTATTGAAGAGTTTTGTTGCGGAGTGCGCTTTCAGATTTTAGAGTGCAACTCAGGTGATGTTGCATTGCAGCAGAACAGGAAAGCGAGGCTCCGCACTGGCGGACCCGGAACCCGGAACTGCGTTCAAAGGTGCGTGCTTCTTCGTACCGTGGACGGCCAAGTGGAAAAAACACCTTCGTGCAAGGAAGCGTTTGTTCACGGGTTTTCCATTCTGAGGCATCTGTGGAACAGCATTTCTTGTGTTGAGAGACGCGTTCCAGTTACCTACGGGCTAACAGAGTGACAAATTATCCCGGAATCAAGCGGTTTTGGGGAATACGAGGCGTTCATGACTGAAGAGCAGATATCCTTGCTGAGCCAGCTTGCTGTCCGTGCCGGTGAGGAGATCCTGAAGATCTATGCCGAGCCGTTCGAAGTTGAAAACAAGCTTGATGGTTCGCCTGTCACCAAGGCTGACGCAGCCGCTGAAAAGATCATTCTGGACGGTTTGACGGAGGCCTTTCCCGATATTCCCGTGGTTGCCGAGGAAGCCGTCGAGGCCGGGGACCTTCCAGCAGTCGGAACGCGTTATTTCCTGGTGGACCCGCTTGACGGTACCAAGGAGTTCTTGAAGAAGAACGGCGAATTTACTGTCAATATTGCTCTTGTGGAAGATGGGGTTCCCGTTTTTGGCGTCGTCTATGCGCCGGCCCTCGGTGAGATTTACTGGGGCACTCTCGCAAGCGCTGCCGCTTCCGGATCGGCAAGCGCCTACAAGGCGAATGTTGTGCAGGGCAGCATCCAGGGCGCCGAACGCATCACCGTCAGGACACCGCCGAATGAGGGCCTCAGCGTGCTCGCCAGCCGCTCTCATCTGTCAGAAGAAACATCTGCCCTCATTGACAGGCTCAATGTCGCAGAACGTCTTTCGGTGGGGTCTTCGCTGAAACTGTGCTGGGTAGCAGCCGGAAAGGCCGATCTCTATCCGCGTCTTGCCCCGACCATGCAGTGGGACATCGCAGCCGGGGACGCAGTTGTCCGCGCTGCGGGCGGTTCTGTTGTTCTGGCGGAATGCGGGTCGGACTTCGTCTATCGGGTCCCGCCCAAGGCAACCAAGGACGATCTGCGCAATCCGCATTTCATTGCCCTCAGCTCCACGGCGCTGCTGCCGGAGCCTGCGCCGGCTCTTTAGTCGGCCGCCACAAAAAAGACAGGACAGATCCAGATAAAGCCGGCTCGCCGGACATAACGGAAAAAGCGAACATGAATATGCAATCTCACGGGATCACGCCCGAGCGCCTCAGCAATTTGAAGCGGCTGGAAGCGGAAAGCATCCATATCATCAGGGAAGTGGCGGCAGAGTTCTCCAACCCGGTGATGCTCTATTCCATCGGCAAGGACTCCGGCGTCATGCTGCACCTTGCCATGAAGGCGTTTTATCCGTCCAAACCGCCGTTTCCGTTGCTTCATGTCGATACAACATGGAAATTCCGGGACATGATCCGGTTTCGCGACGATACGGCGAAGCGGCTGGGACTGGATCTTCTGGTTTACACCAATCCCGAGGGGTTGGAAAAGAACATCAATCCGTTCGACAACGGCTCGTCTGTTCATACGCACATCATGAAGACCGAGGCCCTCAAGCAGGCGCTCGACAAATACGGGTTCGACGCGGCTTTTGGAGGTGCGCGCCGCGATGAAGAAAAGTCCCGCGCCAAGGAACGTGTCTTTTCCTTCCGCAATGCCAGTCATGGCTGGGACCCCAAAAACCAGCGCCCGGAACTTTGGAACCTCTACAATGCCCGCGTCGCCAAGGGCGAAAGCATCCGGGCCTTTCCGCTCTCCAACTGGACCGAACTCGACATCTGGCAGTACATCCTGACGGAAAACATTCCGATGGTGCCGCTCTATCTGGCAGCCACGCGGCCGGTCGTGGAACGCGACGGTATGCTCATCATGGTCGACGATGACCGCATGAAGCTTTTGCCGGGCGAGATCATCCAGGAAAAGAAGGTCCGGTTCCGCACACTTGGCTGCTATCCCTTGACCGGCGCCATTGAATCGGATGCAGACACGCTTCCCGCCATCGTTCGCGAAATGCTGATTGCCCGCACGTCCGAGCGTCAGGGGCGTCTGATCGACAAGGACGAAAGCGCGTCCATGGAAAAGAAAAAGCGGGAAGGGTATTTCTAAGATGACTGTCGACGTTAAAGAAGCCGCTGAAACCGCTGTCACGGACTATATCCTCGCACAGGAAACCAAGGACCAGCTGCGCTTTCTTACCTGTGGCTCCGTGGATGACGGCAAATCGACCCTGATAGGCCGCCTACTTTACGACACCAAGCTGATCTTTGAAGACCAGTTGGCCGCGCTTGAACGCGATTCCAGGAAACACGGGACAGTGGGAGAAGATATCGATCTCGCCCTTCTGGTGGACGGCCTGGAGGCGGAGCGCGAGCAGGGCATCACGATCGATGTTGCCTACCGCTTCTTTGCCACGGACAAGCGCAAGTTCATCGTCGCCGACACGCCGGGTCACGAGCAATACACCCGCAACATGGCAACCGGCGCTTCCACGGCGGATCTTGCGGTCCTCTTGGTGGATGCACGCAACGGCCTCATGGTCCAGACACGCCGCCACGCCTTCATTGCCTCGCTCCTCGGCATTCGCCATGTGGTGCTTGCGGTCAACAAGATCGACCTCGCCGGTTATTCGGAGGAACGTTTCAACGAAATCCGCAAGGAATTCGAGGTCTTTGCCAACGGTTTTGACTTCGAGACACTCCAGGCGATCCCGATGTCCGCCCGTTTCGGTGACAACGTCACAGCCAGGGGCCAGAACATGGACTGGTACCAGGGCCCGACGCTGCTCGAGCATCTGGAAAAGGTCGAGGTCGGTGAAGATGCCCTGGAAGCGCCATTCCGCTTCCCGGTCCAGTGGGTCAATCGCCCCAACCTCGATTTTCGCGGATATTCCGGCACGATCGCAAGCGGTCGCGTGGCAACAGGCGACGAACTCGTGGTGGCCGGACCGGCCAAGATATCCAAGGTTAAGAGCATTGTCGGCGCGGGCGGCGAGGTTCCCGAAGCGCGTGCAGGCGAAGCGGTCACGATCACGCTGGAAGACGAAATCGACATCTCGCGCGGCGATCTTCTGTCATCGACTGCACATCGCCCTGACGTCGCCGACCAGTTTGCCGCACATGTGATCTGGATGAGTGACGAACCTCTGCTTCCGGGGCGCCCCTATCTCTTGAAGATTGGAACGCGCAGCGTGACGGCAACGGTTTCTGAAATCAAACACAAGATCAACGTCAACACGTTTGAGCACGTCGCGGGCAAGACGCTGGAGCTCAATGAGATAGCGTTCTGCAATTTTGCCCTGTCGTCCTCTGTTCCGTTCGATCCCTATGAGGCCAACAGGTCGACCGGATCGTTCATCCTGATCGACCGGATGTCCAATGCGACGGTTGGCGCGGGCATGGTCTGGTTCGCCCTCCGGCGCGCAAGCAACATCCATTGGCAGGCACTTGATGTCGACCGCACGGCACGCTCCGAAAAGCTCGGTCAGAAACCGGCGGTCCTCTGGTTCACCGGCCTTTCCGGATCCGGCAAGTCGACAATTGCCTCGATCGTGGAAAAGAAGCTCCATATCGACGGGCGGCACACCTACACGCTTGACGGCGACAACGTCCGCCACGGCCTGAACAAGGATCTCGGCTTTACAGATGTGGACCGTGTCGAGAACATCCGGCGGGTCGGCGAGGTTGCAAAGCTCTTTACCGATGCCGGTCTGATCACGCTGGTTTCGTTCATCTCGCCATTCAAGTCCGAGCGGAGGATGGCACGCGACCTGCTGGGTGAGGGAGAATTTATCGAGGTTTTTGTCGACACACCTATCGACGTCTGCCGCCAGCGCGATCCGAAGGGCCTTTACGCGAAGGCTGACCGGGGCGAAATCAAGAATTTCACCGGTATCGACAGCCCCTATGAAGCACCGGAAAACCCGGAACTTCATATTCACAACGTCAATCGCGATCCGGAGGACATTGCCGAGGACGTGATTGCGTATCTGCGCGAACATGGGTTCTTGAACTCGTAAGTCAGTGCTCGCGCAACAGAAATTCTGAAGAACATCAAAGGAGCAGCGTTCGATCCCGGGCGCTGCTCCTTTCTTTTTGCCCGCTTGCCTGCGCAGGTCATCAATAGAGAGCTTTATTTCCGCGCCGGGACCGGACTTTGCCGTTGCCCGGGGCGGCGAAGCCCTTTAAGACGCCTTCCAACACTCTTCAATGGGCTCTAAGGGGCTATAGGCGCAGATGAAAACCGTTTTGGTAACCGGTGCAGCGGGCTTTATCGGATACTTTTTGTGCACGCGTCTGTTAAAGGACGGCTTCCGGGTCATCGGACTGGACGCCATGACGGACTACTACGACGTCCGGCTCAAGGAGCGCAGACAGCAGATGCTGCTGCAGCACGAGCACTACCAGGCGATCAACGACCGCGTCGAGGCATCCGATCTCCTGATGACCCTGTTTCGGAGCGAAAAGCCGGATTTCGTCATTCACCTGGCGGCGCAGGCAGGGGTTCGCTATTCGATCGAGAACCCGCGGTCTTACCTGGAAAGCAATATCTGCGGCACGTTCGAACTCCTGGAAGCGGCTCGCGCCTGTCCGCCCGAGCATATGCTGTTGGCATCGACGTCATCTGCATATGGCGCAAACGATGTGATGCCCTACACGGAGACCGACAAGGCCGATCACCAGGTGTCCTTCTATGCTGCGACCAAGAAGGCAACGGAATCGATGGCGCATTCCTATGCCCATCTCTATGGCCTGCCGATCACCATGTTCCGTTTCTTTACCGTTTATGGGCCCTGGGCCCGTCCGGACATGGCGCATCACAAGTTTGCCAAAGCCATCCTCGAGGGGAGGCCGATCGACGTCTACAATTACGGCGACATGAAGCGGGATTTCACCTATGTGGAGGATCTTGTTGAGGGTATTCGCCTGTTGATGGACGCGGTGCCGGTGCGGCTCGCTGAGGGCGAAGAAGTGCCGGAGGGCGACAGCCTCTCGCCGGTTGCGCCCTGGCGGATCGTCAACATCGGCAATTCGAAAAGCGTTCAGCTCACGGACTTCATTGATGCCATTGAAGAGGCAACCGGAAAGAAGGCTGAACGAAACCTGATGCCGATGCAGCCAGGAGACGTTGTAGCGACCTGGGCCAACGCGGATCTTTTGAAAACACTCACGGGATACACGCCGAAAACGAGCGTGCGCGAAGGGATCGCCAAGTTCGTGGAATGGTACCGGGACTACTACCGGGTGTAGGTCGTTTGCACACTTTGGTCTTGATGAAGGTATGGCCTAGGGCGTGTTTCCGCCTGGTGACTGGCACACATCCACCCATTCGGCATTGGTTATGTCAGCCATTCGGTCCGGGGCAATTCTGACAGCGGCGTTGGTTGCACCGGCTGCCGGGATCACAATATCAAAATCCTTCAGCGATACATCACAGTAAACGGGCAGGGGCTGCGCCAGACCGAAGGGGCAAACGCCGCCAACCGGATGACCTGTCATGGTTTCGGCTTCCTCACGGCTGAGCATCCTGGCCTTCGCACCGAACGCAGCCTTCGTTTTTTTGTTGTCCAGGCGGGCATCCCCGCGGGCAACAAGCAGAAAGATCTTGTCACGTACCTGAAGCGAAAGCGTTTTTGCAATTTGTCCGGGTAGGACACGGTGGGCCTGTGCTGCCAGCTCCACGGTTGCACTGCTGTTCTCTGTCTCGATGATGACCAGATCCGGCGCAGCGGCCGAAAGATGCTCGCGAACACTGGAAAGGCTCATGCTCTAAATACTCCCTGTTTCTAAATCCGGCATTGTAAAATCTGACATTGACCGAGTCCTGCCGCAATCAAAAGGCCCGAAAACAAATTGTGTATAGGATTAATTTCCACATGTCAGAAATTAAGAAAGCATTCATACTGAATTTAAACGGGAGTTAAACACTTGCTCCCTAATGCTTATTACTAATGCGACGGAGAATTACGTTTTAGCGTCTTGAGCGCACCAAGTTTCGAGGATCGCCACTATGGCCAGAGCCATGACAGCAATGAGGGAAGTTCGTAACCCGGAGTTGGGAAGAACGGAACCGGCTGTCCTGCCGAGACCGCGCGCCGAAGTTGCAAGCCTCCCAGTACTTGTCGCGAAGAACCTTCTTTTCTGGGGCTCCATCTCCATCAGCTTTTTTGGTCTCTACACGATCGTATCGTCACTTTAGACCCAACACCTCCACGTTCTACACTCTTGAGATAACACCAATGCCCCGCGCTGCCTTGCGTATCGCTGCCGGGAAACGTGTGCTGTTGTTTCCGCGTTTATTGATCGCTTCTCAACAGGTTGTCGCCGAAGTGATGACCCGGCTGAAACGTTTGGGGCAAGGGATGCTGCGGTTTTTCGCCTGTCACGTCGCAGATCAGGCAATCGGCAATCAAATGCGCAATGCCGAATGAAATCTTGTAGCCTCCTGTCGCCGCATACACCTTGTCGGAGCCCGGCAGCTTGCCGACAACGGGATCGCGGCGATTGCATCTCGGACGGATCCCGGCCCATTCGGTCAGAACCTCACGTCCTTCCAGCGAGGGGCAAAAGGACTGGGCGCGGGCAATCAGTTCAGCGGTTCTGGCGGGGGACGGGGCGGCGTCTGTAAAGTCACGGTCCGCGGTGCTGCCGACTGCCACGGTGCCGTTGCCGTGGGGAACCACATAGAGCCCTTCGCAATAAATGGCAGGCTTGTCTTCCAGTCCGGCGCCGTCAAGCAGGAGGGCCTGACCCTTTTCGCCGCGGCCGATCCGCTCCCCGACAAACTGTTCGATTAGATCAAAGGCTGCGAACCCGCCGGAAAGGACGAGATGTCGAGCGGTCAGATCCGACTGCCCGTCAAGTGCGATCCTGCCTAATGTTTCGTCGTATCCAACGACTTTGACCCCTTCCAGCAAAGTCGCTTCGCGGCGCACGAAGGCGGCCAGGGCAGAAAGGTAGAGGCGAGGAGAGGCTCGTGCCGCCAGGGTTTCGTAAACAATGCCATAAGGTGCTGCGGCCGAGTCCAGCCAGTCCGACCGGCTGCCAGCAGGTTCAACAACGTAGGAAAACCCTGTTTCTTCCGGACGCCAGCGTGTTTTGCTTTCTTCCGCGCGCTCTAGATGATGATCAAGCTTGTCCTGCGTCGTCAGCGGCAGAATGCGCCCGCAGCGGGTGTAGCCGCAGCTTAAACCCGTGTCCGCCTCAAGTTGCCGCACATGGTCTTCCAGCGAGAGCAACGCCTGGAACTGAAATTCCTTCTTCGGGTTCCAGCGCGCCGGCATATGCGGCATCAGGGCGCCGAGCAGACCGCCGCTGGCGCCCGCGCCGAAATGCCCTGCTTCCAGAACGACGGTTCGAAGGCCCTGCTGAATGGCCCGGCGGGCGATCGAAAGACCGAAAATGCCGGCACCCGCAATGGCAATGTCAAATGGCGCGGCGCTGGTGGACGGCATGTTTCGCTCGGTCTCCGGTCTTGATTGCGTCGTTCGGCTCTCATAAGAGAACACGGCGGTTTTGGCAAAGAAATTGGAACGCACAAGAAGCGTCTGGTTCGCGGACGCAAGGACGCAGCAGCAATGGTTACACGTGCTCCTCAACTGGAATGGCTTGAAGGCGATGTACCGAAGGCCTCCGGGTTCCAGGACACCTATTTTTCAAAGGCAGGTGGGCTGGAAGAAACCCGACATGTGTTTTTGGCAGGAAATGGATTGCCGGAACGGTTTCTGGGCCGCGAAACCTTTACTGTAGCGGAATTCGGCTTCGGGACGGGGCTCAACTTCCTGACGACGCTGGCGGCGGTTGGCGATGGAAATAACCCATCAGAGCTCTGTTTCCTGTCCTTCGAACTTTTTCCGCTCTCGGCCCCCCAACTGAAGCGGGCGTTGGACGCGTTTCCGGAACTGAATGCGTATTCTGAAGAACTGCTGAGTGTGTGGCAGCCAGAGCCGGGCTGGAACCGTATGACCGTTGGTGGCGCCAAGCTGTTCCTCGGGGTTGGTGATGCAAGGGAGCTGATTTCGGATCTTGCCGGTACTCAAGGGGAAAAGGCGGGCGTGCCTCCAGGTCCCATCGCCGTGGATGCCTGGTATCTCGACGGGTTCAGTCCGGCCAAAAACCCGGAGCTCTGGGAGGAGGGGCTTTTGAAAGCGGCTTTTGACCTGACGGCGGACGGTGGCACGCTTGCGACCTATACTGCGGCCGGCTGGGTCCGCCGCAACCTTCAGGCCGCCGGATTTGAGATCGAAAAGAAGCCGGGGTTCGCCGGCAAGCGCGAGATGGTTGTTGGCCGCAAGGCGTGATGTGTTTCAGGTCTCTGACACCGCCTGCTCGGTAATCCAGCTTCGAAACGTCTGCATGGCAGTGGTCTCCTGGCGCGATTTGAGCCAGGTGAGCCAGTAACTGCCTGTTTCAATGCCGATGTCGAAGGGTTGCACAATCCGTCCGTTCTCAAGGTCGCGCTCGAACAGACGAACCGGCACAAGGCCGATGCCGGCGCCCTGGGCGGCGGCATCGACAATGGCAAGCGACGTGTCGAACATCCAGCCCCGGCTGCGCGGCGGTGGCAGGTCAGCCGACTGGAACCAGAGCGCCCATTCGTTCAGCCGGTAGGACCGAAGCAGAGGCTTTTCCAACAGGTCTGCAGGCGCGCGAAGCTGGCGGGCAAGCTCCGGAGCGCAGACCGGAAAGAGCTTAGGACCGAAAAGGGCAACGGCTTCCGTGCCATGCCAGCTTCCGTCTCCGAAGCGGATGAAACAGTCCAGACCATCTGTCAGCAGATCGGCGCGATTGTTATTTGTCTTCAGGCGAATATCGATGTGCGGATGAAGAGCGGCAAAATCGCTCAAGCGACCCAGGAGCCATCCCGTTGCAAAGCTCGCAACCACGCCGATTGTCAGAACATCACGAAAGTTGCCGTCCTCAAACCGGTTGAGCGCATCGCTCATGCGGCGGAAGGCGTCGCTGAGGACGGGGAGCAGCGCCTGACCCTCGTCCGTCAGCGTGACGCCGCGCGATCCACGTTTGAAGAGCGACACTCGAAGCGTTTCTTCAAGCGATTTCACCTGATGGCTAACGGCCGTCTGAGAAACGCGGAGTTCCAGCCCCGCGCGCGTGAAACTCTGCAAGCGTGCCGATGCTTCAAACGCCCGAAGCGCATTCAGGGGTATTCTGGAAAGGTCCATGGGGTGCTCGCTACTCTCCGTTTTGCACGGTGTGCCTTTGTCCAAGTCGCCACATCGCCTTCAAAACACAAGCCATGACCAGGTCTTGAGACAAGTGCGTTTCTCACAATTTCTCCTCATCCTGAGGTGCGCAGCAACGCGAAGCCTCGAAGGATGGGCCGCGTACTCTGGGTCTGCAGTGCATCCTTCGAGACAGCGCTAAGCGCTTCCTCAGGATGAGGGCGGAATTTCGTCGCCTCGGCCCAGGTTCCGGTGGCCTCTTGCCTGGCCCAGTTAGGCACACTCCAGACACAGAAGGTTGCAGCCCTCGGCTGTGCAGCATTCGGAATGACAAGCCTTGGGACAGAAAACACTCCATAAGCGAGCTTTCATCGAAATAGGAAGGCAATTGAACATGACCAAGTTTTTCTCATGCCTGACGTTATCAATCATCATTTGTCTTATGTGAAAGGCAGGCGCAATGTCTGTCGCGTCTGATGCGGTTCGCCAGGGGGGCAGGACGCAACAGGCGATTTTTCATACTCTCTGGAGACGATGATGTTTTTGAGCAGTCGCAGGTTTGCCCTCCTGGGTTTGTTGATCCCTTTCCTGTCTGTTGTTCCCGCAGGAGCAGCCGACTTTGATCCCGGTCCTGTTGCCAGAGCCGTTCAGGATGCTGAAGCGCGCTTGTCGGCCAGGGTCGGTGTCGCGATCATCGACACGCAAACGGGCAAGACGTGGTCAAACAAGGGCGATGAGCGCTTTCCCCTGAACAGCACCTTCAAGGCATTTCTGTGCGCCGCGATGCTGGACGCTGCCGCCAAGGGAACGGCGGAACTGAACCGCGAGGTGGTGGTGAAGGAGAGCGATATTGTTTCCTATTCGCCGGTTACTGAAAAGCGTGTCGGCGGCGAGCGTTTCACAATCGCGGAACTGTGCGAAGTCACGGTCACGATAAGCGACAACGCCGCCGCAAACCTTGTCATGGCGGAACTCGGCGGGCCGGAGGGGGTGACTGCCTACCTGCGGCAGATCGGTGATGACAAAACCCGCATCGACCGCTGGGAACCGGAGTCGAACACCGGCATTCCTGGTGATCCAAGGGACACGACCACACCTTGGGCGGCCGCCGAAACACTTCGCAAACTGGTGCTGGGCAATGCCCTGGATCCTCAGGGGCGGGATACGCTGACCGGCTGGCTGGAAGGCAACAAGGTCGGGAACAAGACCCTGCGGGCAGGACTGCCAAAGGACTGGCGCATTGCCGACAAAACCGGCGCCGGCGCCAACGGGTCGCGCAACAATATTGCGGTTATCTGGCCGGAAGGGCGCAAGCCGGTGGTGATCGCCGTCTATATCACCCAGACGACGGCCGCATTCCAGACCCGAAACAAGGCCATTGAAACGATCGGGTCAGCTCTCGCTGAAGGTCTTCGTTAGCAGCTGAAATCTCAGCCCATTTCCGGAACTGGCGTCACAGGCTTTCCCGTTGCAAACCAGCTTTTCAGATTATCGACGACAAGCTGGCCCATGGCATTGCGGGTGGCCTGGGATGCCGAACCGACATGAGGGAGCAGGGTAACGCGAGGCAGCTTCATCAGGCGTTCCGGCGTGCAGGGTTCTTCTTCGAAAACGTCCAGTCCGGCTCCGTAAATCGTTCCTGTTTCAAGCGCCTCGGCGAGCGCTGCCTCGTCGATTACGGAGCCGCGGCCGATATTGATGACGATGCCATCAGGTCCGAGCGCGGAGAGCACCTCCGCGTTCACCGCGTGCTGGGTTTCTGCGCCGCCCGGCGCCACCACCATCAGCGTGTCGCACGCCTCCGCGAGCGCGGTCAGGCTCCCGTGATAGGGGTAGTCCACCCCGTCTTGCCGGGAGCGGCCGTGATAATGAACCTTGAGACCGAAGCTCTCGGCCCGTTTGGCAATCGCCTTGCCGATGCGCCCGAGCCCGAAAATACCGAGAGTCCGTCCCTGCACGGTCGCCTGTGTAAGCGGGTAGCCGCCTTTGCCGGTCCAGTTGCCGTCGCGCAACCATGCTTCGGCCTGTCCCAGCTCGCGCACGGTCATGATCATCAGGCCAATGGCTGTGTCGGCGACTTCTTCAGTCAGGACGTCAGGCGTGTGCGTAACCATCACCTTCGCAGCAAGGCAAGCATCCGTATCGATGTGGTCGTAGCCGACGCCAAAGCTTGAGATGATCTCCAGGTTCGGCATCTTAGCGAGAAAAGCCTCGTCGACTTCCACCCAGGACATGGCAACACCGCGGATGGTGTCTCCAACCTCCCGAAGCATCGCTTCCGGGTCCGCAGCCTCGTAAAGCCGGTGGACGGTGAACTCGGCGTCGAGCTGCTCCTGGACGATGGGCAGCATCGGCTTGGTCATGAGGATATCTGGTTTTGGCATGCGAGTGTCCGGGAAGGGGAGAAATGCGTGAGAACATGCGGTCGTGTGCGGACTTTACAAGAAATGATGGTTCGCGAAAGAGGAAATGTGAACGATCGTATCTCGCCGGTACGCAAGGCTATCCGGTATTGGCACCGGGGTTGAGCCTGAAATTTTTGCACCGGGCTTGGCGGCAAAACGCGTGCCTGTTCCGCGTGCATTGCTCCAGGTTAAGACCTGTTTAGCTATCTCTGCAAAATTACGCGTTTGAAATGAGACCAGCGTCTGGTTTTGCTGTCATTCAATGCGTATCAGTGGCAATGTTAACAATCAGAGATTGTTTTTTCGGGTGTTGAACTTGTCCTTTCATTTGAAACAGATACCACGAGCGTTGATTGCAGCCATAGCTCTCGCGCTCGCCATCTTCTTCACAGCGTATGCAACCGCGGCCCAAGCATCTGATCGTTCACAGGGCGATCTGACTTTCGAGGCAGTATACTTTGACCGGACCGTGAAAAACCCTCCGAAAATTAGGGAGAAGGTTAAAGACATCGCGATCAAGTTTGGTGGACGACGCGTTTTCCCCGATATCGAACCCAGAAACTTCACAGCGTCCTGGAGCGGCTTCGTTTATTACGACGAACCGGTGACGAAGCAGATTCTAGTCAGTCAGAGTTGGGCCAAGACGCGGATTAAGATTGACGGAGACATCGTCTACGAAGGCGGTTCAAACACAACAATTGAGCACAAGTTCTCAGCAGGCAAGCATCACATAGAGGTGTTCTACATCAATAACTGGCACACTGTTGAATTCAAAGTCACCATTCAGGACAAGAAAAGGTTGTTCTCGCGACCTGAGCTGACAAGCTACTTCAGCGCTTTCCAAGCTCGGCCCAGAAATCTTGTTTATATCGGATTGTATGAAAGTCGCGCACGAGACACATCCGTGGAAGTCGATCTTTCATTCCAGCATGAGGGTGTGACCCTGTGGCTCGATTCTTACGAAGCCATTGACTGGAGGCTCGAAAACGATCCTGGCGTGCGTGCCGTTGTCGTTGCCGCCTTTTCACCCGGCTCGAGGGTCTTTGGCCTTCGCGATGATGTTCCTGTGCTCCACACGAGAAAATCTTTTGGAATCCACTCGGCAACCGCGTCACGTTGCCGGTGCACGGCAGCAAGTTTCCATTGCGAAGATCGTACTCTGATTGGTGAACTCGAGGATCGTCTCTTTGAATTGACCGGCGCCCGGATCGTTGCGATCGGAACGAGCTACTCCGCGGACAAGATGCGCCCACAGCCTTTTGACAAAGCTCTTCGGTCAGCCATTGAGCATGATCGTGCCCAGGCGAGGCAAGCCGAGGCAGCATGCAAGAGACGGGTGAATCCAGACTTTGATACGCTCTTTAGCGACTGACCGCCATCAGCAGTTTTAGTGCCTGAAAATCGGGGGCGTCAGAGAAGTACTCGCTTGCCGGTGTGACGATCGCGGATGTGCCGTAAAAAAACCGCAGCCTGGTCGAGTGCTCACAGTCCTGAAGGAACGCCACGGAATGATCGATTTTCCCGAAAAATTTTGAAGCTAGAAAAGCTCAGCTTTCTTCGGAAGCTTGCCTGTTTCCGATCGACGCGCTCTCCTTCTTGAGCGGACGCGACACGGGACAGACTTCCTGGACATAGCTGTTGAGCGTGTTGGTCAGGCTTTCCTGAACGATCGAATAGTGCACGTACTGGCCGCGCTTTTCCCTTTGCACCAGACCTGCGCTTTCCAAAACGCTCAGGTGCTGCGAGATCGAGGGTTTCGACATCTCGAACCGTTCCGCGATCTCGCCTGCGGTCAGAGAGCTGTGGGAAAGATAAGCCAGGATCTTGCGCCGGGGCGCAGAGGCCAGGGCTTCGAAGATTTTTTGAATGCCGCCTGTCTCAGCGGCCGTTCGCGCATCCGAAAAATCACTCATGTCACAGCAAGCCTCCTGCCGGGCGTATTTATCATCTCATAATTAGGTAGTTGCCTAATTATATAATTGATGGTAATTAGCTTACTGCCTAAATAGTGGACGTCCTTTCCAAAGGCAAGGGCCTGCTGGTTTCAGCGGGCGGATTTGCAACTTTTTTCACTTCCGTGCGCAGGTGCGGATGACGAGATGATCTGTGCCCCGATGGGCAGGGAAGGAACGAGCATGCCTGAGATCTGCACTGCGGCTCCGCAGCCGATATCCACTGAACGCGTTTTTTCTGAAGACGGTGCCAATCCCGTAGAGGGCCGCGTTGCGGTGCGTCCCGTCAAAACCGCCTGGATCGTTGGCGTGACGGCAGTCGCGCTGATCGGCGGGCCGCTGACCTTCTCCTGGACTGCATTTGGTGTTTTTGTCGTGCTGACCGCTGTTACCATCTGCGGCGGCCATTCGGTCGGCATGCACCGGCTGTTGATCCACCGGTCCTTCAAAGCCGTCCCATGGGTTGAGAGATTGCTGGTCTATCTCGGTGTTCTGGTCGGCATGGCCGGCCCCTTCGGCATGATCCGATTGCACGATTTTCGCGATTGGGGGCAACGCCAGGCTGACTGCCACGACTTCTTCGCACACCGTTCAGGTTTCTGGAAAGATGCCTACTGGCAGCTGTGCTGCGGCATCGATCTGAAGCAGGAGCCGCGTTTTGAGATTGAGCCGGAAATTGCCGAAGATCCGTTCTATCGGCGCGTTGAAAAGACCTGGATGGCGCAGCAGCTTGTGATCGCCGTGCCGCTTTATCTGCTCGGCGGTCTGCCGTTTGTTGTCTGGGGCATTTGCTGCAGGGTTTCCGTGTCGCTGATCGGTCACTGGCTCGTCGGCTACTATGCGCATCAGCCGAAGGATCATCTGCTTTTTGTCAAAGGCGCTTGCGTTCAGGGCTATAACCTCCCGCGCCTCGGCCTGATCACCTTTGGCGAAGCCTTCCACGAGAACCACCATGCCTTCCCGAAATCCGCAAGGCTCGGTTTTCTGCCCGGCCAGACGGACCTCGGCTGGTGGCTGGTGAGGGGACTGGAAAGGCTTGGACTGGCCTGGGATATCGAGACGCCGGAAACGCTCGACGCAAGGCCGGGACTGACTGTTAACGCTGCGAACACTGCGCAGCCTGTAGAAGCGGCCGGTTGGCTGCAAACACTGCCTCGGACGCTTGCCAAAAAAGGCTATGCAAGGACATCTCCGATTTGATCCGGAGGACGCCTGGGCTTCCACCGTGGGGTATGAGGCAGCGTAACTTCTGCTGCCTCGTCCCATGCTTGAGCTACTTTCCGCAAATTGTATGGAATGCTTCATCCCCCCATTGCCCCCGGCGCGCATTTCCCCTAAAAGACCCGGCAGAATTCCTAAGAATCCCGTCAGTTTTCGAAAGTGGAGAAGCGGAGCCCCATGGCGCGCCAGTTCATCTATCATATGCACGGCCTCTCCAAGGCCTATAACGACAAGAAAGTCCTCGACAACATTCACCTCTCCTTCTACCCGGACGCCAAGATTGGTATCCTGGGCCCGAACGGTGCCGGTAAGTCGACGCTTTTGAAGATCATGGCAGGCATCGACAAGGAATATTCCGGCGAAGCCTGGGCCGCCGAGGGCGCAAAGGTCGGCTACCTGCCGCAGGAGCCCCAGCTCGACAATTCCAAGACGGTCATGGAAAACGTCATGGAAGGCGTCGCGCACAAGCAGGCCAAGCTCGACCGCTACAACGAGCTGATGATGGATTATTCGGATGAAACCGCCGATGAAGCCGCATCGCTCCAGGACGAGATCGACGCCCAGGATCTGTGGAACCTGGAAAGCCAGGTCGAAATGGCGATGGAGGCGTTGCGCTGCCCGCCGTCCGACAATGGCGTTGAAAGCCTCTCAGGTGGTGAGCGCCGCCGTGTTGCGCTCTGCAAGCTGCTCCTGTCCGAACCGGATCTTCTTCTTCTCGACGAACCGACCAACCATCTGGACGCTGAAACCGTTCACTGGCTGGAACGGCACCTGCGCGAGTTCAAGGGCTCTGTTCTGATCATCACCCACGATCGCTACTTCCTGGACAACGTTACCGGCTGGATCCTGGAGCTCGATCGCGGACGTGGCATTCCCTACGAAGGCAACTACTCGGTCTATCTGGAAAAGAAGACCAAGCGCATGGAGCAGGAAGGCCGTGAAAACATGGCGCGCTCCAAGGCGATTTCCCGCGAGCGCGAATGGATGGGCATGTCGCCAAAGGGCCGCCAGACCAAGTCCAAGGCGCGTATCCGTGCCTACCAGGACCTTGTCGCCATGCAGGAAGAGCGTCAGCCGACCATCGAGCAGATCCTCATTCCGGTGGGCGAACGGCTCGGGGCGAACGTGATCGAGATCGACAAGGTCTCCAAGGGGTTTGGCGACCGTCTTCTGATCGAAGATCTTTCTTTCAAGCTACCGCGCGGCGGCATTGTCGGCGTGATCGGCCCGAACGGTGCCGGCAAGTCGACGCTCTTCAAGATGCTGACCGGCCAGGAAAATCCGGACAGCGGCGATGTCGTTATCGGCGACAGTGTCCAGCTCGGCTACGTCGACCAGTCACGCGACGCGCTCGACCCGAACAAGACGGTCTGGGAAGAGATCTCCGGCGGCGCCGAGGTGATTTATCTCGATGACAAGGAAATCAACTCTCGCGCCTACTGCTCGTCCTTCAACTTCAAGGGCCCGGCTCAACAGGCCAAGGTCGGAGACCTCTCCGGTGGTCAGCGAAACCGTGTGCATCTCGCCAAGGTCCTGAAGAAGGGCGCCAACGTTCTCCTGCTCGATGAGCCGACCAACGACCTCGACACCGAGACGCTGGCAGCTCTGGAAGATGCGCTGGAAAACTATGCCGGCTGCGCCGTGGTCATCAGCCACGATCGCATGTTCCTCGACCGTCTCGCGACGCACATGCTCGCTTTTGAAGGCGACAGCCACGTGGAGTGGTTCGAAGGCAACTTCGAGGATTATGAAAAAGACAAGGTCCGCCGCCTCGGCGCGCACGCCGCCGACCCGCGCCGGATCAAATACAAGCCGCTGACGCGCTGATAAAATTGCACAAAGAATGCTGAAAGGGCGGTCAAGGGCTGCCCTTTTTTCATTTATGCGTCTTGCATGACTTCATTTGAACGAATTGTCAGTTTGGGGCTTCTGGCGTGTGCATGCGCAAGCGCAGGCTCCTTACTGTCTCATGTCGGATGGCCCCTGGATCTGTTGGCGCAATTCCAAGCCCAGTTCGCCTTGTCAGGTCTCGTTTTGCTCGTGCTTTTGTGCGTGAAGCGGCGATGGGTACTTGCATTCTGTGCCTCTATTCTTTGCGCATTCTCCGTCTGGAAAATGGACGTAGGAAACGGGTCGCGGTTCGCTGAGGCGTCCACCTTCAATGGTGCCGGTCTCAAGCTGGTTGCCGCGAACCTTTTTGGCAGGGCCGACGCACTCGACCACCTGGTAGACGCGCACCGCCGCGAAGCATTCGATATTATGGTTTTGGCCGAGTTGCCGGTCCCGGCAGATGATGCTCTTCTCGCCAGGTTTCCGGATATGAACCACATCACCGGGACGCCACGACAAGCGCTCTTTGGTCGGCCGAGTGCAATCATCCTGGCCCGGTCAGCGCCGCGCGGTGCAGAGATCCTGCAGGTTGACCGCAACGCGTACGCAATCACAAAGGCGGAATACTGCTTTGAGAACCAGCCCTCTTGCTTGGGCATTTTTGCGATACATCCGCCTCCACCGATCAGCCCAACGCACTACGAGCGTCAGAAGGCGATCCTTGAAGCGGTCGCGCGCGAGCTGGAAGGGGAAGAAGGCGCGGTACTCGTTGCGGGCGATTTCAACGCCGTCTCCTGGTCGCCGCTCATGACGGTCTTTCAGGCGCAGGGAGGAGTCCGGAAAGTTGTTTGCGGTGGGCGCTGGAGCCCGACATGGCTCACTCCTGTTCCAGGTGTCGGCCTGGAGCTGGATCATATTTTCATCAAGGGCAGGGTTGAGCCAAGGGCATGCGACGTCGGCCCTTTTCTCGGATCAGATCATTGGCCGATAATCTCCACACTTGTAATTGGTAACTGAGGTTTGCTTTCAGCACCCAACAAAGAGGCACAGGCGTGAAGACGGGTAAGGACATGCAACATAAAGGCAGTCTCCATGCGCGCCGCCTTCTTCACGTCGTCATCCCGGACGACCAGAGGAAGATCCGGGATCGGAGAACCGGAAGTCCTTCAGTCGCACTGCGGAGCCGCGGCTCTCCGGTTCCGGCTTGCGCTGAGCTTGGCCGGAATGAAGAAGGTGGGCATTGAGCCCCGTACCCTGGAGAGCCTCATCCTGAGGAAGCGCAAAGCGCTGTCTCGAAGGATGGACCACTTGATCATACGGATGCAGTGAATTTGTTTCTATCGAGGTATTCCGGGGTTAGGTCGCTTTCGTTGCAGAAAGACGTCCGCGGATGGACGCGACAATGGACCTTGCTTAGTCGCGCTGACACTCGCGGTTCAGCCGAAAGCATTCAGAAGTTACGCAGAACTTTATAGTGATGATCGTCCAGCGCTGTTTCGGCGAAAGCGTTTGGGATGACGGCATTTTGGAGCGCCAAGCTTTTCAAGCACAAGGATCCGGAAATCGGTCTCAGGTCCGACTGCGAGCAGGCTCTGATTGTCTGTGTCGCGTCTTATTGCGGGGCGCAATCAGGACGATGTTCAAACTCTGTAACAGCACGTTACTTGAATGATACGTTTTGATACCAAAATCTTTTGGCAAAATCGATTGATAAGCACTAAATAAAAAATCCTTTCATGGCGTGAATGCGTCGGAGAGAATTGTATTCCTGGCGAATGATCTCGACGGGTACTTAGAATTATTTAGCTTTTACTGCCGGTGCTGTATTTGGCCTGGCCCTTGGAGCACATATCGGATCACCTTTTCAAGGTCACGGAAGGGTCTCCGAAGCGTCATGTGCGTGGGCACCTGTCATTTCCGATACGCCGGTTGAAAGAAGGGATAGAGCAATGCGATTGACGTCTCCCCGGTTCAACTGGAACATGCGGTTGCAGCAAACCGCAGAAAACGATCCACCGATGAAGCACGGTGACTTTGGGCTTTACGTCCGCCATGTGCAGCAGGCCCTGATCGACCTGAGCCATCCGCTGCCAAAATCCACGGCAAAACATGGTTCGCCAGATGGCGATTTTGGCAATGAGACCAAAAATGCCGTGATCGAGTTTCAACGCAAGCAGCGTGCAACAGACCCTGGCTTCAGTGTTGACGGCGTTGTCGGCGAGCAGACAATGGGTGTGTTTGACAGGTTGCTGCGCACGCCTGTGACACTGGCGCGAATTCCAAGGTCAGGCGATATCACGGACGAGAATTCGAACCTCGCTCAGTCGATCATAAATGTTTTGGGACATCCGCGCCTGATTGACGTGAATTTCATCGTGCAGGGAACGCATATCAATAAAACCAGTTTTGATGCAGTGCGTGACGCAATGAAAGCGGGTGACATTACTGCCGAACAGCACGTTTTGGGGGAAAATGTTTCTGCGGTCTACTTCGCGCGCGACGTACCGAACAAACATACGGGTGAAGTGTTGATAGGAGCAAACACATTTGTCATGCCTTTTTCGCGCATCACGACAGACAGTGAAAGGGCCATAGTGATTCACGAAGCGACCCATGCGTTTTGTGATATTCGCGCATTAGGCAGCGATCCGGCCGGCGCTCCATTCTCGCGGGACAAGTCTGAAACCATCGCGCACGTCGCGCAGGGCACTTTTCATCACATTCTGACAGGTGGACCTCAGGTGGATCCTCTGACATCCGACCCAACACTAGGTTTGAACCCGGTCTTTTTGCAGGCTGACGAAGTCGCAAAGCAATTGCTCGGCACAAAAGCGATCCAGACGCAGACGCTGAACGAATTGGCGAGACGTGTGCGTGCGAACAGGAACGCCCTGGGACACAACAATCTCACGAATTTCGATGGGATTATCTGAGTGTTCGCCTGATAGTGAGAAGGCCTGGGCCGCTGATCGAAACGTCTTCCGGCTCAAGCGTCAAGGGCTCAGGCAACACTCGTGCGCTCATGGAGCTCTTTGGATTTCTCCCTGAGCCAGAGATAGAGCGGCAGTCCCAATGACAGACCCACCAGCAGGATTGCCGGGATTGTCAGCCACCAGCCGTTCACGCCGTTCGCCCGTGCATCGCGCCACGACCAAACCCAGAAGACGGCGCAGGAAATCAGAAGATCCACGGCAATCCCCGCGGCTGGTTTCGTCGCAAACATGCGCATGACCAGAAGCGTCAGGTTGAGACCGTTTTCGGCAAAAAATGCGCCAAAGAAAATCCAGGGTATCAAAGTGCCGACAACGGCAAGCGTGAAGTAGAAGCTTTTCATATCGTGGTGCGTTCCTTTTGGGGCGCACGAGAGGTGCTTCAGGACACGCACAATCTCAATTCCCTTGCGGGGAATAGACTTTGTCTGGGTGGAAGCCGGTATCGGTCTCGTTTGTCTTTACGGCCGCATGGATTTAGGTCCATGGTGAAGTCCGGCCTCGGTGCGAGGCAGAGCGTAGTTCGAAATGACGAGAAAGTCCGGTCTTTGTCAGGTGGGATCGAATTTCAGCCGATGCTTCATTTGGTGTCTCGCACCATTTCCCGGATCCAGCGATATGACCCCGGTGCCCTGCGCGTGGTCAGGGGCATTCATCTGACAATTGCCGTAGTAATTGCTGCGTTGCTTGCGCACTGGCTCGGTGGTTTTGCGCACGGCGTGCCCGGGTTTTCACTGGCGGTCGTCTGCGCGGGCGCAGCGGGATTTGTCCTGTTGTTCACACCCATCTCGACCCGAAAACACGAAGCCAGGGACTTGTTTCTGTTGGCGCTTGTTTTGGCCGGTCTCACGGGTTTTGGCGCTGTGATCGGTGAGATCTCCGGGGCATCTGCATCCCGTGTCCTGCAAACGCTCTGGATCTGCGTGATTGCCATCGGCTTCGGTCTCGACGGGCTCGGCCCATTCTGGATGCGCGTCGGGCGCATGATCTCGATGGTCTGGCTCTTTGTCATTTTAACCAGTTCGCCTCACTCACCCGGTATCTGGCTGCCCGCCATGGCGTTGCTCGGGGTGGCAATTGCCATTGCCGTCCGCATAGGCCTCTGGCGTCCGTCTGCGGGCAAGACGTTCAAAAGAATCGAAACGTCGAACCGCAGGGCGATCGCCGAATATCTGCGCATGGCGGCCAGCGGAACGGCACAAGCGCGAGAGGTGACGCCGATCACGCTTCATGATTTGGCGCTCTTGCGCGCCGAACTCGAAATAGCGACCGATCTTGCGGAAAACGATGGGGAACTCAGGGGGCTTGCGCCGGAAACGGCCGCGATGATGCGTCTGGCGGCGGAGGTAGTCCGAAACGCAATGGCTGCACTCGGCCCGGATGTCCGCTCCAAACTTGTCTCCGATCCTGGCTATCAGGAAGACTTGCAGACTGTCTTGAACCGCGTCGAAACAGGAGTGGTGCCGGACCTTCAAAAACATCCCGACAAGCAATGGGCGCACCAGGCCAAGACCTTACCAAGGGAAGACGCGTTTCAAGTCCTGAGGATCGCGCAGGCCTTCGAGCGGCTGTGGCAGTTGTCCGATGCACATGCGCAGATCGAGAGGCGCCGGGACGACGATGTTGCGCCCTCCGGCAATGTGCAATTCTGGCGCCGGATATCGTGGCAACTGGCCGTTCAGGCAAGCGCTGCGACCACCGTCGGCTTCGCGATCGGCCACTATTTTCAGCTCTCCCACGCCTATTGGATTACCATCACCGTGATTGTTGTCTTGTGCAGCAGCCTTGGTGCCACCGTTCAAAAAACACTCCAAAGAATAGCTGGAACGATGGTGGGGTTTCTCGCCGCGCTCCTCCTGGAGCCGGTACTTGCAGACCTGCCGGACCTTCGCCTTTTACTGATTGTTGCGATGATGCCGCCGATCATCATCTTGTTTGAGCGCAACTATGGCATCGCTGTCGGCTTCATAAGTTTTATGGTTTTAATCGGGCTGGAGGCATTGACCGGGCTGCCGGTCTCCGACTTCTGGGCTCGTCTCTGCGATACGATGATCGGCGCTGGTGCGGGCCTGCTCGCGTCCCTGCTGCTTTTTCCAAGACGGAGCGGCGAGGGGGTCAAAGGCCTCGCCTTTGCCTACCTGGTCTCTTGCAGGAAGGTTTTGACGGATAGAAGCGATCCGACTTTGCAGACCGAAAAATCGAACTACACCGACCTTAAGAAAGCCGCAAGAAAGCTTATCGGAGCGGCACAGACCTATCGCGCAGAACAAATCCCCTGGGCATCCAGTACCAGAACAGGAGGGGATCTGGACGTCTTGGTAATCGTGCTTGCGGATTATGTGATCCTCTACCGGCAGGCGCGATCGGCTGTCACGAAAGAAGTCGCGGGACATCCCAACGAGACGGCGATTATGGAACTGCTCGGCCGGATGGAAAAACGTGTTCTCGATGAGTTCGACGCAGTGCTGGAACACAAGGCGCTCCCGGTAACCCATGGCCTGGCGGAAAAATGGCGAGCCTACATGCCGTCTCCCGACACAACAGACATCGACATAATGACCGACTGGGTGGCGACGCTCTACTACGCGCGGAAAGTCGTCCGGTGCCTGGAAGGGCTGCAGCAGGAACATGTATGGAGCGCACCGGCGGAACTTGAAGGCAAAACCGCCCTTGCCTGAGCATTGCCGAATTTTAATTCCCTGGCCTTGATGCAGCTGCAATTGGCAACACAGATTGTGTTTTATGTCACAATCTGAAGGGGAGCTATGTGCAAGGTTTGCATGTCAGCAAACGGGCACCCCGCCTGGCCCGTAGGAGGAACACAAAAATGAATTATATGAGAATTCCGCGCGGACTGGCCATCGGCGCAGGCCTCTTGGCCGCGATGGCGACAGGGTCTGCAAGCGCGCAGACCGCTCAGCCGGTGAATGCCGACCCGACACCGCCACCCACCTACGACTTCGTTCAACAAGCAGGCGAAATGGCCTATGACGGCACTTCGATGACACTGTCCGGCACCAATTCCGGTGTGCTCTATTTCAGTGACAGGCCTTACCGCATCGGCGGTCAGATATCGAACGAAGACTTTGCCGATTACTGGAACTCAGACGACGGCTTCAAAGGGAATCCACCCAACGCAGTGGTGTCCATTTTGAGCGAAACGGGCAAGGCACCAGCCCTCGTCGAGCTGACGTCCGCGAAGAGCGAAGGCTCATCGATGGTTTACGGGGTCACGGTTTTGCGCGGCGAACTTCCCGAAAGTGCCAACGGTGTTGCTCTCTTCATAGACAGAAGCGCGCGGCAACCGCATCATCACCATGGCAGGACAACGGCCACGGCACCCGGATCGGTTGGTTTTGAACCTTACGGTCCCTATTGTTATCACGCGCCTCAGGATCCGCGCTGCCGGGCCTGGCACCACCCCTATCATCCGTACTACCCGCCGTATCATCCTTACTATCCGCCATATGGACCCTATGGGCCGTACTATCATCCGGGGGCATATGCAGCCGGCGTGGCGACAGGTGCGGCGATCGCAAACGCTGCCAATCAGCCGACCTACTATTATTATCCGCTCCCGACCGGACCCCTGCCGCCCAACTGCTGGATCAATTCCCAGCACACCCGGATGGTGTGTTCAGTCAAGCTTCAGTGACTGTCAAGAATGCGACCGGGCCGGCGTTCACACCGCTGGTCCGGTCAGTTCACGAAGCCGGTCATCAAGCTGCCACTTCCGGCAAAATGGGCTGGGATATCAAGTTGTTTGATGCGTAAATCAAATTGATTTGCTGGCGTTGAAGCCAGCTTCCGGTTAGAGACCCTGTTCAGGACGGACAGGAGTTTCAAATGACCGATCAGCTCACCTTGTTGCCTGACGAGATCCAAACCATAGCTGGGTTCAAGGTGTCCGGAAACGTTGAAGGCGTTTTCCGGACTGTATCCACGGACGATTTCCAGACAACAGCCGTCGAAAGTCTTGAGCTGACTTTTGAGGGAATTCCTGGTGACCGGCATGCTGGCTTCACGCGCAAATCAGGGGGACGGGAACCCTGGTATCCGCGCGGAACGGAAATGTGCAATGAAAGACAGGTCTCCATTCTTTCGGTTGATGAACTTGCCCTGATCGCCGACAGAATGGGCCTTGCGACGCTGAAGTCGGAGTGGATTGGCGGTAATATCTTGCTCTCTGCGATCCCGAACCTGACCCGCCTGCCTCCGCGCACCCGCCTTGTTTTCGATGGCGGTTTGGTTATTCGCATTGATGGAGAGAACATACCCTGCAGGGTCGCCGGCGAAGCTATTGCAAGCCACAATCCGGAACATGACGGATTGGACCTTCTGTTTCCGAGAGTCGCGAGAGGATTGCGCGGGGTGGTGGGTTACATAGAAAAGCCCGGTATGGTCAGGCCGGGCGAAACCGCAACGGCTCATGTTTCAGAGCAATGGATCTACCCGCGGACGAAGAGTTATACCAAGCACAAGAAATAAGAACCGATCTGACCGTGTTTGAAGGTTGTTCGGCAAGAAGCAGGTTGCAGGGCGATATTGATTATCATCCAAAATCTGCGACGCGGCAGAACAGCCTTCAAACGTGGCCTTCGGTGGCCTGTTCCGGCTCCCCGGACGGCGTTGCCTTGTTTGAACGGCCAACCAGGCCGTCCAGCACAAAGCGCCTTGCCGGCAAACCGGAACAGCGCCATCAGATAGGTTCTTATTTCTTGTGCGTGGTATTAGTCTGGCTGCAATCTGCAAAAATTTTCCGGAGACCGAAATGCTTCCTATCCATCACATGATCGGCAGTGCGCCGCAGCCGGTTGCCCCGTTTTCCCATGCTGTGGAAACAGACGGCTGGATATTTATCACCGGTCAGATGCCAACCAATCCGGATAATCCGGAAGCCCCTTTGCCGGACGGTGTCGCAGCGCAAACGCAGCGTGTCATGGAAAACCTGAAGCTGGTTCTTGCAGGTGTCGATCTGAGCCTGGAGAACGTTGTTTTTGCACGGGTTTATCTGACCGAGTTCAAGCGCGATTATCACGCGATGAACGAAACGTACCGGTCGTATTTCCCGCCCGACAAACTTCCGGGCCGCACATGCGTGGGCGTGACGGGACTTGCCGTCGATGCGCTCGTTGAGATTGACCTGGTTGCCAGACGGCCTTGAGAGACGAACTAGGGCGTCTCGTCAGCGTCCGTAACGGGTTTGTTGCAACCCCAGTCCTGAAGAACATCGTTCATGGCATCCAGAACGAAGAAACGCGCCGAATCCCGGTCATAGCCCTCATCCAGCAGCGTGTCGTAGTCCGTCAATTCGTGCCGTACATGGCTGGTTGTTGCCTGCCACAGCGCAATAGAGGGGGGCAGATGACGCAAATGTCCGGCGAGCGCACCGGCAAGAATGGCTTCCGCGTCGCGCATGGGCACGCGCGGCAGAAGAAGGCGCAGGGCTTTGCGCATCTCTTTTTGCCGTTTCGTTCCTGCGGTCATGCGGGCACTCCGGGAGCAGGACCAGACGCTCTGGAAAACCGATGGGTCAGGCGCTGGAAAGCCGCAACTGCTCCATGCCGTCTGTGCAAGACAGAGGCAGCCCGGCAATGGTCCCGCTTGATGCGGCGCTTTCGGCGATTTCGCTGAACGCCATGGGCGGCGCGAAGTGGTAACCCTGCACCAGATTGCAGCGAAGCGCTTTTAATAGATCAAGCTGGGTCCTGTCCTCCACGCCCTCGACAACGCAGAGCATTTCCATCGAGCGGCACAGATTGACAATCGAGGTAATAACGCCGCTGGCGACAGGTTCGTGAATGCTCGCGACGAAGCTGCGATCCACCTTGACGCAATCAATCGGCAGGCGGTGGAGATATCCGAGGCTTGAATAGCCGGTGCCGAAATCGTCGAGAGCCAGCTTCACGCCAGCGCTGCGCAACGTCTTGAGGCACGCTTCCGCAGCTTCATAGCTCCCGATGACCGACGTCTCGGTGATTTCGAACGTGATCAGCTTTGGATTGACCTTGTGATGTTCAATCGCTTCGAGGAGTGCATTTACCGTCTGTGAAGAGGTGATGTCCTGCGCGGACAGATTGAAAGACAAGCTCAGGTCACCCGGCAACTCTTTTATCTGCCTGATGGCTTTGCCAAAAAGCGACAAGGTCAGGCGGTTGATCTGGCCCGTACGTTCTGCCACAGCAATGAACCTGTCCGGAGCAACTCTATCCAGCACCGGGCTGTCCCACCTTGCCAGGGCCTCGAAGCCCACAACAATCTTGTCGGGCAGCGATACGACAGGCTGAAAATAGACCTGGAACTCCGCATCAAGATCCGCATTCTGCAAGGCGTTTTCGATGGCGCGCTCCGAACGGATCCGCGCTTCATGTTCTTCCGAGTAAACCGTTGTTTGCCCGCGCGATGTTGTCTTGGAATTGTAGAGAGCATAATCGGAGCGATCGAACAGAGCGTGCGCTGTCGTGCCGGCCTCCGGATAAAAGGCGATACCACAGGAAGCCCCAACGGCGAGGTTCATTTCTCCAACGCGGTAGGGTTCGCTGATCATGTCGCAGATCGACTGGCCGGTCTGCGCAGCTTTTTCCAGATCGCCCAGGTAAAGGAAGCCGAATTCGTCCCCGCCCAGCCGGCAGATTTCGATATCCGCAAGGTTGAGCTCCTTGAACCTCTGGCCGACTGCCATAAGAAGCTGGTCGCCGACCTTGTGGCCGTAGGTGTCATTCACCGGCTTGAACCGGTCAAGGTCGATGACGCCGACCGCGAATTTGCCGTCCTGCGTTTCCCGGCTTTTTATAAGGCTCGCGACACGGTTGAAGAAGTAACGCCTGTTGGGAAGCTCGGTGAGTGCGTCTGTCTGGGCCAGCCGTTCATTTTCCGCATTCAAAAGCTCTGTTTCACGCTGTTTGGCGGCCAGATCCGCTTGTGATTTTACCAGTTTGCAAAAGCCGGTATAGCCGCTGATCAGAACCTGCAAGACAACAAGACAGACCAGGAAGATGTTCATTGCAATGGCAAAATAGACGTCCTGATCCTGCCTCACATAATGGATGAGGTAGGGCACGGTCACGATGAACATCACCATGAGCGCCGCCTGCGGCAGGTTCATAAGGCAGAAAATGCAGCCGATGACGGTGATTGCAATGAAGAGCGCGATGTGTCCGCGTTCGACGGGGCCTCCGTAACCATCAAGGCTCAGCGACCACGAAATATAGATGACCGCAACAACACTGCCGAGCAGAACGGTCTGGCGCATTTTTCGGATCGCCTCATTCGGACCGAGCGTGATCTTGCTGGCGCGAAGCCAGGCAATCATGCGCACCGTCGTCAGGATGAGCATCGGGATGAGGACGCCAACGGTTAGGTAGACCGGAGCCACGTCGTAATGCGTGTAGGCCACAGCAATGGCGTTCACCATCAACAGCGCGTAAAGCGACGGAATCTGAGTTCTCAGCTCATTGTACTGGGCTTGGGCAATTTCGGGATGACGCGGGTCGATCATCATCCACCTTAGGAAAGCCCTGATCTTGTCCATCACTCCCTCCAAATTTATTTGTTTCTAAAGGGAAGAAGCTAAAAGAAGAGTTAGAACGCCGACTTTTAGTCTCTGAATCAACTCAATTTGTTAGCCTGATTGTATTTCGGGAAAATAGAAAATACGAGTTGAAATCTGCACGGGACCCGTTTTCAGCGCTGAATTGCTTGGCAGAAGGACCTGAAATGTCCCCGCGGATAAACGAAATACCGCATTCAGCGGCGGACTGGCGCTTTTGGTGCCAGCGCTTCACAAAGGCGGCGCCAGCGCCAGCGCGTTGAAAATCAGGTATTATTTTCCTGACCCCGTCGCGGCAATAAGAAAAGAGAACCATTTTTTTATAAAGAAGCACGCCTATATACACCGCAATGGCTGATCGTACGCGAACCCGTCTGTTGAATGCTTTGAAATCCGCCGGTCCGCAAACTGCGGGTGAACTGGCTGAGGACCTCGGTGTCACCTCAGTCGCCATAAGGCAGCATCTTGACGGCTTGAACCAGGAAGATCTTGTTGGTTTTGAAGACGTGAAGGGTTCGGTTGGCCGCCCGAAGCGGGTTTGGCAGCTCACATCGAAAGGGCATCAGCAGTTTCCCGACAATCATGCGAACCTGATACTGGGTTTGCTTGGCGGCGTAACAGACCTTTATGGTGAAGACGGCCTGGAAAACCTGATTGCGCACAGGGAAGCAAAGGCCAGCCAGTCCTACAGCGCTGCCATGAGTGATGTTTCCGACTTGAAGGACAAGGTCGAGATTCTGGCAGATCTGAGAAGCCACGAAGGCTACATGGCGGAGGCGATCAGCGACCGGGACGGTTTTCTTCTTATTGAAAATCACTGTTCGATCTGCGCAGCTGCGACGGCCTGCCAGGGTTTTTGCCGTTCCGAGCTCAGCTTGTTCAAAACAGTGCTCGGGCCCGAGGTGACCGTTGAGCGTGTCGAACATCTTTTGTCGGGGGATCGCCGCTGTATGTACAGAATCACACCTCAAGATAGCGCCGAACACTCTGAATGAGATTTCTCTAACCGCAACTCCGGGAGTTTGAAGTGTGGCATTTGCCAGGCCATTGCTTGCCGGGCTGATCGACAGATATTTTCGCCCGTTCGAAACACACCTGAAGCCGCTCGACCTGCCCGTGACACGCTTGCCGGACCAGGGGCCGCTCAGGCTCGTATGGCATTTTGCCAAGATGTTTCGCCGGCAGCTTCTGATCGTGAGTGCGCTGGCGATGATCTCATCGGTGCTGGGGCTGGCCGGAATCTGGGCAATCGCCTATGTCGTTGACGGCGTCACGGAACAAGGTGCATCGCAGTTTTTGACGGACCACGGCTGGGCGTTGCTCGGTTTCTTCGGTCTGTTCGTTATCCTGGATCCGCTGGTCTTTCTTTTGCGCCAGACCTTTGCTTTTCAAACGGTCCGCATTCTTCTGCCGGCGGCAATGCGCTGGCAGGCCCACAAGGCTGTTGAAGCGCAGGATCTTGCTTTTTTCGAAGACACGTTTGCCGGGCAGGTTGCCTCGCGCATTGCGCAGGTGACAATGTCCGTCCATCGCCAGATGATGCTCGCAATCGAGCGGATCCCTTTTCTTGTGATTCAGTTTGGCGGATCGCTTTTGTTGCTCGTGGCACTGTCATGGCCACTGGCTTTGCCGGTTTTTGTCTGGATTGTCGCCAACACGCTGGTCGCCTGGCTCGCTGTTCCAACGTACATGAAGCGGTCTGCAAAGGTCGCGGCGGCGAACTCCCGCGCCACGGGAGCAATGACCGACGTCTATTCCAATATAGCGATGGTCAAGCTCTTTGCGGCGGAAGATTCAGAGGCAGGCGCCATCCGCAAGGTCATCGGGGAAACGATCGACACGCGCCATAGTGAAAACAGGGCTTACATACTAACGGACAGCAGCGTCTATTTCCTCAATGTGCTGATGATCCTGTCCGTCGTGGTGATCGGATTCTGGGGCATGACGGGCGGCTGGGTCACGATCGGCGACTTTGTTGCCGGCCTGACGGTTACGCGTGCACTGTCGGCGGCATCCTCCAGCTTTATTGGTGTCGGCCAGTCGATCACGAGCACGCTGGGAACGATCAAGGACGCAATGCCGATCATGACCAGCCAGCCTGAGATTAAGGACCGGCCGGGCGCGGTTGCGCTGAGGGTCGAAGACGGCAGGATCGGATTTGACAATGTCTCCTTTGCCTATCGCAAGGACCGCAAGGCGGTGTTGGACGCCTTCAGCTTGTCGATCGAGCCGGGCGAACGGGTTGGCCTCGTAGGGCTTTCTGGCGCGGGCAAATCCACCGTCATTTCGTTGCTCATGCGGCTACGCGATGTTTCAGGAGGCAGTATCAGGATCGACGGACAGGACGTCAGAGACGTCACGCAAACATCACTCCGCAGCCAGATAGGCGTCGTGACGCAGGACATTTCGCTTCTGAACCGGTCTATCAGAGACAACATTCGCTACGGCAAGCCTGACGCGAGCGACGAGGAAATCCGCGCGGCTGCACAAGCTTCCGAGGCGCTTGACTTCATTAGCGAGCAAAAGGACAGCAAGGGGCGCGAGGGACTTGATGCGCATGTCGGTGATCGGGGCGTTAAGCTTTCGGGCGGCCAACGGCAACGCATCACCATTGCCCGGGTGCTTTTGAAAAACGCACCCATTCTGATCCTCGACGAGGCGACGTCCGCACTCGACAGCGAAGCTGAAATCGCAATCCAGCAGAACCTTGCTACAGTCATGGAAGGCCGGACCACCCTCGCGGTCGCCCATCGTCTGTCGACAATTGCGGCAATGGACCGGCTGGTTGTCATGGACAAGGGGATGATTGTTGAGGAAGGCACCCATCGCGACTTGTTGGCCCGCGGCGGGCTTTATGCCGCGCTGTGGGAGCGGCAGTCGGGCGGTTTCCTCGCGCTCAGCGCAGCTGAATAGCAAGTATTCAGGCAGCATCGAAAGGCCGAAGGGACATTAATTACGTTTCAAAACAACACTCAGATGCCACTGTTCCAGCGCGTAGGCCGTTGTTTTTTCGCGGTAAAGCTCCTCGAATTGCCTGAAAAATTCGTCTTCCAGCCACTTTGTATCCTTGCCGGCGCCCAAAGTGGGTTCGAAAAGCTGCTTGCGCAGAGAGCTCGCTGCAAAGGCTCTCGTATATCCCGCATATTGCCGGGCATATTCCGCCGGATCGTCGAGATGACCTGCAAAGAGATCTCCGCCGCCATCGACGGGCAAAACGGCAATGATATCGATCTCGTAGGCGTCCTGAAGGTCCGGGTTGGTCTCAAACGGCCGGCGCGCCTCTGCCTCGGTCATGAACCACAGTCCGAAAACGAAGCTTTCCGCTCGTTTCCTATCCAGCAAACCTTCATCCACCATGGACTTGGTGACTATCTGCAAAGCGCGGTAAACGCCGCGGCCAGAAGCTGCAGTGTCGTTGATTTCACCCGCTTCAGGCACCGCTCCAAGCGTTGAGACAAAAAGGTATCCGCCGGAGCGAATTTCTTGTGCCCGCATTTGAAGAAACCTTGTCCAGTCCGCTTCGGCTGCCCGCCACATTTCGCGTCGTGCCTCGCCCGTCAGATCCGCGAACCAGACGGTGTCCGGCGCGTCATAGGGCCTGGATACGCTTAGCCAGTGGCTGGCAAAAAAACAGGTGGCGAGAGAGACGGAATTGTCATCCAGCATGCGGTCATAAAACGATCCAACGGCAGTCTCTATTCGAGGCGGTGGATCGCCCCCCAATAAGCCGGTTTCACTATTGATAAGCGCCATGAGCGCGTCCCAGTCGTTGCCGGGTTGATCCGCGAAACAGATTGATATCGGCTTTGCCACATCTACTGCCTGCCAGGTTGTCAGTGCTGGCCGGGCAGTTTCGATGGTGCTTTGCCCGGGGCCACAGCCGAAATCGGTGAAATTGAGGGGAGCCGGCAAGTGCGAGACACGGCCTGCAAGGTCAGCGATGCGTTCATGATTGCCCATCGCGTGCTGCTTCTGCACGAGCGAATTTGCATTGTAGTCGACCATGCCTTCCGTAGAACGGCCTGCCGTGTCGTTTTCAGCCATGGTTTCCTCGTTCGGTGCGTCGGGTCAGCGGCGCTTTATTTCACCAGATTTGCGCGTTTTGGCAATGCGTTGAAAGGCCAAATTGATACGCGTCATAATTGAGCGCCACATAACAGAGTATACTTGCCAGGCGAGGGGCAGGGTACGGAAGCGACATACGTTTCCGGTATAAGTGGGGAGTCCTTCGATGGATTTACGGCACAATGGATCCGCAATCGAAGACAGCGCCGCGCTGGCTGAAAGACAATCAGGCAGCGTTGCCAGTGAGCTAGAAGCACTTTTCAGGGACGTGATGGCTTTGCGGACACACGTCTTACGCGATGCATCGAAACTTCTCGCCGGTTTTGGTCCTGGGGAACACCAGCCGGAAATTATCAATTTGGCTCACTATATCAGCCTGCGCCGGCACGATATCAGATCTCTTCAACGCCGATTGATGTGTCACGGTCTGTCGTCCATGGGCCGATTGGAGAGCCGCGTGATGCCGACTTTCGACGCGGTGCTCGCGGCGCTTTCCGCTATGACAGGGCAGGCGCAGGATGCGTCTTTTGAGACCGATGCAGACTTCTTCAGCGGTCAAGATCATCTTGATCGGGTGACCGCAGAACTGTTCGGTCCAAAGCCGGTGAACCGCAGAAGCCGAATCATGGTGACATTACCAAGTGAAGCTGCAGAAGACAGCAGGCTCTTGCGCCGGCTCGTTCGAAAGGGCATGAACGTCGCCCGGATAAACTGTGCACACGACAATCCCTTCGTCTGGCGCAAGATGGCCGAGCAGGTGAGCGCGGCAGCCAGGAAGGAAAACAAAGACGTCAGGATCCTGATGGACATTGCCGGTCCCAAGATCCGAATTGAATCCGTCTTCAGCGTCAAGAAAGTTCCCAAGCTGGTTCCAGGAGACCGTTTTCGCCTTGTATTATCGTCGAAGCTTGGCGCACACCCGGAAATCATGGTCAGCGCAAGCGTGTCGTTGCCGCAAATGGTGGAGCGGCTGACTGTTGGCGACAGGGTTCTGTACGACGACAGCAAATTGGAAGGCGCCGTAAAGAGCGTCTCAAATGGCGAAGCCATTGTTGAGGTAAACCGGTCAAAGGCCGGCGGCGCAAAAATCAAACCCAACAAGGGGATCAATCTTCCCGACACCTCACTCGGCATTTCACCACTGACCAACAAGGACAAGGGTGATCTGAAAACAGTCGTCGCCCTGGCCGACATGATTGGCTACTCCTTCGTGAGCGGACCGGATGATATCGACCTCCTGGAAGACACGTTGCAGGCCATGAAGCTGAGCGACAAGCCACTTGGTATCGTCGCCAAGATCGAGCGTCCCGAGGCAGTGGAAAATCTGCCGGCTCTGATCGCCCGTGCGAGCGTTCGCAGACCGCTGGCCATCATGATCGCAAGAGGGGATCTTGCTTCGGAGATCGGCTTTGAACGACTTGCCGAAATGCAGGAAGAAATCCTCTGGATCTGCGAAGCCGCCAGCACGCCGGTGATCTGGGCCACTCAGGTTCTGGAAAGCCTTGTGAAATTCGGCAGTCCGTCCCGAGGCGATATGACCGACGCGGCTATGGCTGCGCGGGCCGAATGTGTGATGCTGAACAAGGGGCCTGCGGTTGACGAGGCAGTTGAACTGCTCGACAGGCTTGCGATGCGAATGGAAGGTCATATGACAAAGAAAACGCCGACCCTCCGCGCCTTGCGTTCGTGGTGAGGAATGGTCCGTCACGCGGATCGTTGATTAGGTTCAGCATGCTGTTGATTTTCCAAAACGCGGCTGACAATACTCACGCATGGACAAGCGAGAACGCGCAGTATTGTTTCGTGAACGGCTTTCCGACGCGATCCGCAGCCGGGATATGAACCGCAGTGATCTGGCGCGCGGCGCCAATCTTGATCGGTCGACCGTCTCACAGCTCTTGTCGGAAGATGCCCCGCGCCTGCCAAACGGTCAGGCGCTCGCGTCGATTTCAACAGCGCTGGGCGTGTCTGCCGACTGGTTGCTTGGTTTGTCGACACATCGCGGCGCAGCCGCGGAAATCCTCGATCAGGCCGTGCAGGTCGCCGAAACCGACCGCCATCCTGTCGATGAACATCTCCTGGCATGGTTCCGCGACGCCGTTGGCGCGAAGATCCGCCATGTACCGGCCAATCTGCCAGATGTCCTGAAGACAGACGCTATTCTGTCCTACGAGTATGCGGGTGAAACCCTGCGCACGGCGGACCAGGCCATCACAGGAACGAGGGACCAGCAAGCGCTGCTGCACCGCGCCGAAACCGACATGGAAATTTCATTGTCCCGGGAAGCTCTGGAAGCCTTCGCGCGCGGCGAGGGACTCTGGTCCGGGCTGTCCGCGGAAGTGCGGCGTGAGCAGCTTCTGGTCATGGGCCAAAGCCTTTCTGATCTGTATCCATCGCTCAGATTACATCTGTTTGGCGCAACCGATCGCTATTCGTCTCCGTTTACGGTTTTCGGCCAGAAATGGGCCGCGCTGTATCTCGGTCAACGGTATCTCGCCTTTTCGAATACGCGTCACGTTCAGCTCTTTGCGGGGCACTTCGATGATCTCGTCCGCCATGCGGTGGTCCGCTCGCATGAGGCCGGCGAGTTTGTCGCCGGACTTGCCGAGAGTATCTGAACCAGGCCTTTTTCTCATTTGACGGCAGACCGGTATACCGGCGTCTTCGGTTGCGCGATTGGCGAGGCTGAGGGTGCAAATGCAGTTCAAGCGCACCGTTCGCGCAGACGGTCATAGTGTGATTTTCGACAATGCAAGACCTTGAAAACCGCCTTACAAATGCGCAGGTGCATTGCCGTCATTCGCATCTACTGGTCGATTTTTCTTGACAAGTGAAAACTTTTGTATACATATGTAGACGTATCGATACAAACGAAGACGATTGGTGAGGCGCATGCCCAAGAGTATTCCGATCAGTGTCAGGTTAAGTGACGACGACGTGGCATTCCTGGCTGGCTACGAGGTTCAGGGCGCCAGGACGCCGAGCGACAAAATGCGGGAAATCCTGAAGGCCGCACGTGAGCGCGAGGAGGGCGTTCAGGATGTTGCAGCCTGCGAAGACCTGCTACGCTCCATGGCGCGCCCAGCCGAGAAAGGGTTGCGGCAGTTGCAGCGGGAAGTCGGGCACAGGTCCGACTTTGTCATGAAGCTGTATGAGCGTTTGCCTGAAATGCTGTCAGAGCTGATTGCTTCAGCACCGGGGCCGGAAAATGACCAAGAGGACCTTGTTCGGTTTGAAGCGGCGCTCTCCGCTGAACTGTTTTCGCTTATTGAAGAAATATTCGATCTCGGACTGACCACACCAAGCCGGACCTATGACCCGGAGCTGATGAACAAGAGACTGGCGCCGATCCTGGAAGTAGCGCGACTGCTCGATCAAAAGCGTCAGAGCAGGGACGATTGAAGAATAGCCACAATGGCTGGATGACGAAGTGAAATTGAAGGCTGTGGCGCAAAAGAACTTGCTCGTGCCTCGGTTCGTTTGGACTAGACAAATTTATTGAATTTCAAAAGTAGAACGGAAAGGAAGGAAAGATGGCAGAAGGTCTCGTTGCACGCGTAAAGCGTCTGGTTTCCGGCGGTGTGAACCAGTTGGTGGACTCCATTGAAAACACTTCCCCCGAAACGGTCATGGCCGAAGCGACCCGGGAAGTGGACCGGGCCGTGGATCAGGTACGTGATGAATTGGCAGGCGTCCTGGCGAACAAGCATCTGGCCAATACACGGCTGGGGGAAACAACGTCGCGCCACGAAGAACTGCAGGGCCAGATAGCCCTTGCCGTGAAAGAAGGCCGTGACGATCTCGCCGAAGCTGCCATTGCGCGCCAGCTGGATCTGGAAGTACAGATCCCAGTGCTCGAAGCAGCTGTCGCCGATGCAAGCCGCGAAGAGAAAGAACTTGAGGGCTACATAAGTGCGCTTCAGGCACGCAAGCGCGAGATGGAAGCGGAACTCGAGAACTTTCGCCGCGCCCAGCAGCAGAGCTCAACTGACAGCGCTGGTTTTGGGGCTGCCGCACCGAAAGACAGCGTCGAAGGTAAAACCCGCAAGGCGGAAGAGGCGTTCGATCGCGTCATGAAGGGGGCCACAGGTCTCCCGGGCGGTCTGGCAACAGACAAAGCCGATGTGACCAAATTGGCTGAGCTGGAAGATCTGGCGCGCAAGAACAGGGTGTCCGAACGCCTTGCAGCATTGAAGGCATCGGCGAAAGACGGCTGATCATGGTCGACTTTATCCTAGCCGGGCCGAACACGCCGTTCGCGGTCGCTCTTGGATTGATGATCGCAATTGCGCTAGCAGAAGGCGTCGGCACGCTGATGGGACTTGGTCTGTCGAGCATGATCGACAGCCTGCTTCCCGAGGTGGATCTGCCTGATGCGGATCTGCCGGATATGGATGCACCGGACTTCGATGCGGAAATATCCGGCGGAGCGCTTCCCGGCGATCTGGAAACGGTTGCCGCCGGCACTGAGGTTACCGGGCCGGCCGGGCAGGGCATATTCAGTCAGATCCTTGGCTGGTTGTGCTTCGGGCGGGTGCCGGCGCTAATCATTCTGGTGATCTTTCTCACCGGATTTGGTTTGGCCGGATATGTCCTGCAAAGCCTGGTGCAATCGGTCACCGGATTTCTCTTGCCGGGCATTCTCGCCTCTGCCGGGGCGTTTGCGGGCGCTCTCCCCTTTACCAGGGTTACAGCGCTCGGACTGTCCAAGGTGATGCCAAAAGACGAAAGCGATGCTGTGTCGCGGCAGACTTTCGTTGGCAAGCCTGCGGTGATCGTTCAAGGACACGCGAAGTCAGGCTTGCCAGCTCAGGCACGTCTGAAGGACGCCTCCGGCCAGAACCATTATCTGCTCGTCGAGCCGGATGTTGACGGCGAAGAGTTGGAGCAGGGAACGGACATCATCGTTGTCCGGCAAAAAGGGCCGCATTTTACCGCGATCCGCAATACGAATGCGACATTGACCGGCGCCGGCGACTGAGCCTGGTGCCGGGCTCAAAAATTTCATCAAAGAAAAAGGGAGTTGTTAGTTATGGACCAACTCATAAGCATTTTAATTCTGGTCGGCATTGCCTTTGTAGCACTGCTTGCCATCGGTTTGATCATTTCACGTCTCTACCGCCGATCCTCAAAAGAAGTTTCTTTCGTACGGACCGGTTTCGGCGGTCAGCGCGTTATCATGAATGGCGGTACCTTGGTGCTGCCCGTCTTGCACGACGTTATTCCGGTCAACATGAACACGCTGCGCCTTGAAGTGCGCCGTTCCAACGATCAGGCGCTGATCACGAGAGACCGCATGCGTGTCGACGTGCTGGCCGAGTTCTATGTGCGCGTGCAGCCGACGATTGAATCGATTGCCAACGCAGCGCAGACCCTTGGCCAGCGGACGATGAAACCGGAAGCCTTGCGCGAACTGGTTGAAGGTAAGTTTGTCGACGCGCTGCGCGCGGTTGCCGCTGAGATGGCGATGGAAGAGCTGCACGAGCAGCGCGTGAACTTCGTGCAAAAGGTGCAGGCTGCTGTTTCGGAAGACATTCTGAAAAACGGTCTTGAACTGGAATCCGTCTCGCTGACCGGTCTCGACCAGACCAACCGCGAGTACTTCAATCCGGAAAACGCCTTTGACGCCGAGGGTCTCACCAAGCTCACGCAGGAGATTGAGGAGCGCCGCAAGAAGCGCAACGACATCGAGCAGGAAACCGAAGTTCTGATCCAGCGCAAGAACCTGGAAGCAGAGCAGGAGCGCCTGCAGATCACCCGCGAGGAAGAATTCGCAAAGCTGGAGCAGCAGCGCGAGATCGAGATCCGCCGGGCAGAGCAATCCTCGCTGATTGCCAAGCAGCAGGCAGAGCGTGAGCGTGAGGCCGAAGAGGCCAAGATCCTGGCAAGCCAGAAGGTCAAGGAAAAGGACATTGAATCCAATCAGGCGGTCACCGAGCGTCAGATCGCCATGGACCAGCAGGTGCGTGAGCGGGAGATCTCAAAGGAGCGCACCGTCGAGGCGGCGAATGTCGACAAGCAGAAGCTGATCGAACTCGCCGAGCAGGATCGCGACATCGCCGTTGCCGCCAAGTCGCGCGAAAAGTCCGAGGCGGAGGCCGAGGCCGATGAGGCGCGGGCAATCGCCGCGCGCGCCGCCGAGCAGGTCACCACAGCCCGCGAGACCGAGGTTGCCGAGCGTGACAAGCAGATCGAATTGATCGAAGCGCGCAAGGCGGCTGAAATGGACGCTGTCGCCGTGACCGTTGGCGCTGAAGCGCAGAAGCAGGCGGCTGCCGACCACGCAGAAGCTGTCCGGATCGCGGCTGAAGCCGAGGCTGCAAAGCTTCGTATTGAGGCACAGGGCTCTGCAGAAGCCGACAAGCTGCGCGCGGAAGCCGAGAAGGCGCTGTATGAAGTGGAGGCCGCAGGCCAGCGTGCGATCAACGAGGCTGCGAACCTTCTGTCACCGGACCAGATCGCGATGCAGGTCCGTGTCAAGCTTCTGGAGCAGTTGCCTCAGATCATTGCTGAAAGCGTTAAGCCGATGGAGCAGATCGACGGCATCAAGATCATCCAGGTCGATGGCATGACCGGTGGCGTCGGTGGGGCTGCAAATGGCGCTGGACCGAACGGTTCCGGAGGTGGAAACCTCGCCGACCAGATGGTCTCATCCGCTCTGAAGTACCGTTCGCAGGCACCGCTTCTGGACGCGATGATGAAGGAAGTCGGTCTGGACGGATCAGGACTTTCGGGGCTGACCGCCGGTATTGGCGAAGCGCCTGCTGCTGCTCCCGAAGCGGAGAAGCAGGACACTCCGTCGAATGGCGTTGATGCGGAAGCGATTGCAGCTCCCGAGACACCCGCCATCGAGCCTGTCCAGGACGACGTGCCCAAAGCGTAGGTTGACCAGACAGTCTGAGCTGATGGACCGGCGGAGCGATCCGCCGGTCCACTTCATTTAGGAGCATTTGGTTTGCAGGCTGAATTGCAATTGACTAGGCAAAAGGTCGAACGGCAAACCGATCAATGATGCGTTCTGTGATGGCTGAGCATCTTGGCGGCGTCGAGGGATTTTGTCGGCTGGAAACTCTCCGGATCGGCCATGGCCCAGAACGCGGAGTAGCCGGGAAGGTCGTGCGCCTCGTCCAGAAGCGCGCCTTTTCTCAGCCAGGTGAAGGCGGTGTTCGCAGACATGATCTCGCGCGCGCCTCCACGCAAGAAGAAGTGTTCCGGCCTGAATTCACTTGGATGTTTCAGGCCCGCTGCCGCCGTAAAGGCCATCAGTGATTTCAGCGTGTTGCGGTGGAAATTGGTAACGCGTTCCGCCTTGTCCGGCACGACAAGCGCCTGCTGGCGCTTCGGGTCCTGGGTCGCGACGCCTGTCGGGCAGCGGTTTGTGTGGCAACTCTGCGACTGGATGCAGCCGACCGCGAACATGAAACCACGTGCAGAGTTCACCCAGTCCGCGCCGAGACACATGGTGCCTGAAATGTCGAATGCGCTGATCAGCTTGCCGCTGGCACCCAGCTTGATGTCATCGCGGATGCCGGTGGCGACCAGGCTGTTGTGAACGAAGAGCAACCCCTGCAGGAGCGGCGTCCCGAGCCTGTTGGCGAATTCGATCGGCGCCGCTCCCGTGCCGCCTTCAGCACCGTCAACGACAATGAAATCCGGTTTTATGTCTGTTTTCAGCATGGCCTTGACGATTGCCATGAACTCCCAGCGGTGACCGATACAAAGCTTGAAGCCAACCGGTTTCCCGCCGGAAAGGTCCCGCAACGTCTTGATGAATTCCAGAAGTTCGATCGGTGTCGAAAACGCCGAATGAGACGCTGGAGAAATGCAATCCTCGCCAACGGGAACACCGCGTGCTTCGGCAATCTCCTCCGACACTTTCGGGCCGGGCAACACGCCGCCATGGCCCGGCTTGGCGCCCTGGCTCATCTTGATTTCGATCATCTTGATTTGGGGATTGCTTGCCTGCGCCTTGAACTTTTCCGGATCGAAGGTGCCGTCGGCGGCCCTGCATCCGAAGTAACCGCTCCCGAGCTCCCAGACGAGGTCGCCGCCGCCTTCGCGGTGATAGCGCGAAACGCTGCCTTCGCCGGTGTCGTGATAAAAGTGGCCCGCCTTCGCTCCTTTGTTGAGCGCCAGGATGGCGTTGCCGGAGAGCGAGCCGAAACTCATCGCGGATATGTTGTATAGCGATGCAGAGTAAGGCTGTTTGCAGTCTGGGCCACCGATGGTGACCCTGAGTTCCTCATGATTCTCCGGCTGCGGCGTGATGGAATGGTTCACCCAGCCATAGTGCTCGTTATAGACGTCCAGTTCCGTCCCGAATGGCAGAACGTCCTCAATGTTCTTGGCCCGGTCATAGACCATGGAGCGGCGCTCGCGGGAGAAGGGGCGCCCATCCTGGTTGCTTTCGAAAAAATACTGCCTGAGTTCCGGCCGGATCGCTTCGAAAAGGAACCGGAAATGCCCGATCACGGGATAATTGCGCAAGACTGCATGGCGTGTCTGTTGCAGGTCGTAGAACCCGAGCAGTGACAGGAAACCGGCGATGAGCAGCGGCCAGACAAAATGAATGCTGACGGCGAACATCAATATGAATGTGAAAAAGGTAACGAGAAGGCAAAGGGCAAATACAGTGTAGCGGGCTGGAAACACGGCCGGGAATCCCTCTAAGAAAGCTTGCTGCGTTAGTTGTGTCAGGCCGCAGGGCAAAAGGGAAGGGTGAACGTCGTCGGCTCTCTCCAAGACCACGCACGGTTTCATGCGCAAGCATCGCGCTTGGTTATGCGTTGAGAAGCGTCATAAGGCGTTCGGCAGCTCCACTCGCTCCCGCTTCAGTGGCGATTGTGTCTCTTGCTGCTTCAGCGCCTTGCCGAAAGACGGGTGTCTCAAGCGCCTCGAGCGCCGCAGCAAGGCTTTCAACCGTCAGTTTTTTCTGCCGAATGGGGGCTGGTCCTGCGCCGATCCGATGAACCTGCTGGCCCCAGAAAGGCTGGTCGCCGAAGACAGGGCAAACAAGCGATGGCTTGCCCCATCGAAGTGCCTCGTGTGTTGTGCCGGCGCCGCCATGATGTACGACACCTGCGCATTTCGGAAACAGCCAGCTGTGTGGTGCCTTGTCGATCAGGAAGACGTGCCCGGAAAGGGACGGAGGCAATTTTTCCACGGTGAGCCCGCCCCATCCTTTGGCCAGCACGGCCCGTTGTCCCGTCGTCTCAAGTGCGCCAAGGACAATCCTGGCAAGGTCACCCGGATTTTTGCTCGGCATGGAACCAAAGCCAAGGTAAACCGGTGGCGGGCGTTCGGCGAGAAACCGCGCCAGGTCCTCCGGAGGTGCATAATCCGGATCTGGCTCGGTAAACCAGTATCCGCTTTGCCAGAATTGCTTGGACCAGTCGCCCGGGGTCGGCACAAGTGCGGATGAAAAAGCCTGTAGCGACAAGGCATCTGAGCCGTCCGGCATGAAACCGTCTATCGTCGAACCGGACATTGAGAGCTCATGTGCCGCCTCGGCTTTCAACGGCTTGTAGAGCGGGCGCAGCCCGGCCTGCATCAGAAGGCGTGCCAATCCGTAACTCTTGCGATTGAGAAAAGCCCCACAATCCGGCCATCCGAAGAGCGGCAGCGGAAAACACCCCGTCGGCGCGGTCACGGGCTGAAGCGATATCGGCAGCGCCGGAACGCCCAGTCTGCGGCCGACAAGGGTCATGACTGTTGCCTTGAGATTGAAGAGGATGAGGTCGGGTTTTTCCTCCAACCCGATTTGCCAAAGGGTGGTGGCTATCTCCTGCTGCAGGACGAGGCTGTGCCGGGCCGCCTTGATCATGCCCTTAAGCGAATGAAGAGCCGCCTTGACTTCGGCCTGTTGCAACAGGGTTTGAAAGTTCACCGGCACTGGACGGGCACGGGCGCCAGCGCTCTCGATCATGTCGTCGAAACCTTCGCCCGTGCTGACGAAAACATCCGCATCAAGGCCGGTCAGTGCGCCTGCAAGGGCCACATAAGGCTGTACGTCACCTCGGGTCCCCAGAGTGGCGATCATGACTTTCGGGCGGGTATTTTTCATGACGGTTTCTAAAGGCGAGGGCCAGTCGAGGCGGGTGGAAGGCGTTCCAGGATCTCACATGGCGACGAACCGTAAAAATTGCAACCAGCGCGTCGATCGCTTAGGCCTTTGGCAAAGAGTTATGGCGCGAGAACCGGGGATTGGAATGCAGACTGTTTTTTCGCTCAAAACCGAAGGGCAAGGCCTTTATGAGTTCACACATTCCATAAGCTCCTGGTTGAACGAAGCGGCTGTGGAAGACGGTCTGCTGACCCTTTTCGTCCGCCACACATCTTGTTCGCTGTTGATCCAGGAGAATGCGGACCCTGACGTCCAGGTGGACCTGAAAGCGTTTTTCGAACGTCTTGTACCCCCGTCCGATCATCCGAGCATGAGCTACCTCGTTCACACTTATGAGGGCCCGGACGATATGCCGGCCCATATAAAAGCGGCGATGATGCCGGTTTCGCTATCGATACCGGTCGCCCAGGGACGCATGATGCTTGGAACCTGGCAGGGGATTTATCTGTTTGAGCACAGGACGCGCGCGCATCGACGCCAGGTTGCCGCGCATTTTCTGGCGACATCGGCGTGAGGACCTATGTGCGAAGTGACGGTAGACCGATGCCTGTGCTCTCAAAGCCGCCGTCGGATGCGATGATCTGACCGGTCACATAGCTGGCCCTGTCTGAGCAGAGGAATTCAATCACTTCCGCAATTTCCTGCTCGCTCCCATACCGGTTGAGCGGAATGGCATCGTGATAGGCTTCGATGATGTCCTGGCTGTGCACGGCCATGGCGAGCTTGGTTCGCACCGGTCCGGGGCAGACGCAATTGGCGCGCACGCCGAATTCGCCAAGCTCAGCCGCCTGCTGCTTCGTTATGTGGATCACGGCTGCTTTCGATGTGCCGTAGGCGACCCGTAGTGTCGAAGCGCGAAGTCCCGATATCGAAGCGATATTGACCAGGGCACCGCGGGTCTGTTTGAGCGATGGGATCGCCGCCTGCGAAACCAGAAAGACGCCGTCCAGATTGGTTGCCATGACCGTCCGCCAGGCTTCGAAATCCGT